>NZ_JASVWV010000014.1:0-68968 GCF_030286765.1 Proteus faecis
TGGTTTTTCATCATATTAGCCGCTTTCAGCGTCTCGACAATTACCGCTTGGTTTTCGTCAACAATTGCACGAGATAACTTGTGCTGGAAATCGGCACGGGCATTGGCTACCCGTTCGTGAACTGCCGCGAGTTGTATTCGGGCTTTACGTCTGTTAGTGCTTCCCTTTTTCTTACGGGAAAGGGCTTTTTGCTTGCGGCGCAGATTGTGGCTGGCGTTGATGAGGGGGCGCGGATTGGCAATTTTATAGCCATCAGATTTGATGGCAAAATGCGTCAGCCCCATATCCAGCCCCGTTACGTTTGATATCAGTGCCGGCTTCTCTGGTGCTTCCATTCCGTCGTCACAGAGTAGCGAGGCGTAGTATTTACCGGTTGTGCTGCGGCTCAGTGTGATACTTTTCAGCGTTCCCGTAATTTCACGATGTAAACGCGCTTCAATCGGTGCGATTTTCGGGATTTTTATCGCGCCATCAATGACTTTGATTCCGACACAATGATAGCTAGATTGTTTCCCGTGCTTACTTTTAAACGTGGGAAAACGGGCTTTCAATTTCGGATTGAAAAAGTTGGAGAAAGCCACGTCAAGGTTAATCACCGCCTGCTGCAACGCAATAGAATCATATTCTTTAAGCCATCCATATCTGTGGGATTTTTTCGCCACTGCAAGCAGTGGCTTGAGGTCTTTACGCGGGTTTAAATTTACGCCGTGCCGCTGGTAAACGTGTTTCTTGATATGCAGAGCTTTGTTGTACGCGAAACGAACCGCACCAAACTGAGCATTGAGATATTCAGTCTGTTCTGGTGTCGGGTAGATGCGTACTTTTGTTGCTCTTAACATAATCAGCGCTCATTGATATAATGTTTTTATTTTAACATGTTAGGTGAATATATCAATTGAGTAATCATGATGATTTACTGGAGGGATCCCTCCGCAAGCGGCACAGTGTCAGTAAACTGGTCGTGCATCTGATCTTTACGACAAAGTATCGACGCAAGCTATTTGACGGACAGATGATCGCTCAACTGCGTGACGCATTTGGCTCCGCTGCAGCAAAACTTGAATGCGAAATTATTGAGATGGACGGAGAGCCTGACCATGTGCATCTGCTGGTTGCTTACCCGCCAAAACTGGCAGTCAGTGTGATGGTCAACAATCTGAAATCAGTATCGTCGCGCCTGCTCCGGCAGCAAAACACACATTTACGGATGCAAAGTAAAACGGGGCTTTTGTGGTCGAGATCGTACTTTGTCTGTAGCACCGGAGGGGCAACGATTGAAACGCTCAGAGCCTACGTTCAGAGTCAGTCAACGTCTGATTGATTTTTAAAGCCCTGCGGGCTTTTCGCCTTATATCCCCGCCCGCATTGGGCGAGGGTTTACGGCGTTTTTCGCTAAATATATGAGGGTAAAAGATCGAAAATTCCCCCTTCTTTCTAAGCAACAAAATCTTATCTCTACTATGTCAAATAAAAGGTGGGGTCTAAATAAGTTTGTATAACAATAATGTGTTTTGTGGCACCTCGCACGTCTAATGTCTTGTTATTGATGTTAAATAACGTAATAACATCAGGAAAAGGGGTATATTATGCCAACACTGTTTAATATGTGGACGTTTGCACTTTTATCCTTGGGGTTAGTGCTAACACCTGGTCCTAATATGATTTACCTGATTTCACGTTCAATCGCTCAAGGAAAAAAAGCGGGATTTATTTCACTAATAGGTGTGGCTGTTGGATATGTTTTTTATATGTTATTAGCTGCATTTGGTATTACCGCTATTTTCATGGCTGTACCTTATGCTTACGACACATTAAAAATTTGTGGTGCTATTTACCTTTTATATATTGCTTGGCAATCAATTAAGCCCGGTGGACGTTCTATTTTTCACCCCAAAAAATTACTTTCAGGTAATACGACAAAGCTCTTTGTGATGGGATTTATCACGAATCTGCTCAATCCTAAAATTGCATTAATGTACTTATCACTGTTACCTCAATTTATTAGTATTCAAAATGGCAGCATTTTAAATCAGTCATTAGTGTTAGGCAGTATCCAAATTATTATTAGTATCGCCGTAAATGCATTGATTGTTATTGCCGCGGGCTCTATTGCTGGATTTTTCATACAAAGGCCTCGTTGGGCACTCGTTCAACGTTGGTTTATGGCAACAATCTTAGGCGCTTTAGCCATCAAATTAGCTACAGAATCGCGCGTAAATTAAAGTTTTATCTACTATTTTTATCATAAACAATCCAAGACAATCTCTTTAGTTATCAATAGAAAACAGGGTACAATATGTTGCTATATGATAATGAAGAGATATCCTTGTGAATAAAGTTAAAGATGATATTTATTGGATGCATAAAGCAATTGAGCAAGCGCAAAAAGCACAAGAAATCGGTGAAATACCGGTGGGTGCAGTATTAGTTGTTGATAATAAAATCATTGCTAAAGGATGGAATCATTCAATTATTGATAACGACCCTACTGCACATGCTGAGATTATGGCATTACGTAAGGGGGGAAAGCATTTACAAAATTATCGTCTACTTGATGCGACGCTTTATATTACCTTAGAACCTTGTGTGATGTGTGCCGGAGCGATTGTGCATAGTAGGGTAAAACGTGTGGTTTATGGCGCCTCAGATTTAAAAACAGGTGCGGCTGGCTCATTTATTGATATTTTACAGCACCCCGGAATGAACCATAAAGTTGAGATAACATCAGGTGTATTAGGTGAAGAGTGTTCACAGCTTTTAAGTCAATTCTTTAAAATGAGAAGGGCTGAGAAGAAACAACTTAAAAAGCAAAAAAACAGCCCAGTTGTAATTAATATAGAACCAGCAATAAAAGAATAATACCTGTTTACTGATAATTAAGGGTATACGTTGCTTGTGCTTGGAAAGGGCCTGTTAGTAATGTTTGGTTTTTCAGCGCAGAGGGTGATGCTTCAACATATGTCATAAAATTAAACTGAATTCGTTTATTATTAAGAAGTTGAGTTGAGCTCGGTTTTTTTAATTGAATAACATTGCGTTGAAGATCGGTAAAAACAATTCCGATACTTTTAGGATCTTCAGATCCTGTGCCGACAACAGCAAGGTGATTGGGCATTGTTGGATGCTCTTTACCATCTAGTGTGATCGTGACGCTTTTATAAATATCCTGACTGCAATTTTCTAAGCTAATACTAAAAGAAACAGGTTCACTTTTTTGAAAAGTATAGAGATCTTTAGCCGATATCTGTTTGAAATCAACTACCTTATTTTCATCACCAGCAACGATAGTACAACCATGTGCAACCACAACACCTTTAAACTCCATATCGCCACCAATAAGCTCTGTCACGGCAAAGGCTGAGGGTGACAGTAATAATAAAACAGAAATAGTAGATGTTATTATTGGGTTTCTCATTACATAAACTCCGCAACTAATGTGGCATGTGCTGAAAACTCGCCTTCTGTAATTTTGCTACCTGTTTTTGCAATGGGAGCCGCAGTAACTTCCCAGTTTCCTGTAAAATTATTTAATTTCCCGACAGAAAAGTATTGATTAGGTGGCACAATCGTTCCTGATTTATCTCTTAAAACAATCCCCAGATTTGTTCTATCTACAGGTCCTGTTGTACCAAGATAATTAGGATTAAAACTAGCGATACCTGAACTTCCTGTTTGAATTTTAAACATAATTCGACTGTTAGGATTAGTAAAACTACCCCCTTCACACTTAATTGGAATATTGCGTGTGATCTTATAATTCTGACCATTTAAATAGTCAGAAGTATTACCAACATTGCCAAAATCAAAGGTAATTGGAGATCCATTATTAAATGTACATTTATCTTCCGTGGTTAATATTCCTGAATTAATCACTAATTTTGAAATTGGCTCAGGGCCATATTCTTGGTATAAGCCATTACCTACACGTGCATACATTTGGGCGACAGCTTGTCCTGTTAATGAAACTCCATTAATAATGGGTTTTTTTAAGCGAAATACTAATACACCACTACTTCCTGATGACATGTTAGGTTTGGGTGATTCAGGAACACGGCAACCTTGTTGCCCATTTCGATTGTTAGGCTTTTCAATAAAAGGAACGGTCGGTAGTGAATCTGGCCCCCAAATGGAAAACTTGATCTTAACATCGACGTATTCATTAAGTTCATAGTAATTATTACCTAAATAGCGCAAGTCGGAATTGGCCATAAAATAGGTACGAGAATTCGGAACTAAGGGATCTTTAGGACAATAAACTGTCGCTAAATATCTGTCGGGTAAAGAAAAATTGACTGTGGCGGTTTCGCCCGGGCGGTTATTAGGAAATGTTGCGTTATTTAACTCAACTCTAAAAATATTAGGGCCTCCAACCGTGCGAACCTCACCATGAATATAGGCAGATGCAATAATTGGAGTACATAACATTGCGCCAGTAAAAAGTAATTTTAGCGTATTGAAATAAAAATTTGCTGTTGTTAATTTCATTTTATTCCTACTGGCGTCAAGTTAATTAATATTTTGGTTGTTGGTCTTTTGGTGCTGCTTTACAGCTATTTTGTTGGCAAACAAATTTTAATTCTGGATGCCCACCGTAATCATTTACATACATCATGTAAAATTGATTGACGTTACTGGTTTTAACTGGAATTTCTAGTGATGATTTAGGTGCAACCATTAAACCAGGGAAAGTGGTCAATTTGTCGCTATCTTCACCATTCAATTTATTAGAAAGCCCAATAATCGTGATGTAGTAAGGTGTCGGGTTTTCGGCAATAAATTGATTACCTTGTTTTTTAAACACTAATTGGTCTTGCCAAATCATGCCTGGCTTTTCAGGAATAATAGCTGTTGGGCGGTAGAATAATTTAATGCGAGACTGCATCGCCATTTGCAATACGTTAGCTTGTTTGGGAGCGGGGGGAATTTCGCGTACATTTAAATAGAACAGCGATTCTCTATCTTGTGGCAAAAGTCCAATTTCTGCTGTTTTGGTAATTCTGACAACACCTTTTTGGTCTCCATCAAGACGTTGTAAAGGGGGTAACGCTACTAAAGGAGAGGCGATTTTTTGTCCGTGTTCATTTTCAACCCATGATTGTGCTAAAAAAGGAATATCAGGGCTCGTATTTTTTAGGTTTACACTCGCTGAGTTTTCGTTACCCATAAGCACAACGCGAGTTCTATCTAATGATACGCCTGCTTGGGCCGTACTCATTATGCTGAGCGCAATTAATGAGCCACAAAAAAGCGTTTTGAGTGTGTTGAATGAGTTCATACAATTATCTCTAGTAATTCATTTTGTTCATTAAAGTCCCTGACATAATAATGATTCACGTTTTAGTGGATCGTTAATTACGGCTGGAATTGTAATCGTACACTGGGTTTTACCACCCCAAATCACGTTTAATGATTCATTAAGGTTAACACCGGCGATATAAACTAAACCATCTTCCATCACCATTCCCATATTTTGACCATTTTTATTGGTGATTTCGGCACCAAATGGTGGGTATGCTTGATCGACAGTTCGTAAGATAGCCATTAGGCGTTCACCTTGGCGAACAGGGAATTTATAGTAGCCAATCGCACCTTCAGTTAAAGTCGCAGAACTAATGGCTTTGTGTGTTTCAATATCTGAATCCATTTTATCAACATCAATACGAGCATCAACATTGTTATAACTGGTTAAGTCAGTTAATACCCCTATACCAAATAGGTTTGTTGTTGTGCTTTGATTATTAAATGGCACACCTGCAACGCCATCTGTATCAACCATCATGCGAGCAGTACTCGATGTCATGCTACTACTATGCAATGCAGCACCATGACGCGTTGCAGTAAACCCACCTTTAACAGTTGCACCCAGTGCAACATAATTATCTTGCTGATAACTTGCATTGGCGTTAATTTCTGCATATTGGGAGCGGTGTTGATAATAACCATCAGTATTTGCTTTATTATCTGAGCTTAAACCTGCTCGGACACGCCATAGATTATTATAATTACTATTATCAGAATAAGAGGCCATTTGGTTCACTTTGCCATTACTGTCTTGCAAGCTATAACCAATGCTTCTGCCACTACCCAATGGAACTGAAATATTGAAAGAAATACTGTCATCAGTATTTCCTTTATGCTGAGTGCGAAATGCTGATAAGTTGGTATTAATCTGCTCTATACCCATAATAGAAAAATTGCGACTTACCGTAACACCATATTGTTCTTGTGTATTTTTATCCCAATAGTTTTGGTGTCGATAAGATAGATAAAGTGTTGTCGATTTTTCAATATCATCAGCCCAAAAAGTTTTGTTACCTGTAATGGTATACATCTCTTTTTCATAACCATTGTTATTAATGCTGTTGTAACGTTCATCTATATATTGAGAGAAAGATCGGAATGTTTTCTCTGAAAAACGATAGCCAGCAAAAGTAATCGTACTATGGTACTCATCGAATGTTTTAGCGTAGTTCAGTTTAAATGACATCCCGTCGATATTCTCATTATCATAGGTTTTGCTATAAGATTGAGTAATATCACCTGAAAGAGTACCTAAACGCCCCATATCGTGACCTAAACCTAATGACCACGCATTGTAATCTTTAGCCGTTAATAAAACTCCGCCATACAGTGACCATGTGTTGTTCATCCCCCATGAAAAATCGCCTTGATAAAAAACAGGGCCTTGCATTTTATGGTTATTGAGTGATGACTGACCCATTGATGTGTTATAGCGTACTGAACCGGGGCGAGTCATATAAGGTAGATTGGCGGTTTGTACTTGGAATTCGTTTACTTTACCGTTTTGCTCTTCAACTCTGACATTTAATTGACCTTGTACAGTATCTTGTAAATGTTTAATAGCAAAAGGGCCCGCAGGTACAGTGGTTTCATAAATTAAGCGACCATTTTGCGTTACAGTTACTTTGGCATTAGTGTTTGCTATACCATGAATTTCAGGTGCATAACCTTGCAAAGAAGGAGGCAACATTCTTTCATCACTTTGTATATTAGCGCCTGTAAAACGAAAACTATCAAAAACTTGAGAGTTTAAATAAGTTTCACCAAGCGTTAATTTTGCTGCTTGATTTGGTAATGGTTTATATGCGTAAATCTGATTCCAATCAAAGCTATTATTTGATGAATATTCAGATGAATAGTTTCCTTGATATTCAGCACGTAATCGCCATTCGCCAAGGTTAATCCCAGCTTGGCCATATCCTGTCAATGAGTTGTTATTATTGCCTTTATTCGGACGCGTCGATGTCCCTGTTAAGGTATAGTCAACTAATAGCCCTGATACACCCGGATCCCACAATTCAGGTGGTGTCCAATCCGTATCTTCATATTTCATTAATGAGCGAGGTATAACAATATCGAGAACACCACCATCATTTTTGATAGAGATACCCGGTAATTGACTAATATCGAAACAATCTGGTGAGATTTCTTCGATAAATTTTTGATTTTCTTCGTTAACTGTTAATTTTTTTAGAAGAGTAGGGTCAATACAAGCGATGGAGTAATTGGGTTTAACTTCAACGTAATTAATGTTTTGGCGAGGGAAATCACGACCATTTATACGGATATCTAAGTAGTAGATACCCGGAATGATGTAATTAGAGGTTGCAAAACGAGATAAATCGACATTATCTCTGTCTTCGGCATCTAGCATATGAATGTTAAATTCCACAGAATCATCTTGCTCGGCTTGAGCGACAAACGCTAAGCACAATAGCAAAATGGCACAAATGTTTTTCCATATTGTGCTGTGAAAAAAAGAAATTAACATGAATAAACGCCTAATTATTAATTAAATAAAAACTAATTAAATAATGAATATTTATTTAATTAATTTTTATTTTATTCTTATTAAATTGAAGTGTTTTATCGAATTTAACGCAGAGGAAATCCCCTGCGTTAATGCAGTAACTAATTTATTATTTAATTAATTTAAATAAATAAAACGATTACTGATAATCAACTTGGAAGTTGATAACGGCTTGGAATTCACCAGGCGTTACAGTCGCTTCAGCTGATTCAGCTTGAACGTAAGCAACAAATGGGATTTTAGAAACACCATTAACTAATTGTACAGGTGTTGTTGCTGTGTTCCATTTTACTGATTTGCTGCCAGCATCCATTAAACCGATACCTGCGCCAGAAGCTGAGCCAGATACGAAAGAAGCTAAGTCTTTATTTGTTGCATTAACAACGCTTGGTGTATAGCTAACAGTAGCTGTTTTTGCTACGGTAGTATCACAGTCTTGTAATTCGATATCTTTTTTAACGTTACCCGCTTTCTGCATATTTGCTAATGCAGAAGTTGGGATTTCACTGAAATCAACAATAACAGGACTTGAAGAAGCTGCTAATCCACAAGCTGAATTAACAATTTCACCTTTTAATTGAATTTCGCCTTTAGTTGAGCCAATTTTTGGTGCAGGAGTTTCAGCAGTTGCAACAGAATTAATACCAAATACTAAAGCAGCAGCTAAAGCAATTTTACTCAGTTTCATTATAAATAATCCCTTGAAGATCGTGCGTATTATTACTTGTAGAAAATAATATTAATATCGGAATATAAAAAATTGATTTGCATTATATTTCGAATTATTTCGAATAATGACTGGTTTATATGATATCAACAAAGGCGCTCTGTTTGATATAACGTTTTGTTGATTTCCTCAATTTTCATATTTAATCTTGCCTATTCCATATTAATAGAGTTTTGTATAGGTTTATTGTTTTTATTACTCACTTTGTGGGTTAAAAAGTTTATCAGGCAGATAAATTTAATAGACAATATAATTAACATTGTCTTAACTTTACAAAAAGTAATGTTATTAACATTAGGTTAAGAAAATTAATAAAAACAATTATAGATTATCATAATATATATAATTCAATAGGTTATATGTTAATAAAGAGGTTGCTCAGTTAATTTTTAACGAGAAAAAAGTTTTTAACAAAATAATAATCATAAAATGAATAATAACTAATGAGATAATTCCTACGTACTTAAGTTAATTTTTTCTTATATTTCACCTATTCTGATAGTCTTAAAATGACTATTTAGATTATTTAAAGTACAATTTACTCATCAGGTGAGTGTTTTTACTAATGAGTGTTACATTTTTTAACACATGAGTTTTCCCTATTTTTGGGAAAAAAAGACATAAAAAAATGTAACAATTTTTAATATTAAGAAAATATTAATTTAGGAGGCTTCAATGGCAGGGGGAGCTTTTCAATAGTAGAAATGAAATAAATAAGCCTCTATAAAAGAGGCTATGTTGTTTAATTGGCTGTTTTTAAGTACAAAAATTATTGATAAGCCATATCTTGAGTCAATGGTGATCTTCCTTGTTTTTCATCATCTCCATCATCTTCTTTATCTTTAGATAATATTTTATTTTTGCTCTCTTTGGCTTGAAGGTAACCAACAAGGCTGAGTTGGTATCGTCGAATGTTTTCAACATAGCGATAAGCCTCATGGCCTCTGGCATAGCCATAAGGGAGATTTTCATAATATTTCTTTTGGCTAAGTAGAGGTAGTCTTGATTTTACATCTAGCCAACTGTCAGGATCGGCATTTTGCTGCTCAGTAAGTCTTCTGGCATCAAGCATATGGCCAAATCCTATATTATATGCTGCTAATGCAAACCAAATTTTTTCATCTTCAGGAATAGAATCGGGTAAACGCGAAAGGAGGTGCTGAAGATATTGCGCTCCTCCTCGAATACTCTCTTCAGGATCAAGCCTATCAGTAACGCCCATACTTGATGCCGTGGGACGAGTTAACATCATCAATCCTCTCACTCCAGTTGGTGATGTAGCATGAGGATCCCAATGTGATTCTTGCCATGCCATAGCGGCCAATAACCGCCAATCGAAAGTATCTGCATACTTTTCAAAAAGGGGCTGATAGTTTGGTAAAACAGAATCTATCGCTGTAATAAAAGAGATAGTATCGAAGTAATCAAACGAACCCACATGACCAAAATACTTTTCTTCAAGTCTTGCTAACACATCGTCTTGAGATAATTGATTAAAGTAATCAAGCATTGCCGCATATAAGCTATTATCTTCACCATCCGGCAAATACCATGTTAATGGTCGACTTTCAGTGACTTCAAACCCTACAGCAACATTAGGATGAATGCGTTGTTGTACTGCAACACTGATTGAGTCCGCTAACACATAAGTTATTTTGCCTTCAGATAATGCTTCTAGCAGTTGTGATGTCGTCTGATTATCTGATTCTTCCCATTCAAGTTCGGGATATTGCGTCTCTTTTAATGTTCGCAATAAACTTGCATGAGCAGAGCCTGCAGTGACAACAAGGCGCCCATCTAACGTATCAAAGCTACGTGGTCTTAATGTCCCTTTACGGTAAATGAGTTGTTGAGAAACTGAAAAATAAGCAGGTCCACTGCGTGTCGTCTCTAATCTCTCTTTATTATAAAGTAATCCGGCGGCGATAAAGTCAGCTTTATTATTCTCCAGATCATCAAACATTTGGTTGATATTTGTCCGCATATTAACGACAAGTTTCACGCCTAGGTAATCTGCAAAGCGTTTAACTAATTCATAATCGAAACCTACGGGGTCCTTTTTATCGTTCATCGTTATCAATGGTGAAGGTATCGTACTAATTCTTAACTCACCACGAGATAAAATCTTATTTATCTGCGCTTTTTGCCTATCTGGCCATGTAATATTCAACGCGATAATAGCCGCTGAAAAGAGCGCTATGATAACGATAACGAAATAGTTTATCCTTATATTATTCAATAGGTTGGTTCTCGTTAACGTTGTTTATTGTTGTGTGTAAAATCGTCATTTTAACATGGATAAATTTCCAGTAATCGAGCATTTTGCTTAACATATTGGCAAGACGCAACTTGATTACACCAATTAATCATTAAAACACTCTAAGTTAAATGCCGTTATTTTGTTCACGCAAACGGTTTCGTCTGAGCGGTTATTCTATTATACTAGGCGCGTTTCCCCTGAATGATTGATCAGGCTAGCTGCTAAAAGAGAGAACTCAATACTATGGAAATCCTGCGTGGCTCCCCCGCTTTATCCGCGTTTCGTATTAATAAATTACTCACTCTATGTCAGGAAAATGCTCTTCCTGTACAAGGTATATATGCGGAATTTGTCCATTTCGCGAAAGTGGAAGGGCAGTTATCTGAAGATGACCAAATTAAATTACGTCAACTACTGCATTATGGGCCTTCATTAACAGAACATGAGCCTGTTGGGGAAATGCGAGTGGTTACGCCTCGCCCAGGAACCATTTCACCTTGGTCTTCTAAAGCGACAGATATTGCACATAACTGTGGTTTAGCCAAGGTTGTCCGAATTGAACGTGGTATCGCTTACTTTATTGAGTGCGGTACGATGACAGACACTCAGTGGCAACAACTTTATGGTTTTATTCATGATCGAATGATGGAAACCATTTTCTTAAATTATCAAGATGTAAATGCACTTTTTGCTGAGCAAACGCCAGCACCACTAAAAACTATTGATGTTCTTGCAAAAGGCAAAGATGCATTGGTAAAAGCTAATATCGAAATGGGATTAGCGCTGGCAGATGATGAAGTTGATTACCTAGTCGATGCTTTCAACCGCTTACAACGTAATCCAACAGATGTTGAGCTTTATATGTTTGCCCAAGCCAACTCTGAACATTGTCGCCATAAAATATTTAATGCTGATTGGATAATTGATGGTAAAGCTCAAGATAAATCATTATTTAAAATGATTAAAAATACGTTTGAGCAAACGCCTGATTATGTTATGTCAGCTTATAAGGATAATGCAGCTGTAATGGAAGGTTCTGTGGCTGGACGCTTTTATCCTGATACAGAAAAAGGGCATTATCACTATCACCAAGAACCTGTACATATCTTGATGAAAGTGGAAACACATAACCACCCAACGGCGATTTCGCCTTGGCCGGGGGCAGCAACGGGGTCGGGCGGTGAAATTCGAGATGAAGGTGCAACTGGACGTGGTGCAAAACCTAAAGCTGGTCTAGTTGGATTTTCGGTTTCTAACTTACGAATTCCTGGGTTTGAACAGCCTTGGGAAGAAGATTTTGGCAAACCAGAGCGTATTGTTAATGCATTAGATATTATGACCGAAGGTCCATTAGGTGGTGCAGCATTTAATAATGAATTTGGTCGTCCAGCATTACTTGGCTATTTCAGAACCTATGAAGAACAAGTTAATAGCCATAATGGTGTTGAAATTCGCGGTTACCATAAACCAATCATGTTAGCAGGGGGGATTGGTAATATTCGCGAAGACCACGTACAAAAAGGTGAAATTACCGTTGGTGCTAAGCTGATTGTACTTGGTGGACCATCTATGAACATTGGACTTGGTGGTGGTGCGGCTTCTTCTATGACATCAGGCCAATCAGATGCAGATTTAGATTTCGCCTCTGTTCAGCGTGATAACCCAGAAATGGAACGTCGCTGCCAAGAAGTTATCGACCGTTGTTGGCAATTAGGTGACGATAATCCAATCTTATTTATTCATGACGTTGGTGCTGGTGGCCTTTCAAATGCAATGCCTGAATTAGTCAATGATGGTGGTCGTGGTGGTCGTTTTGAATTACGCAATGTTCTTAATGATGAACCGGGTATGAGCCCACTTGAGATCTGGTGTAATGAATCTCAAGAGCGTTATGTATTGGCAGTATCACCTGAGAAAATGCCTCTGTTTGATGCGTTATGTCAGCGTGAAAGAGCACCTTATGCGGTGATCGGTGAAGCAACACAAGAACGTGAATTAGTGCTCAATGACACACACTTTGATAATAAACCGATTGATATGCCATTAGACATATTATTAGGCAAAGCACCTAAAATGTTGCGTGATGTAAAATCACTTAAAACAGAAGGTGAGTATCTTTCTCGTAAAGATATCGATTTAAAAGATGCTGTTTATCGTGTTCTTCATTTACCCGCAGTTGCTGAAAAAACTTTCTTAATTACCATTGGTGACCGCTCGGTAACGGGTATGGTTGCGCGTGACCAAATGGTCGGGCCTTGGCAAATTCCCGTTGCCAATTGCGCTGTGACCACCGCAACATTAGATAGCTATTATGGTGAAGCGATGTCTATTGGTGAACGAGCACCTATCGCACTGTTAGATTTTGCTGCATCTGCACGTATGGCTGTCGGTGAAGCGCTAACAAATATGGCGGGTTGTGATGTAGAAGCACTTAATCGTATTAAGCTTTCGGCTAACTGGATGTCAGCAGCTGGTCATCCCGGTGAAGATGCGGGTTTATATGATGCAGTGAAAGCCATTGGTGAAGAGTTATGTCCAGAGTTAGGCATTACGATCCCTGTGGGTAAAGATTCGATGTCAATGAAGACGCGCTGGCAAGATAAAGATGGAAAAACCAAAGAGGTTACTTCTCCATTATCTTTAGTGATTACGGCATTCTCTCGTGTTGAAGATGTGCGTAAAACTGTGACGCCTGAATTATCAACACAAGCAGGAAACCGCTTGTATTTGATTGATTTGGGAAATGGCCATAACGCATTAGGCGCGACAGCACTAGCCCAAGTTTATCGTCAATTAGGCCAAAAAGCGGCTGATCTTCGTGATGTTGAGCAGTTAAAACAGTTCTTTAATGTGATGCAACAATTGGTTAATGAGCGCAAATTGTTGGCTTATCACGATCGTTCTGATGGCGGATTATTTGTCACTCTTGTAGAAATGGCATTTACAGGCCATTGTGGCTTACATGTTGATATCAGTGCGTATGATGAAGATATTTTAGCTGGACTCTTTAATGAAGAGCTCGGTGGCGTGATCCAAATTAGTGCAGAACATCAAGAAGCTGTAGAAGCATTATTTGCTGAATATGGCTTATCGGATTGTTTACACTATTTAGGTCAAGCAACAGAAAATGATGCCATTATTATCCAAAGTCGTGAAACTGAAGTTTATAATGAAAAACGCAGTACTTTACGTCTTTGGTGGGCGGAAACAACATGGCAAATGCAACGCTTACGTGATAATCCAGAGTGTGCAGATGAAGAGCATCAAGCAAAACAAGATCTCAACGATCCGGGGTTAAATGTGAATTTAACCTTTGATCCAAATGAAGATATTGCTGCACCTTATATTGCAACAGGAAACCGCCCTCGTATCGCGGTATTAAGAGAGCAAGGCGTTAACTCTCATGTTGAAATGGCGGCTGCTTTTGACAGAGCGGGTTTTGATGCTATCGACGTTCATATGAGTGACTTACATTCCTCACGACGTTCACTTAGTGATTTTGATGTATTGGTGGCGTGTGGCGGATTCTCTTACGGTGATGTATTAGGCGCGGGCGAAGGTTGGGCGAAGTCTATTTTATTTAACTCTCGTTTACGCGATGAGTTTGCCCAATTCTTTGAACGTCAAGATACCTTGTCCCTTGGGGTCTGTAATGGTTGTCAAATGATGTCAACATTATCAGAACTTATTCCGGGGGCAGATTTGTGGCCTCGTTTTGTTCGTAACCGTTCTGAGCGTTTTGAAGCACGCTTTAGTTTAGTGAAAGTGACAGAAAGTCCATCGTTATTACTACAAGGTATGGCGGGTTCACAAATGCCTATTGCTGTTTCTCATGGTGAAGGTTTTGCTGAATTCCGTAATGAAGAGCAATTAGCACAACTAGAAGCTCAAAATTTAGTGGGATTACGTTTTGTCGATCATTACGGTAATCCAACAGAACAATATCCATTAAATCCTAATGGCTCTGTAAAAGGGATCACCGCTGTTACGACAAAGGATGGTCGTTCAACCATTATGATGCCTCACCCAGAACGGGTGTTTAGAACGGTCAGTAATTCTTGGCATCCAGATAATTGGGGTGAAGACAGCCCTTGGATGCGTTTATTCCGCAATGCAAGAAAACAATTTGATTAATCAAATGTAATATTGTCTTAGTAATAAACACATAAAGCCTCTACATTGTTAGGGGCTTTATTTTATTGATAATAAAGAGATTATTTTTCATTGTGTAAAAAAGGCGACACTTACCATTTTAAATGTCGCCTTTTGGCGACATTTAATTGATTGAAATATAAGTGATTATTAAATTTGGGGTAACTCTGTCTGGATATGGAGACAGCTTGGTTGTTTTATGAGTAGATAAAAAAGAGTTATAAATAAAACATGATAGGTGTTTTTTAATTTTTCATTTATTTTCAATGTGTTAATTTTTTTATTGAAAAGTTGGCACGCCTTGTGCATTATATAAATCAGTTGCTCATTCAACTTTTTATGTCGGTCCACAATAATGGGTGGGAACATACCACATAAGCCAGGAATGACGCCAGAGTAAGGTGCCTACCGTCCAACATCATGATACTCGTCTTCGGACCTTATCAAACACAGGGCGACACGTGGAGTGAGGCACCACCTTCATTCTCTTTTAGAGAAAAAAGAGATGAAATATTGACGAGCGGAATATCTCAATAAGATATTCCGCTCTCCCACTTCTAGAGCCTGTCGCATTTCCTCGTTTGTGTTTGTTCGCTTGCCTGATTTTCCTAATGTCGGACTTTTTTCTTGTTATCAAGTCATGTAGCATCGCATTACTCTAATAGGTGTTGAGATGATTTCATTGAAAAAGTGGCGTATTTTCCCCCGTTCTTTAAGACAGCTCGTGATAATGGCATTTTGGATGGTGCTATTACCTTTACTTGTGCTTGCTTATCAGGCTTATCAAAGTCTTGATCAATTAAGTAATCAGGCAGCGATTACTAATAAAAATGCCCTTGCAGATACCGAACGTAGTGAAGTGATGCGAAATCTAGCGATTGAAATGGAAGGAAATTATCGCCGATATTGTGTTTTAAGAGATAAAACCGATGATGATATGTATCAGCAACGCTACCAGCAATACAGCAAACTCTTCTCAACATTACAGCAAACCATCATTCCTCTATCTGCCTCTAAAGAAGCCGATGTGCTTAATACTTCACTTGAAAAATTAAAATCAATTCAATGTGAAAGTAGTGAACCCACTAAAGAGATGCAACAAGCTTTAGAGCAGTTCTCTTATGCCAATAACCGTATTGTTGTCTTAACCAAAGAGATTATTTTTAGTCGCGGTGAACAACTCCAAATGGCAATCGCTGAGAAAGGACGCTATTTCGGTTGGCAAAGTCTTATTGTTTTTGTTTTCAGTTTGATCCTCATCGCGCTATTTACTCGAATGATTATTGGTCCTGTTAAAGGGATTGAAAAGATGATCAACCGATTAGGTGAAGGTCGAACTCTCAGTAATAATTTAGATACTTTTCAAGGACCGCGAGAACTGCGATCATTAGCACAGCGTATTATTTGGTTAAGTGAACGTTTAGCATGGCTTGAATCTCAACGACATGAATTTTTACGTCATATCTCTCATGAGTTAAAAACACCGTTAGCCAGTATGCGAGAAGGTACGGAATTATTAGCGGATGAAGTTGCCGGTCCTTTAACTCTTGATCAAAAAGAAGTCGTTTCAATTCTTGATAATAGTAGTAAGCAATTACAGTTATTAATTGAACAATTGCTTGATTACAATCGTAAACTTTCTGAAGTTCCTCAGCAAATTGAAGAAATTAACTTGATTGATATAGTAAATGATGTGGTATTAGCTCACAGTTTACCCGCGAGAGCTAAAGATATTAAAACGATTATTTCACTTAATCTAACTACATGTAGAGCAGAAGCGACGCTATTATCACGAGTTATCGACAATCTCTATTCGAATGCGGTGCACTATGGTGCTGAATCAGGTAATATCTGGATCTCTAGTTATCAAGTTGAACAGAAAATAGTTATTGATATAGCCAATAAAGGAACCCCTATTCCTGAATCTGAACAAAAAATGATTTTTGAACCCTTTTTCCAAGGATCTTTGCTACGTAAAGGGGCAGTTAAAGGAAGTGGTTTAGGTTTGAGTATTGCTCATGACTGTATCAAAAGAATGGAAGGTGAATTAAGTGTTGTTCCTTCTGACTATGCTGATGTCTGTTTTCGTATTGAATTACCGCTACTTTCTGAGATTAAATAATGCAAATTAGGTCACAAAAACAAGCATCTCCTCATCATGAGTATAAAAAAATAAATAAGAAGATGCTTGGTATTGAATTGTTATCTATGGCCCCTGCATCAACTAGAAAAATCGCATTAAATTGGAAGCAATGTTTCTTGTTTATCATGTTTCCACTGGTTCTTTCAGGGTGTACACCAAAGTCGCTCACTAATACACAAGAGCCTGAACAAGAAATTCCTGTTGTTAAACAAAAAACGATTGATTATCGTTGGGCTGAATGTAAAACATTAAGCTCATTTTATGATGAAGGCATTAATAACGCACTTTATTGGTTACGTGCTATTGAATGTACAAACCGCATAATGACGACAGAAGCACAACGCCAAGCAAACAATGTTATTGTCACTGGTTGGGATGATGCATTTTATAAAAGTATTCTATTAGAGCGTGCTGGAATGACGATTGCCGATCGTCGAACACAATTAGTGTTATTAGAAAGCTATAAATTACAATTTCCAAGTTCTATGCGAGTTCTATTATCGATATGGATTGAGAACCAAACGCTCATTCTCTCTTTAGCGGAAGAAAAGAATCGCTATCGTCGTTTAACCACAGATACAGATAATAGAATTGATGTGCTAAGAAAAGAGAATAATGCGTTACAGCATGAGCTGAATGTCACGCTGAAAAAGCTTGAGAGCCTTACCCAAATTGAACGGCAGTTATCGAATAGAAAACAGAGTGGCTCAGTCGATTCACTATCACAAAATGAAGCGTTAACCGATAGCGCAACGGCAACATCTGCGGAAACAGAAAAAGTGAATGCGGAGAAACCTGCTACCGAAAAACCTGCTGTTGAAAAAACGACGGAAAAACCCGTTTCGACGCAATCGATAACAGAGAAGCCAAAGGGCGAGGGAAAACAACCTGCTGTAACAGCAGTTAAACCAGAGTCTTCAAAACCAGAATCTACGAAACCCGAGGTGGTAAAACCAGAACCTGTTAAAACTGATATTGACACACAAAGCTCAAAATCGGCAGAAGCTGGTTCTAAATAAGGAGAATGTGCATGGCTGGCCATAAATCAGCAAATCTTTTACTTGTCGATGACGATCCTGGGTTATTAAAGTTACTTGGCATGCGATTAACAAGTGAAGGTTTTCATATCTTCACCGCTGAAAGTGGACAAGAAGCACTAAAACTTCTCTTAAAAGAAAAAATAGATCTTGTTATTAGTGATCTCCGAATGGATGAAATGGATGGTATGGCGCTGTTTGCTGAAATACAACGTCAGCAACCAGGCATGCCAGTTATCATTCTTACCGCTCATGGCTCTATTCCTGATGCAGTGGCCGCAACGCAGCAAGGTGTCTTTAGTTTTTTGACCAAACCCGTTGATAGAGACGCACTTTATAAAGCGATTGATGAAGCACTTGAGCTTGTGACTATAGTTTCAGATGAAGAGTGGTCAAAAGATATCGTGACACGTAGCCCACAAATGCTACGTTTATTAGAGCAAGCAAAGTTAGTCGCTCAATCAGATGTCAGTGTACTTATCAATGGTCAAAGTGGTACGGGAAAAGAAGTCCTTGCTCAAGCTATTCATCGCGCAAGTCCTAGAGCGAAAAAACCTTTTATTGCTATTAACTGTGGTGCGTTACCAGAGCAACTTCTAGAGTCTGAATTATTTGGTCATGCGAAAGGCGCTTTTACAGGAGCAGTGAGCAGTCGTGAAGGTCTATTTCAGGCAGCTGAAGGCGGCACATTATTTTTAGATGAAATTGGCGATATGCCAATGGCATTGCAAGTTAAGTTATTACGTGTTTTACAAGAACGAAAAGTTCGTCCATTAGGTAGCAATCGCGATATTGATATTGATGTGCGTATTCTTTCTGCAACGCATCGTGATTTACCTAAAGCGATGGAACGTAATGAATTTCGTGAAGATCTATTCTATCGTTTAAATGTGGTTAACTTACGTATACCGACACTAAGTGAGAGAGCTGAAGATATTCCTATTCTTGCTAATCACTTATTGAGAGAATCTGCTAAACGTCATAAGCCTTTTGTTCGAAGTTTTTCAACCGATGCGATGAAATGCTTAATGACAGCAAGTTGGCCTGGTAATGTGCGTCAATTGGTTAATGTTATTGAGCAATGTGTTGCGTTAACAACAGCACCTGTGATTAGTGAAGCGCTTGTCACACAGGCATTACAAGGTGAAAATACGGCACTGCCGACATTTGCAGAAGCGAGAGGACATTTTGAAATGACCTATTTGAGAAAGCTTTTGCAAATGACAAAAGGTAATGTGACCCAAGCCGCACGCATGGCTGGACGCAATCGAACAGAGTTTTATAAATTGTTATCTCGTCATGAGCTAGATGCGAATGATTTTAAGGAATAACCTTTTCAGATAACGAATATATTTTTAAACTAATTTTCCTTTTATGCGGAAGATAGCGGAGAGACTAATTTTTATGAGTCGTAAATTAAAACTCGCCATGGCTCAACTTAATTGGGTTGTTGGCGATATTGAAGGTAACTGCGAACGCATGTTATCTACCATTAAGGCACAAGAAGAGGCTGATTTGGTCATGTTCTCTGAGTTGGCTTTATGTGGTTACTCTCCTGAAGATCTGCTATTTCGTCCTGATTTCCAACAGCGTTGTGAAACACAACTTACGCGTTTAGAACAAGCAAGTAAAAAAACAGCGATTGTAGTTGGACATCCTTGGTGGCAAAACGGCAAAATTTACAACGCACTTTCATTTTTCTATAAAGGTGAATTACAAGCGCGTTATTTCAAACAGCAATTACCGAATTATGGTGTGTTTGATGAGAAGCGTTATTTCCAACAAGGAAATGAGCGCTGTGTGGTGCCATTTAAGGGTTACCACTTAGGTTTGTTAATATGTGAAGATATCTGGATCAATGAACCTATTGATGCATTAAAGCAAGCGGGGGCTGATCTCGTTCTATCTATTAATGCATCACCTTATAACCGTGAAAAACCGCATATTCGTACACAGCTAATTAAAGAACATTGCCAAAGAACACACCTTCCGGTGATTTATCTTAACCAAATTGGCGGTCAAGATGAGTTGGTTTTCGATGGTTGTTCAAAAGTATTTGATGAACGGGGTGCTATTACGCATCGTTTAGCCGCATTTGATGAACAAACTACCATCGTTGAATTCGACGAATTGAATATTATTCCGATGGCAGAGCCAGCGCCAGAACTGTCACCTCTAGCACAAGTTTATCAAGCATTAGTGCTTGCAACGCGTGATTATGTAATTAAAAACGGTTTTAAAGGGGCAATTCTAGGGTTATCTGGTGGTATTGACTCTGGATTAACGGTTGCCATCGCAGCTGATGCTTTAGGCAAAGAGAGTGTTCAGGCTGTGATGATGCCATTTCGTTATACTTCAGAAATGAGTATTCATGACGCGAAAGAACAAGCTGATTTATTAGGTGTTGAGTTTGATACGGTTTCTATTGAACCCATGTTTGATGCTTTTATGGTTCAACTTGCACCTATGTTTAAAGATACTGCAGCAGATACCACAGAAGAAAATCTACAAGCGCGTTGTCGAGCTGTTATTTTGATGGCCATGTCGAATAAACGTCGCCGTTTAGTGTTAACCACAAGCAATAAAAGTGAATCAGCAGTGGGGTATTCCACATTGTATGGTGATATGGCGGGTGGTTTTGATGTACTAAAAGATATACCTAAAACATTAGTTTTTGAGCTTTCTAAATATCGTAATACACTTTCACCTGCCATTCCTCAGCGTGTTATTGATAGACCTCCATCAGCGGAACTTGCACCGGGACAAACAGACCAAGATAATTTACCTCCTTATGATATTCTGGATGCTATTCTTGAAGGTTATGTTGAACATGATAAATCTGTCTCTGATTTAGTTGCAGCAGGATTTGATGAAGCGACAGTTCGTAAGGTGATAAAATTAGTCGATATTAATGAGTACAAGCGACGTCAAGCCCCTGTTGGGCCACGTATTACAAGTCGTAACTTTGGTAAAGATCGCAGATACCCAATTACAAGCGGTTTTGGTCGCCACAACTGGTAATAGCAGGATAATACGATGAAAAAAATTGAAGCGATAATTAAGCCGTTTAAATTAGATGATGTAAGAGAAGCGCTGGGCGAAGTGGGTATCACGGGCATGACGGTAACAGAAGTGAAAGGCTTTGGTCGCCAAAAGGGGCATACTGAGCTTTACCGTGGTGCCGAATACATGGTCGATTTTTTACCAAAAGTGAAGATTGAGATTGTTGTCTCTGATGAAATTGTTGAAACCTGTGTAGATACAATTATGACAACAGCACAAACAGGCAAAATTGGTGATGGCAAGATTTTTGTCTTTGATGTAAGTCGTGTTATTCGTATTCGTACTGGCGAACAAGACGAAGAGGCTATTTAGTTAATTAACTTAAGCCAAATAGTTATATTATTTATTTTTATTTAAGCCCGATATTTTTGATCAAAATATCGGGCTTTTTCTTTTTCTTGCGCATAATTAATTTTTTAATGTTTTACCTATAATGCTATTTATATCTTATACAAGTCTATTGATGATATAGAACAATTTATTTTACTGTTTTTTGTAAACTTTAAGGCACAAAATGTTATTTAATAACTTTCAAGTAAAGTTATTATCATCAATATTAAAAATCATTAAGGTATGGGCAAAATAGTGTTTAATTATTTACTAAAGCGTCTCGCTTTATTTTTATGTGCGGCAGTATTAATCGCAATCACTACGGGATTTATTTTTCTTGATATTTTGGTTCTCGATAATGGTATCTCTGAAACGTCGATAACTGAATTAGGTCAAGAAATTATCGTCGCCATTATTTGCTTATTCTTTTTTGTTAAAGTGTGCCAAGAAAGTGAACAGCGGGGAGCGTTCACACTTATTATGGGGTTTTTCTTGTGCATTTTAATTCGTGAATTAGATAATGTATTTGATCAGATTGCACACGGATCTTGGGTTTGGTTTGCTCTAACGGTGGTATTTATTTCTATAGCCATTGCCATTAGAGAAGGCAAGAAAACATTAAAAGGCTTAATTCATTTTATTACTCATCCAAGCCATGGAATGTTAGTTGCTGGCCTATTATGTATTTTATTGTTCTCTCGTTTATTTGGCATGGGAATACTTTGGCACAAATTATTGGGTGAGGATTATAACCGTGCTGTTAAAAACATGGTGGAAGAGGGAAGTGAATTATTTGGTTATACACTCTGTTTAATTAGTGTTATTTGGTACGGTTTTTCTGCTAAAGAGCATGTAATTCCGACAGCGATTGAAAATAAATATCGATTATAAAAAGGTAGTGAAATAACCTAAACAAGCGCTGATAAATATAACGTTATCAGCGCTTTTATTATTCAATTTAGGATTAAATATTGATGAAGGTGTTTCTATTACAACTCTTGTGTAATAACAGTATGGGGACCAAAACATTCATAGTGAAGTTTTTCACTATTAATACCTAATTCAATAAGTTGTTTTGCAATAGATTGCATAAAAGGTAATGGGCCACAAAAATAGAAATGCATATCAGGCGTAGCTAACCAATCTTCAACTTGCTTTAATGTCATTAAGCCTTCGAATTGATAATCTTTATTTTGCACGTCTTCAGCACGTGGTGTTCGATACCATATTGCTTGTTGGTAGTGTGAAAGCTGATTGCTGATCTGATTAACTTCATCTTTAAAAGCATGAACACCACCATGTTCAGCCGCATGTAACCAATTAATATTAGCTTGATGAGCTGAAAGAGTGTGTAACATAGAGAGCATTGGTGTTAACCCGACTCCGGCTGAAATTAAGGTTACTGGTGTTGTTGGTGACACATCTAAATAGAAATCGCCCCCTGGTGCGGCAACTTGTAAAATATCTCCTTCTTGAACATGATCATGAAGAAAATTTGATAAAATACCGTTATCTTCGCGTTTTACTGCAATGCGATAAGTTTTATTATTTGAAGATTGAGTTAATGAATATTGACGTATTTCTTGGTTTTCAAGATGTTCGTCACGGAGATACAGACTTATGTATTGCCCTGCTTGATAAGAAGTAACCGCTCGCCCATCTTCAGGCTCTAATTCAAAACTGGTAATGACATCACTTTGTTTTACTTTATGTTTAACTTTAAAGTTTCGTAATCCTCTCCAACCTCCATTTGTTTGTTCTTTTTGTTGATAAATTTGCTCTTCGCGATTGATAAAGACATCCGCCAATACTTGATAAGCCTCTCCCCAAGCATCTAGCACTGCTTGCCCGGGACTAAACATTTCATCAATTGTTGCTAATAAGTTTTCACCGACGATGGGATAGTGTTCAGGAAGAATATTTAAACTCGCGTGTTTTTGTGCAATTTTTTCAACGGCAGGCAAAATGGCGGTTAAATTTTCAATGTTTGTTGCATAAGCGCATATTGCATTAAATAAGGCTTCACGTTGTGCGCCATTACTTTGATGACTCATGGTGAAAATATCTTTTAATTCTGGATGACGAGAAAACATTCGATCATAAAAGTGTGCGGTTAATGCAGGGCCTGTTTTCGCAATGAGGGGAATTGTTGATTTAATTGTCGCGATAGTTTGTGCATCTAACATAATTGCTCCTGAAAAATTTTCAGTTTATAGTGAATTTTTATAAATTATATTTTATATGCAACTTATCTCTTTTTGATTATTTTGTAAATCTCTGTTTTTATTTTTTAACAAAAAATCTCAATTCTTAGAGAATGATGCGGGGGGTTTGCAAAATAAGGCGAGATGTGCCTCAAAAAGAGGAATCAACACAGGATAAAATGAGGTTGTTAAAAAGTAATAAGGTACTGTTATAGTTGGATGGCAAACGATTGCGTATTTTTTCATTAGGGACTATCTCAATGAAGAAAAAGAGTTTACACTGTATGCCATTCTTTCTCCCGCATGGGAGTTTGTCTTTAGTGAAGTTAGCTGAGTCAGGAGATGTGAATGTTAAAACGTGAAATGAATATTGCTGATTACGATCCAGAATTATGGAATGCAATGGAAGGTGAAGTGACTCGTCAAGAAGAGCACATCGAACTTATTGCTTCTGAAAACTATACCAGCCCTCGTGTTATGCAGGCGCAGGGATCTCAGCTGACAAATAAATATGCTGAAGGCTATCCGGGTAAACGTTACTACGGTGGTTGTGAGTATGTGGATGTTGTAGAGCAACTGGCTATCGATCGTGCAAAAGCATTATTTGGTGCAGATTACGCTAACGTACAGCCTCACTCAGGCTCTCAAGCGAATGCCGCTGTTTATATGGCATTATTAAAACCAGGTGATACTGTTTTAGGCATGAACCTAGCGCAAGGCGGTCACTTAACTCATGGTTCACCAGTTAACTTCTCTGGTAAACTGTATAATATCGTGCCTTATGGTATTGATGAATCAGGTAAAATTGATTACGAAGATATCGCTATTCAAGCTAAAAAACATCAACCAAAAATGATTATCGGCGGGTTCTCTGCTTATTCTGGTCTGGTTGATTGGGCTAAAATGCGTGAAATTGCAGACAGCATTGGTGCATTCTTATTTGTTGATATGGCACACGTAGCTGGTATGGTTGCAGCAGGTGTTTATCCTAATCCAGTTCCTCATGCGCATGTTGTTACAACAACTACCCACAAAACCTTAGCTGGTCCACGTGGTGGTCTGATCCTTGCTAAAGGTGGCGATGAAGAGTTTTATAAAAAACTGAATTCTGCTGTATTCCCTGGCTCTCAAGGTGGCCCTTTAATGCATGTTATTGCAGGTAAAGCGGTTGCATTAAAAGAAGCTATGGAACCAGAATTTAAAGTTTATCAGCAACAAGTTGCTAAAAACTCGAAAGCAATGGTAGAAGTTTTCTTAGATCGCGGTTATAAAGTAGTATCTGGCGGAACTGAAAACCACCTGTTTTTATTAGATTTAGTTGATAAAGATATTACAGGTAAAGATGCAGATGCTGCACTGGGTCGTGCAAATATCACTGTTAACAAAAACAGCGTACCAAATGATCCACGTAGCCCATTTGTAACTTCTGGTGTTCGTATCGGTTCTCCAGCAATTACACGTCGTGGTTTTAAAGAAGCTGAAGCTCGTGAATTAGCAGGTTGGATGTGTGATGTCCTTGATAATATCAATGATGAAGCGAACATTGAGAAAGTGAAACAAAAAGTCTTGGATATCTGCGCTAAATTTCCAGTTTACGCATAAGTTTGTAACGATATAATAAAACCCGTTATACAAGCCCGCTTCTAGAACTTGTTCTTGGCGGGTTTTTTTGCATCTTCAAAATGGGGGATTGGATGGTTATTCCATCAACATTGTGGCTTGCCTTAGATTATTTTACCTATTTCTTCTCATACGGCATCTTTTTACCTTTTTGGTCCATATGGCTAAAAGGAGAGGGTGTTGATCCTGCAATGATAGGTCTGTTATTAGGTGTAGGTTTAACCGCACGTTTTGTTGGTAGCCTAATTTTAACACCTGCGGTAAAAGATCCGTCAAAACTTATCACTGCATTAAGATTATTTGCTTTTCTCTCATTACTTTTTACTGTTGCATTTATGATGGGTAGCCATTGGGCATGGTTATTCTTTGTGATGACAGGATTTAACGTTTTCTTTTCACCTATGGTGCCTTTAGGCGATTCTCTAGCAGGAACGTGGCAAAAGCAGTTTCCTTTTGATTATGGAAAGATCCGCGTTTGGGGCTCAATCGCTTTTATTATTAGCTCATCATTGCTAGGTGTTTTAATTGATGTTTTTGGGCATCCCATTATTCTTTATGGGTTGATTGCCAGTACTTTTGCTCTATTTCTGACATCTATGTTGCGCCCTAAAGTTATGCCACAGGGTAAAGTGAAAAAAGCAGAACATAATAACGTCTCCTTTATGAAACTTATTTCAGATGGGCCAGTTTGGCGTTTTCTGCTATGTGTCTCTTTATTGCAAGGTGCACACGCAGCTTATTATGGTTTTAGTGCACTTTATTGGGAAAAAGCAGGGTATGACACTGCAACAATCGGTTATCTTTGGTCATTAGGTGTGGTTTCAGAGGTCATTGTTTTTATGCTGAGCCATCGTTTATTCCGCCGTTGGAGCGCAAGAAATTTACTCTTACTTTCTGCTTTTGCTGGGCTTTTACGTTGGGGATTAATGGGAAGTTTTACTGCATTACCCGCGCTTATTGTCGTTCAAATCTTACATAGTGGTACGTTTACAGTGTGTCATTTAGCCGCTATGCGCTTTATTAGCGCTCGCCAAGAGCACGAGATTATTCGCCTACAAGCGGTGTATTCAGCGTTAGCGATGGGAGGGAGTATTGCGATTATGACTATTGTATCTGGTTGGTTGTATGAAAAACTGCCTAATCAAGAATCGTTGATCTTCTGGTTAATGGCTGCATTAACGATCCCAGCGATGTTTATCAGACCTAAAGTACAGCCTCAAAATACCTAATTACTTTATTTTATAAAAATTAAGAGCTGCAATACCTTTTAATATTGCAGCTCTTTTTTCTTTGATATTTTATTCGTATCAGCGAAATTAACGTTTTAATGCATCTGTGAGTTCGCTGCGAATTTCAGCTAATAATGCTCTAACAACGCGAGGGTTACCCGCAACAATATTACCTGTTTGTAGGTAGCCATGGTTACCTGTAAAGTCAGAAACGATAGCTCCTGCTTCACGAGCGATTAATTCGCCACCTAAGAAATCCCAAGGTTTTAAGCCAATCTCAAAGAAACCATCAACACGACCAGCAGCAACATAAGCTAAATCTAATGCTGCTGAACCTGTACGACGGAAGTCAGCACAAGGTACAAATAGTTTACCTAACATGTTCATGTAAGCGGCTGAATGTTGTTTGCTTTTGAATGGAAAACCAGTCGCAAGAACTGCACCATCTAAATCGCGAGCGTTAGAGCCGCGTAGACGATAACCATTTAATTGTGCGCCTTGACCACGAACGGCTGAGAATAATTCGTTACGCATAGGATCGTAAACAACAGCAACTTCAGTACGGCCTTTAATGCGTACAGCAATAGAAACAGAAAAGTGTGGAAAACGTTTAATGAAATTAGTGGTGCCATCAAGTGGATCAATAACCCATTGTATATCGTGATCTTCACCGAGTAACTCGCCACTTTCTTCCGTAATAATGGTGTGTTTTGGATAAGATTTACGGATGATTTCAATGATTGCTTGTTCTGCGTCACGGTCAACGTTAGTGACAAAATCATTGGTACCTTTCTGGTTAGTTTCTACAGATTCAGGATTTTCGTAATTTTTGGCGATTAAATTACCAGCCTTACGTGCGGCACGTATGGCAATATTCAGCATCGGATGCATGGTTATCTTCCACAAGATGTTAAAGAACGGGGATAAAAAACGTGCCAGAGTATAACAGACATTCGTGTTTCTGGCTACAATTGTGATAAAATAGATGGATCACAAAGCAATTAACAAGAAATCAATGTTAGAAAATATTCGCATCATCCTTGTAGAAACTTCTCATACAGGCAATATGGGCTCTACAGCTCGAGCTATGAAAACCATGGGATTAACCAATCTTTATTTTGTTAATCCAAAAGAAAAACCGGATTCACATTCTATTGCCTTATCAGCAGGCGCAAGTGATGTTATTGGCAATGCACATATTGTTAATAGTATCGATGAAGCGATTGAAGGTTGTGGGTTAGTTATAGGAACAAGTGCTCGTAGCCGTACACTTTCTTGGCCAATGCTTGCGCCTCGTGAATGTGGTGAGCGCTGTGTTATGGAAGCGAAAAATAAGCCTGTTGCTGTTATTTTTGGTCGTGAACGCACAGGTTTAACTAATGAAGAATTACAAAAATGTGATTTTCATTTGTATGTTCCGACTAATCCAGAATATGGTTCTTTAAATTTAGCAATGGCTGTCCAGCTTGTTAGTTATGAAATTCGTATGGCAGCACTTGCCCAAGAAGAAAAACAAGAGGAAAATAACTCATCAGAGATTGATTATCCACCGGCAGATGATATAGAACGTTTTTACGTTCATTTAGAACAGGTGCTTAATGAATCTGGCTTTATTCGTCCTAAACATCCGGGACAAGTGATGAGTCGTTTACGCCGTCTATTTACGCGTGCACGCCCGGAAACACAAGAACTTCACATCTTGCGTGGTATCCTAACGTCAGTTGAGAAATGGGCTAAGAAATAGAGGGCAAAGTTGATTAACTTAAGTCAACTTTTGACCGAGTATAATACTTGACTAAAACACTCGGATAAATAGTTGACTAAATTACTCGGGAATGACACAATTTGATTATTGTTCACCACGGAGTATTTGTTATGAGACTGACATCAAAAGGGCGTTACGCAGTTACTGCAATGCTTGATGTTGCATTGCATTCACAGCAAGGCCCTGTCCCCCTCGCTGATATTTCAGAGCGTCAAGGGATTTCCCTTTCTTATCTTGAGCAACTTTTCTCACGTTTGCGCAAAAATGAATTAGTTGCAAGTGTTCGTGGTCCTGGTGGCGGCTATTTATTAGGCCGTGATGCAGGGCAAATTTTTGTTGCTCAAGTTATTTCTGCGGTTGATGAATCTGTCGATGCTACTCGTTGTCAGGGTAACAAAGAAGGTTGTCAAGGTGGCGATCGTTGCCTGACTCATACTTTGTGGCGTGATTTAAGTGATCGTATAACCAGTTTCCTAAGCAGTATCAGCCTTGAAGAGTTAGTCAATAACGAAGAGGTTATGGATGTCGCCGATCGTCAAGACAATGAGAAACGCCATGCAATAAATGGTCGTTTACAAGAAACCATTGTTAATATGAGAGTTTAACGGCGATCTCTAGGTAGGCAAAAACAAAATTATTAAAGAAGATCCGTCGTCTTTGGAGTTAGTGAGCAATGAAATTACCCATTTATCTAGATTATTCAGCAACCACTCCTGTTGATCCACGAGTTGCTGAAAAAATGATGCAATGTCTGACTATTGATGGCATTTTTGGTAACCCAGCCTCTCGTTCACACCGTTTTGGTTGGCAAGCAGAAGAAGCTATCGATATTGCACGCAATCAGATTGCTGATTTAATTGGTGCAGATCCTCGTGAAATTGTATTCACATCAGGTGCAACTGAAGCTGATAACCTCGCACTAAAAGGTGTTGCTAACTTTTACCAGAAAAAAGGTAAGCACATCATCACTTCGAAAACCGAACATAAAGCCATTTTAGACACTTGTCGTCAACTTGAGCGTGAAGGTTTTGAAGTTACTTATTTAGCACCAAAAAGTGATGGTCTGATTGACCTGAAAGAGCTTGAAGAAGCAATGCGTGAAGACACTATTTTAGTTTCTATCATGCATGTAAATAACGAAATTGGTGTTGTTCAAGATATTGCTGCTATCGGTGAATTATGTCGTAGCAAAGGTATTATTTACCATGTAGACGCCACACAAAGCGTTGGTAAATTACCGATTGATCTTTCTAAGTTAAAAGTTGATTTACTTTCTCTTTCTGCGCATAAGGTATACGGCCCTATGGGTATCGGTGCACTTTATGTTCGTCGTAAGCCACGCATTCGTTTAGAAGCACAAATGCATGGTGGTGGACATGAGCGTGGTATGCGTTCAGGTACATTAGCCGTTCACCAAATTGTAGGTATGGGCGAAGCTTACCGTATTTTGAAAGAAGAAATGGCTGATGAAACTAAACGCTTAAACGAATTACGTTTACGTTTATGGAATGGCATCAAAGATATCGAAGAAGTTTATATCAACGGTTCTTTAGAGCACACTGCGCCAAACATTCTTAATGTGAGCTTCAACTATGTTGAAGGTGAATCATTAATGATGGCACTCAAAGATCTTGCTGTATCTTCAGGCTCTGCCTGTACTTCAGCAAGTTTAGAACCTTCTTATGTACTGCGTGCTTTAGGTTTAACTGATGAACTTGCACACAGTTCTATTCGCTTCTCTCTAGGTCGTTTTACCACAGAAGAAGAAATAGATTATGCAATTGAACAAATTCACAGTGCAATTGGTCGCTTACGTGATCTTTCTCCACTTTGGGATATGCATAAACAAGGTGTTGATATCAACAGTATCGAATGGTCTCACCATTAATCAGACGTTTTCAGGAGTTAAATCATGGCTTATAGCGAAAAAGTAATTGATCATTATGAAAACCCTCGTAATGTGGGATCATTTGATAATAATGACCCTACTGTAGGGAGTGGTATGGTTGGCGCACCCGCTTGTGGTGACGTTATGAAACTGCAAATCAAAGTTGATGATAATGGCGTAATTGAAGATGCGCGTTTTAAAACTTATGGTTGTGGTTCGGCTATTGCATCAAGTTCACTGGTAACAGAATGGATGAAAGGCAAAACATTAGATGAAGCTGAATCTATTAAGAACACAGCAATTGCAGAAGAATTAGAATTACCACCAGTGAAAATTCACTGTTCAATTCTTGCAGAAGATGCAATAAAAGCAGCGATTGCAGACTATAAAAGCAAACGCCAAGGCAAGTAATTGTCTTTTATAATAAAAAAATAAAATATTGGCGGATGCTGAAACTTTTTTTCAGTATCCGCTTTCGTTCTTTATGAGTGAGGTGTGCCATGTCAATTTCCCTTACGGAATCCGCAGCTAATCGTGTTCGCTCTTTTCTATCTAATCGTGGAAAAGGTGAAGGTTTACGTTTAGGCGTAAGAACATCCGGTTGTTCTGGAATGGCTTATGTTCTTGAGTTTGCTGATGTCATCAATGACGAAGATACTGTTTTTGAAGACAAAGGTGTGAAAGTTATCGTTGATGGCAAAAGCATGGTCTATTTAGATGGAACCGAGCTTGATTTTGTCAAAGAAGGATTAAACGAAGGCTTCAAATTTAACAACCCAAATGTATCGAATGAGTGTGGTTGTGGTGAAAGCTTTACTGTGTAATTTGTGTTAAAACACAGTATTAACGTTAATTAATCCAAGAGTAGATGTATGGACTATTTCACACTATTAGGCATGCCTAATCGTTTTGATATTGATAAACAGCAACTTGCTGCACGTTATCAAGATATGCAACGTCAATATCACCCAGATCGTTTTGCAGGTCAGTCTGAAAAAGAACAGGCTCAAGCAATTTCGCTTGCTTCAACCATCAATCAGGCTTATCAGACCTTAAAAAATCCACTCTCAAGAGCTGAATACATGCTCTCATTACAGGGTATCGATATTGCTAATGAGCAACAAACGATGCACGATACTGCTTTTTTAATGGAGCAACTCACATTACGTGAAGAGCTGGATAACATCGAACACAGTGCTGAAGCGGAAAGTTTGTTAGCCGATTTTTCTGCGCGTTTAGAAAAAATGTACGCAGTACGCCATGATGAAATGGTTAAAACGTTAGGTAATCAAACTTGGGATATTGCTGCAGATAATGTGAGAAAATTGCGTTTTCTTGCAAAATTAAAAGAGCAAGTAGAACAACTTGAAGAACGCTTGTTTGATGGTTTTTAAGGGAAATAGTTATGTCATTATTACAAATTAGTGAACCAGGTCAAACACCTGCACCGCACCAGCGCCGACTTGCAGCGGGTATTGATTTAGGTACGACACACTCATTAGTTGCCACTGTACGTAGTGGGCAAGCCGAAGCGCTTTCTGATAGTGAAGGTCGCTATTTATTGCCATCTGTCGTGCAGTATCAAGTTGATAATATCAACGTTGGTTGGAATGCTAAAAAAGAAGCAGAAAAAGATCCTGCTAACACGATAAGTTCAATTAAAAGAATGGTGGGTCGCTCACTAAGTGATGTGATAAGCCGTTATCCAAATCTTCCTTATCATTTTCATGAAAATGATAATGGTTTACCGCTAATTAAAACAGTTGCAGGCATTGTTGATCCTATTCAAGTCTCTTCTGACATCTTAAAAGCATTGGCTGAACGTGCAACTCAATCATTAGGTGGAGAGCTTGATGGTGTTGTTGTTACCGTTCCAGCTTATTTTGATGATGCTCAACGTCAAGGTACAAAAGAAGCTGCTCGCCGTGCTGGTTTGCATGTTTTACGTTTATTAAACGAACCTACTGCGGCAGCTATTGCTTATGGTTTGGATTCAGGAAAAGAAGGCACCATTGTTGTTTATGACTTAGGTGGTGGTACTTTTGATATCTCTGTTCTTCGTTTAACTAAAGGTGTTTTTGAAGTCTTAGCAACTGGCGGTGATACTGCATTAGGTGGTGATGATTTTGATATGATGCTGGCCGATTGGATAAGAGAACGCGCCGGTTTTGGACATCAAAAAGATGCTGTATTACAACGTCAATTACTGGATGTTGCATCAGAAACGAAAATTGCATTGAGTGATAACGATGTTGCGGATATCAACATTAATGGGTGGAAAGGTGAGATCACTCGAGCCGAGTTTGAATCATTAATTCAATCATTAGTAAAGCGTACACTATTATCTGTTCGCCGTGCATTAAAAGACGCAGATGTTGAAATAGATGAAGTTCTAGAAGTGGTTATGGTTGGTGGTTCAACACGTGTACCATTAGTTCGTCAAATGGTTGGTGATTATTTTAAACGTGAACCTTTGACTTCTATTGATCCAGATAAAGTGGTTGCCATAGGAGCTTCAATCCAAGCTGATATTTTGGTTGGGAATAAACCAGATAGCGAAATGCTATTGTTGGATGTGATCCCTCTTTCTCTTGGCCTTGAAACAATGGGCGGATTAGTTGAAAAAGTGATCCCACGCAATACCACTATTCCTGTTGCTAGGGCACAAGAATTTACGACATTCAAAGATGGTCAAACAGCAATGAGTGTTCACGTTGTTCAAGGCGAACGTGAGATGGTGAGCGATTGTCGTTCTCTTGCTCGTTTTACACTGCGTGGTATTCCACCAATGGCTGCGGGGGGGGCACATATTCGTGTCACATTCCAAGTTGATGCTGATGGTTTACTCAGTGTTAGTGCCATGGAGAAATCAACGGGTGTTGAAGCTTCCGTACAGGTCAAGCCTTCTTATGGTCTTAGTGATACTGAAATCGCTAAGATGATCCAATCTTCGATGGAAAATGCCCAAGAAGATTTACAAGCTCGTCGTTTAGCCGAGCAAAAAGTCGAAGCAGCTCGCGTGTTAGAAAGTTTAACTGCAGCATTAGAAGAAGATGCTCATCTGTTAAATGAAGATGAGAAAATGGCTATCGACAAAGTTGTAGATACCTTAATAGAGAGCGTTGAGGGAACAGATCCTGTTGCTATTGAAAACGCGATTAAACTACTGGATAAGCAAACTCAGGATTTTGCAGCGCGTCGCATGGATTCATCTATTCGACAAGCGTTGGCAGGTCATTCTGTGGATGAGATATAACTATGCCTAAAATTGTATTTTTACCCCATAGCACACTGTGCCCTGAAGGTGCTGTTGTTGATGCAACAGAAGGTGAATCTATTCTAGATGTTGCATTACGCAACGGTATCGAGATTGAACATGCTTGTGAAATGTCTTGTGCATGTACAACTTGTCACTGCGTAGTGCGTGAAGGATTTGACTCACTAGAAGAGAGCTCTGAGCTTGAAGACGACATGTTAGATAAAGCGTGGGGTTTAGAGCCAGAAAGTCGCTTAAGTTGCCAAGCAAAAGTGACTGACGAAGATTTAGTTGTTGAGATCCCTAAATATTCGATCAATCACGCAAGAGAGCATTAATTTTAGGAGCCAAGCATGAAATGGAGTGATACACGTGAAATAGGGGAAGCATTATTTGATCTTTACCCTGACACTGATCCTAAAACGGTGCGCTTTACTGATATGCATCAGTGGATTTGTGATTTAGAAGATTTTGATGATGATCCACAGAAATCAAATGAAAAAATTCTTGAGGCTATTTTACTTGTTTGGCTTGATGAATTTGAATAATTGATGACATCGTAAATTTAAAAGACTGGCTTATTGCTGGTCTTTTTGCATTATGGGCCTTTCACATTTAACTTTATTAACGATTTAAAAATAATCGTAAAGAGGGAAGTCTGGATATTTTATTGTGCGATCTTCTTCGAGGAATATTATGTAAATACAGAAGATCACTGGATGATAATGGTGGCCTCTTGGTTTTTGCAGTAAATTGATCACGCTAAACAGTAAATATCTGGTAGTCTGAATAGGTTAACTGCCACCAGTAATAATAAGTGAGACAATAAATGAATAAACAAATTATGCCTATCATGCTGTCAAATGAACCTGCTGCTGCATGTTGGGGAGAAAAAGCACTAATTAGCACTAGCGAAACCGGCATGACAATCCACTTAACGGAAGAAAACCGTTTAGGCGCTATTCAGCGTGGTGGACGTAAAATTGATGGTCAAGGTATTCGTAATGTTGCACTTGTTGGTGACGGCTGGGATTTAGAACGTAGTTGGGCTTTCTGGTTAGGCTTTAGAGCACCTAAAGGCGCTCGTTCAATCGAATGGCCACAATTAAAGGATGCAGATAAACACGAACTAGAATCACGTATTCGCATCGTTGATTGGGTTAGAGATACCATCAATACACCAGCTGAAGAATTAGGGCCTGAACAGCTGGCACAACGCACTGTTGATCTTTTCTGTGGTCTTGATAAAGAAGAGATTAGTTATAAGATCACCAAAGGTGCTGATCTGCGCGATCAAAATTATGCCGGTATCTATACGGTAGGACGTGGTTCTTCTCGTGATCCTGTGTATTTAGCGTTAGATTTCAACCCAACAAAAGATAGCAATGCCCCTGTATTTGCTTGTTTAGTGGGTAAAGGTATTACTTTTGACTCAGGTGGTTATAGCATTAAACCATCATCATCTATGAATTCAATGAAAGCTGATATGGGGGGCGCTGCAACGTTAGCAGGTGCTTTAGCATTAGCGATTACTCGTGGTTTAAATAAACGCGTAAAACTATTGCTCTGTATCGCAGATAATATGGTCAGCGGTAATGCCTTTAAATTAGGCGATATTATTCGTTACCGTAATGGCAAATCAGTTGAAATCATGAATACAGATGCTGAAGGACGTTTAGTTTTAGCTGATGGTTTAATTGATGCCAGCAATATTGCACCTGAGCTGATTATCGACGCCGCAACATTAACTGGTGCCGCCAAAGTTGCAGTAGGTAATGATTACCACTCTGTATTGAGCTTTGATGATAAATTAGCTGCAGAATTACTGACTAGTGCTGAACAAGAAAATGAATTGTTCTGGCGTTTACCATTAGCGGATTTCCATCGTAGTCAATTACCTTCTAGCTTTGCTGATTTAAATAATATCGCAGCACCTTCTCATACTGCAGGTGCAAGTACTGCGGCTGCATTCCTATCGCACTTTGTCACTAACTACAAAAAAGGCTGGGTACATATCGATTGTTCAGCAACGTACAGAAAATCTTCTGTAGAACAATGGGCGGCAGGTGCTACAGGTTACGGTGTGCGTTCTATCGCGAATCTGTTATTAGCAAAAGCAAAATAATAAACGTTATTTGATTTGGAGTTTGTAATGGGTGTATCTGAACAATTTGAGACACAAGAAATTGTTTCTGTTGAAGGTTCTTCTCTAAAGTTAAGTATTCTAGAGCCACAGCCTGAAAAATTAACAACTGCACTTAGTGAGTTTTTTGGTGAACATAAACCTATCCGCCGTGCTTTCCTTGTTAATGCTCAGGAAGAAGATGAGGAAGAGTCATTTTATCTTATTGGTTTAGAAATAACGGGTAAAGAAGATGAGATTGCGCAGATACTTCCACAAGCAGCTGAATCAGCTTTTGAATATTTAGAAGAAGGGCAATCGCTAGATTTTTGCTTTGTGAATAAAGATGAAAAAGGTGTGAGTCATTTTATGATCCACCATGTATCACCTTTTTATCAACGCAAGCTTGGAGGATTTTTAAGAAAAGGGATCCCGATAGTTAATCTGGATAGTTAAATCTGCCCGCTAAATTTAGGCGATATCTCATCAGATATCGCTTTTTTTTATCTTATAATAGAAAATTAATTAAATTAGCAAATCGTTTGTATTTCTATATAACGCTTTGTTTTAGATAGGCTTTATTTTAAAAGTAAAAATAAAGCGATTTTGTATTGTAATTTATTTCGTTTTAGACGGTAAAAAATAGCTTATCGAGTTATTTTTTTACCTTATTAGAATGAAGAAATACATATATTATCTCAGCCTGCAGAAAACATCGCATTATTCAGGGGTTGAATTAAAGGAAATGGATATGAACCAAAACCAATTTAGACAATATACAGAAAAGAGAGGTTATCGTTGGAGCTCTCTAGCTGTTGTATTGGCATCAGCATTGGCTCTTACTGGCTGTGATGATAAAGCGGATGAAAATACATCATCTGCTGATAAAACACAAAATACACAATTGACTGAGCAAAAAGATGTAGCTCAGAACACATCAAAGACAGAAACTCAAATCAGTGAAAAACCGGCAGTTACAACAAAAACAAATAACGAAACTGCATTAAAAAGCAAAGAAGTCCGTGATGAGTTAGCAATGCGTTTTGCTGGAAAAGAAGTCACCGTATTAGATGCATCAGAATTACAGCGTGATGGTGCGAGCACAATGGTTGTGACTTTCTCTGTACCGCTTGATCCTGACCAAAAGTTTGATGATGTTATTCACCTTGTTGATACCAAAAAAGGGAAATTAGAAGGTGCGTGGGAATTATCTGATAACTTAATGGAACTGCGTTTTCGCCATTTACCACCATCAACAGAATTAAATTTAACAATTGATGAAAAAATAAAAGGTATTAATGAACGTACATTAATGACACCTTTTAGTCAGAAATTAACAACAGAAGAAATTTTCCCATCTGTTGGTTTCACCAGTAAGGGATCGTTACTGCCACTTGAAGCCGCTGAAGGTTTACCGATTATTGCGTTAAATGTGGGGCAAGTTGACGTAAATTTTTTCCGTGTTAAAGATGAACAATTAGCGCAATTCTTAACACAATGGGAAAGCCGTTCGAATATTAACTATTGGGAGTCAGATGAGTTTTTATCTCAAGCTGAGCTAGTTTATACCGGTCGTTTTGAATTAAATACAGAAACCAATACCCGTGAAAACGTATTGTTACCATTAAAATCAATAGATGCCCTGAAAAAAGAAGGTGCCTATATTGCGGTGATGCAACAAGCGGGTAAATACTCTTATACAGTGCCAGCAACGGTATTTACATTTAGTGATATCGGGCTGTCGATGCACAGTTATCTTGATACGTTAGATATCTTCACCCAATCACTTAAAAATGGTTCTGCATTAGATAAAGTAGAAATTCGTCTGTTAGATGAAAAAGGCGGATTGATTTCTAAAGCGCAGACCGATAGCCAAGGGCATGCCACACTTGAGAAAAGTGATAAAGCACGTTTATTGATGGCTATTCGTGATGGGCAAACTAGTATGATTGACTTGCGTAAGCCTGCGCTTGATCTTTCTGAATTTGATATTGGTGGCCCGCAAGGTTATAGCAAACAATTTTTTGCTTTCGGTCCTCGCGATCTCTATCGTCCTGGTGAAACATTAATCGTTAATGCCTTGCTACGTGACGGTGATGGTAATCCAATTAAAGAGCAACCTGTTAAAGTCGATTTACTTAAAACAGACGGGCAAGTTTCTCGTAGTTTTGTTTGGCAACCTGAAAAGGGTCTTTACCAATTAAAATTAGTTATTCCTGAGGATGAAAATACGGGTACACGTACCCTACGTTTTGATGTAGGAGATGGTACTCCTCGTTTCTATGAGTTTCAGGTTGAAGATTTTATGCCAGAACGTATGGCATTAGAAATCACCGGTAAGAAAGGAATTATATTAAGTGGTAATGACGCTTATTTTGACATTAAGGGTCGTTATCTTTATGGCGCGCCAGCTGCCGATAATCGCTTACAAGGACAAGTTTTCTTAAAAGCTTCTCGTGAAGCTGTCAGTAAATTACCCGGCTATGAATTTGGTGCTGTAAAAGATGAAAACTTCAGCCGTCTATTAGATGAGTTTGAACTTAATTTAGACTCTGATGGTGAAGGGGGGGTAAATGTTGATAGTGAACGCTATGAAGAGCTGAAATCACCGATTAATATTATTTTACAAGCAAGTTTACTTGAAGCGGGTGGACGACCTGTTACGCGTCGTTATCAACAAGCTGTTTGGCCAGCGACTCACCTTGCGGGTATTCGTCCTGTCTTCCCTAAAAAAGAAGTCTACGATTACCGTACAGACAAATATAAATCAGGTTATAGCGTTGATGAAAACTCAATGGCTGAATTTGAAATTGTCTATACAGACCAAGAAGGTAAAAAATTACCTGCTAATGATCTTAAAGTGAAGTTTATCTATGAACGTCATGATTATTATTGGCGTTGGTCTAGTTCGAATGGTTGGGAATCTGGCTATAACGAAAAAGATCTGCAGATGGATGAGCAAACAATCAAGATCGCGAAAGATGGTACTGCAAAAGTAGCATTCCCTGTTGAATGGGGTTCTTATCGTATTGAAGTTGTCGATCCTAAAACAGAATTAGTCAGTAGCTTACGTTTCTGGGCTGGGTATTCTTGGATGGATAACACGGGGGGAACAGGTGCGGTAAGACCAGATCAAGTGAAATTGAAACTGGATAAAGAAGGTTACTTACCGGGTGAAAAAGTTAAGTTAAACATTGTTGCTCCTCATCCGGGTAAAGGTTATGTATTACTGGAATCAAGTAATGGGCCTTTATGGTGGCAGGAAATTGATGTACCCGAAAAAGGGCTTGATGTTGAAGTGCCTATTAATAAAGAGTGGGCAAGACACGATCTCTATCTAACTTCTGTTGTTGTAAGGCCGGGCGATACTTCAAAACAAGCGACAGTCAAACGTGCTGTGGGTATTTTGCATCTACCATTACAGGATAAAAACCGCCGTATTGATATTTCACTTGATGCACCTGAAAAAATTCGTCCTAACCAAGATTTAAAAATCCGCATTAAAGCGAATCCAGTTGCAGGTCAACCATTACCTGAAAATATTAATGTATTGGTTTCTGCAGTTGATACGGGTGTATTGAATATTACCGAGTATAAAACCCCAGATCCTTACGATGCTTTCTTTGGCCGTAAACGCTACAGCATTGACCAATATGATGTGTATGGGCAATTGATTGAAGGGCAGGGCCGTTTAGCTAACTTGCGTTTTGGTGGGGATGGTGGTGAAGCTACAGCATTATCTCGTGGGGGTAAAAAGCCATTAACGGATGTGCAAATCATTGCTCAACAATCAGCTCCAGTAAAATTAAATGCGCAAGGTGAAGGTGAAGTTTCTTTACCTATTCCAGAATTTAATGGTGAAGTTCGTTTAATGGCGCAAGCTTGGACTGCGGATAAATTTGGTAGCCAAGAAGGTAAAGTTGTGATTGCTGCACCTTTAGTCACTCAGCTTTCATTACCTCGCTTTATGGCTGGTGGTGATAGTGCACTTTTATCGTTAGATTTAACTAATCTAACAGATGATGCGCAATCTATTACTTTAAATTATACCGCTTCAGGTCTGGTGGGATTAGGTGGCGCTGAAAGTAAAACTGTCTCGCTAACGAAAGGTGAACGTACTCAAATTCAAATCCCAGTAAAAGCGAAACATGGCTTTGGTCAAGGTGAGTTCTCATTGTCTATTTATGGTATTAAAGTACCGGGTGAAGAGATTAAGCCTTATCACAATACATGGAATATTGGTGTTCGCCCTGCATTCCCAGCAGAAACGATCCATTATGCAAGTACATTGCAAGATGGTGACACTTGGCGCTTACCATCAGAAAGTTTAAGTCGCTTTAATAACTCAACGCTTGAAGGTGAATTATTACTGACAAGCCGCCCTCCGTTACAAGTGGCGCGTTATGTTAGAGAATTATTTGCTTATCCTTATGGTTGCTTAGAACAAACCGTTAGTGGGCTTTATCCTTCACTGTATTCAACAGAAAAAGAGTTGAAACAGTTGGGAATTAAAACGCAAACTGACGCTGATAGAAAAGCAGCGATTGATAAAGGTATTGCTCATCTGTTGACGATGCAAAAATCAGAAGGCGGATTCGCTTTATGGGATCAGGGAGGACGTGAAGAATATTGGTTAACCGCTTATGCGACTGATTTCTTATTCCGTGCATCACAACAAGGTTATTCAGTTCCTGCTGATTCATTAAAACGTGCGAATGATCGTTTATTACGTTATTTACAAGATAAAAGCTTAGTTAATTATGAATATGCAGTTAATCAAGATGCAGCACGTTTCTCAGCTAGGGCTTATGCTGCGTTAGTATTAGCTAATCAGCAAAAAGCACCTTTAGGTGAATTACGTCGTCTCTATCTTGAGCGTAACCAAGCTGGAAATGGTTTAGCCTTAGTTCAGTTAGGTATTGCACTAAAACTGATGGGTGATAGTAATCGTGCTGAAAGCTTGATTGCTGAAGGTGTAACAACAACGCGTAAATATAATTATGGATTAGGTGACTACGGTAGCACCATTCGTGACCAAGCATTAATTATTGCATTGTTAAGTGAAAATAACCTTGAAACACAATCTCGTGATGCAAGTGTGATGACACTATCTGATAATTTAACAAGCCGTGAATGGTTCTCAACCCAAGAAAGTAACTCGTTATACCTTGCTGGGCGTTTCTTTATTAATATGGCAGAACAGCCTTGGGAAGTAGCTGTTAATCGTCAAGTCCCTGCAATCAGTAGCGATCGTGCAGTTAATGAGACATTAACATCAACACAATTACAAGAAGGTTTAGAGCTAAATAATCGTGGTGGCGCCACTATTTATTCTCGGATGAATATCGTGGGCTATCCGAAAGTTGCACCCACTCCTTATAGTAATGTATTAAATGTTCATCGTAGTTATTATGATTTAAAAGGAAATCGCGTTCATCCTAATCGCTTACAAAGTGGTGAAATGCTGGTGGTTAAACTGGAAGTTTCTGCTGATAGAGACGTACCTGATGCATTAGTTGTTGATTTATTACCTGCTGGTCTTGAAATCGAAAACCAAAACTTAGCATCAAGTAGTGCAAGCTTAAGTGATAGTGCCGCAGACTTGCAGGAATTTATCGACGACATGGGACAAGCAAATATCAAACATCTCGAATATCGTGATGATCGCTTTGTTGCCGCTATCTCTGTTGATAAATACCGTCCAACGACATTGCTCTATTTAGCAAGAGCAGTAACACCGGGTAGCTATCAAGTACCACCACCACAAGTTGAATCTATGTATGTGCCTTATTGGCGTGCAATAGGAGCAACAGAAACTAAGATTGACGTTGTTCCTTAAATCTTGTAGCCCTTTCTTCGGAAAGGGCTTTTTCCTTTGAGTGATTGAATGAAACTAGGGTATAAACGGCTTATTGCTGTAATCATTATTTTTTTTCTAGCAACGCCGATTTTAGTCTGGATCGCAGATAAAACTTGGCCTCTCCCTGATCCTGAACCTCAAATTGCGACTATTGTTACGGCGCAAGATGGTACACCTCTTTGGCGTTTTGCCGATAAAGAGGGAGTATGGCGTTACCATGTCAAACTCGATGATGTCTCTCCTGAATATTTAGAAGCCTTAATTACTTATGAAGATCGCTGGTTTTATCAACATCCTGGTGTTAATCCCATGTCGATATTACGAGCGGCGTGGCAAGATCTAAGTTCCGGAAGAATAGTGTCGGGCGGAAGCACATTATCAATGCAAGTGGCTCGCCTTATTGATCCTCACTCCCGTACTTTAGGGGGAAAAATCAAACAACTTTGGCGCACCTTGCAATTAGAGTGGTATTACTCAAAAGATGAAATTTTGGAGATTTACCTCAATAGAGCACCCTTTGGCGGTACACTCGAAGGTATCGGTGCAGCAAGTTGGGCTTATTTAGGCAAATCACCCGCTGATTTATCTGCGGGTGAGGCGACATTGATGGCGGTATTACCACAAGCACCAAGTCGTTTACGACCAGATAGATACCCTGAACGTGCTCAAGCAGCTAGAGATAAAGTATTAGATAGGCTGGCAGAGTATCAAATATGGCCACAAGAAAAAATTGATGAAATCAAAGAAGAGCAGGTTTTATTAGCACCAAGGCAAACACCGCAATTAGCACCATTGCTGGCTCGTCGTATGTATAACGAAAAGCGAGAGCCTGTTATTACAACAACGATTGATATTAATATTCAACGACAACTCGAAGATATTGCAAATCAATGGAAGTATCAATTAGCAGATAAAACATCCTTAGCCATACTCGTTGTTGATCATACGGATATGAGTGTGAAAGGGTATGTCGGTTCTGCCGATTTTAATGACAATTCGCGCTTTGGTCATGTTGATATGATTAGTGCTTGGCGCTCGCCGGGTTCAACATTAAAGCCATTTATTTATGCACTCGCATTAGATGAAGGGCTTATTCATGCAGAATCACTTTTACAAGATGTTCCTCGTCGATTTGATAATTATCGTCCTGGTAATTTTGACTCGGGTTTTAATGGGGCGGTCAGTGCTAGTGAAGCACTAAGTCGCTCTTTAAATTTACCTGCGGTACAACTTATCGAAGTGTATGGTGCAAAGAAATTTGCAGCAAAATTGCGTCATAACCATATTGAAATGCGTTTTCCTTATGGCTCAGAGCCAAATTTAGCGCTGATCTTAGGAGGAACGGCGACACGAATGGATGAGCTTGTTTCTGCTTTTAGTGCATTAGCAAGGCAAGGAAAAACAGCGCCGTTACGTTTTAAACCGGAACAAATAATAGAAAACCGAGTGTTGATGTCACAAGGTGCTGCATGGATTATTCGGCGCATATTAGCCGGAGAAGCCAGACCTCGCCCAGATAGCGCAATTTCCCCCGTTGTTCCTTTGGCTTGGAAAACAGGGACAAGTTATGGTTATCGGGATGCCTGGTCTATTGGTGTTAATGCGCGCTATACCATTGGTGTTTGGGTGGGCAGGCCTGATGGAACACCTGTAGCTGGGCAATTTGGCTTTGCGACGGCTGTTCCTATTATGAATCAGGTCAATAACTTATTAACAGGCTATTTCTATCAAAATAAACAAAGACCACCAACAGATTTACGTCCTAATAGTGTAACTTCGGCAACAATCTGTTGGCCTACAGGTAAGGCATTACCTAAAGAAGACAGTAACTGTAGAGTCAGTCGTCGAAGCTGGATCTTAGATAACACTATTCCGCCAACTTTATTGAATGATAACCAAGAAGGTATTTTGGGGATCAACGAAAAAATTTGGTTAGATGATGAAGGTAAACGCACTGGGCCTAATTGTCCTAACGCAGAGTTAAAAGATATTGCTTTATGGCCGATAGCATTAGAAGCATGGTTGCCTGAAAAAGAGCGCAGAGCAAAACGACTACCTGCGATTTCTGAAACTTGCCCTCCAATAAAAGAAGATATAATTCCTTTGTTTATTTCAGGTATTCGTGCAGGTGATTTATTAAGACCATTACCTGGAGAAAATAATCTTGAAATAACAGTGTCCACGCAAGGTGGGAGTGGTACGCAATGGTGGTTTTTAAATGGTGAGCAAATAGGTAAAACAGAAAACGGAGAAACATTCTCTTACTTATTAGAGAAACGAGGTAAATACCAACTTTCAGTGCTCGATCTAAGTGGTCAAACGGATATGGTTAATTTTTTATTTCGTTAAACTAAAACGATGAAAAAAACGAGAACTGAGTGATTTTTCACTAAAATAAGTTTTTAATAAAGATAAAGAGACTATTTATCGTGTGTCATTTCGGTTCTTTTTTATTGTTATTTTTAAGTTAGAGCATGGAAAGCGTCAAAAATGTGATTAGATCGATAATTCATAACTTTTTTGCCACATTTCTTTAAAAAAAAGAGGGTTCAATCTGTGCAATTCATTTTTATCCTCCTATAATCGAGCCCTATTTTTGCAGGGAATGCGGTTTTTGATTCGTTCTTCCATGATCTGCGATAAAAGAGATAAAAAAGTTATCATTAATAAAATAATTTAGAGGTAAGACATGGCTATTCAGCGCACATTTTCTATTATCAAACCAAACGCAGTGAAAAAAAATGTTATCGGTGCTATCTATAATCGTTTTGAAAGTGCTGGTTTTAGCATCATTGCCGCTAAAATGCTGCATTTAACGCGTGAACAAGCTGAAGGCTTTTATGAAGAACACAAAGGTCGTCCTTTCTTTGACGGCTTAGTTGAATTTATGACTTCTGGTCCAATCATGGTTCAAGTGTTAGAAGGTGAAAATGCGATTCAACGTCACCGTGATTTGATGGGGGCAACTAATCCAGATAACGCATTAGCGGGTACATTACGCGCTGACTACGCTGATAGCTTTACTGAAAATGCGGTACACGGTTCAGATTCAGAAGCTTCTGCTGCTCGTGAAATCGCATACTTCTTCACTGAAAACGAAGTTTGCGCGCGCTAATTTATTAGCATCTCTACGCGAAAAACAGTACAATGCGACGCCCTGTTTGATAATTAACGGGGCGTTTTTTATTATTGTTTAAATATACAAATATATAAGTATCCCGTTAGCATCAATGCTAATGCAGGCCGCATAGTGTAACAACGAGGCAATGTCATGACCCAATCTACCACTCCAGCGCCAAGCGCTTCTGTCGCTGTTTCTAAAGAAAATACTGTGAATCAAAAAACTAAAATTAATCTGTTAGATTTAAATCGTAAACAGATGCGTGAGCTTTTTGTCTCTATGGGCGAAAAACCTTTCCGTGCTGACCAAATTATGAAGTGGATGTACCACTACTGTTATGACGATTTTGATCAAATGACAGATATCAATAAGGTGTTACGCAATAAATTAAAAGAAATTGCTGAAATTAAAGCACCTGAAGTTTCTGAAGAACAACGTTCAACAGATGGCACGATTAAATGGGCAATTAAAGTTGGTGATCAACAAGTAGAAACTGTGTATATCCCAGAAGATGATCGCGCAACATTATGTGTTTCTTCACAAGTTGGTTGTGCTTTAGAGTGTAAGTTCTGTTCAACTGCGCAGCAAGGCTTTAACCGTAATTTGAAAGTGTCTGAAATTATTGGGCAAGTTTGGCGTGCCGCTAAAATTATTGGTTCATTAAAAGAGACAGGTCGTCGTCCTATTACTAACGTCGTTATGATGGGAATGGGCGAGCCGTTGCTGAATCTAAATAATGTTATTCCAGCACTTGAAATCATGATGGATGATTTTGGTTTCGGTTTATCAAAACGTCGCGTTACTGTCTCTACATCAGGCGTTGTACCTGCGTTAGATAAATTAGCAGATGCGGTTGATGTAGCTTTAGCTATTTCGTTACATGCACCAACTGATGAAATTCGTGATGAAATCGTTCCAATTAATAAGAAATATAATATTGCAATGTTTCTTGAAGGTGTTCGTCGCTATATTGCTAAATCAAACGCGAACCAAGGGCGAGTGACTATTGAGTACGTTATGCTTGATCATATTAATGACAGCACAGATCAAGCTCACCAATTAGCTGAACTTTTAAAAGACACGCCATGTAAGATTAACTTAATTCCATGGAACCCGTTCCCAGGTGCACCATATGGACGTAGTTCCAATAGTCGAATTGACCGTTTTTCTAAAGTATTAATGGAATATGGTTTTACGACTATTGTACGTAAAACGCGAGGTGATGATATCGATGCGGCTTGTGGACAATTAGCCGGCGATGTTATTGACCGTACAAAACGTACACTGAAAAAACGTCAACAAGGTGAACTAATTTCAGTAAAAGCAGTCTGATACGGTTAGAAATCTCTTTCTTTGTGAAGTGTATTACACAATTACAATGTAGAGAGATCACGGATGAATATATTTGAGGAATAAAACGATGATAAGGATATCATCAGTAGTTATAACTATTGGCTTGATGTTATTGACATTAGGTTGTCAATCGTCAGCCAATCAACAACGTGTTGCAGTGTCTACACGTTTACAATTAGGTGATGCATACTTAGCTGAAAGACAATATCAAATAGCACAATATCATTTCCAAAAAGTGTTATCGGTGATGCCAAATCACCCTGATGCTAATTTAGGAATGGCATTAACATCTCAGTTATTGGGAAATTCTATTCAAGCGTTAGATTATTACAAATTAGCGATGAAGTCGAAGCCAGTAAATGTTAATGTATTAAGGCTTTATGGTAATTTCCTTTGTGAACAAAAACTATTAAACAATAATAGTGTGTCAATTGAAGATATACCGCCAGATTATTTGGTTTGTCAGCAAAGTGATCATAAAATATCAATAAATTCGCGGTGAGACGTTAAGGTACTTGGTGCTTTTGCGAGTTCATCAATGTTAAACATCCAATAGCCACAGTGCCTAGATTGCTAATGAATACTGAAAACAAAACCGAAGAAGTGAAATTAACAGCAGGTCAACTTTTACGCCAGGCACGAGAAAAAGTGGGGCTAACACAACAAACTGTTGCTGATCGACTTTGTTTGAAGTTATCAACAGTGCGCGACATTGAAACAGATTCCGTTTCTTCTAATATTGCACCAACATTTTTACGCGGATATATGCGTTCTTACGCTAAGTTAGTCGGCGTTCCTGAAAAAGAAATCCTTGGTTTTATCGACCAACAAGCTCCAGTTAAACAAATTAAAATGACAACCACACAAAATTACTCATTAGGCAAACGTCATAAAAAGCGTGAAGGTTGGCTAATGAAAATCACATGGGTGATTTTGATTGTTATGGTTGCTCTCGTAGGTGTTTGGTGGTGGCAAGGTCATCAGGCTGATCAACAAGAATTAGTCTCTATGGCATCTCAAGACATAGGGCAAAATAGTACACAAGAAAACACCAACACGATAGATCCTTCTTTAGTAACCTCAGATAATACGTCAACATCTGAAGGTGATAATTTACAAGTACCTGCTCCGTCATTAGTTGATAATCAGGCGAATAATGTCGCTACAACATCATCAACGACTGAAACGACATCACCAGCACCAACAGAAGTGAAAACGGTTCCATTACCCGTATCACCTTTAACAACATCAACAACTTCTCGTGCAGATTCAGAACAAGAATCCACCTCATCGGAAGCTCCTGCTATTGCGAATCAATTGGTTCTTATGTTTGATGGTGAATGTTGGTTAGAAGTTCGTAATGCTCAAAATAAAGTCTTATTTAACGGTATTAAGAAAGCGGGTGATCGTTTGGAATTTGATGGTGAGCAACCTTATAAACTAAAAATAGGCGCACCTTCTGTTACTCGCATACAGTTTAATGGTGAATCTGTTGATTTAAGCCGTTTTACTGGAAAAATAGCAAAAATAACAGTACCGAGTGCTTAATCTGACTACATATTTGAGCAAGCATGGAAGCATGGGAGAATTAATCAATGCATAAAGAATCACCTATTATTCGTCGTAAATCGACACGAATTTATGTGGGTAATGTACCTATTGGCGATGGTGCTCCTATCGCAGTACAGTCGATGACGAATACACGAACGACAGACGTAGAAGCGACTGTTCGCCAGATAAAATCTCTGGAGCGTGTAGGGGTGGATATTGTTCGTGTTTCTGTACCTACAATGGATGCTGCGGAAGCATTCAAATTAATTAAGCAACAAGTTAATGTGCCTTTAGTGGCCGATATCCATTTTGATTATCGTATCGCATTAAAAGTCGCTGAATATGGCGTTGATTGTTTGCGTATCAATCCAGGTAATATCGGTAGTGAAGAGCGTATTCGCCAAGTTGTTGATTGTGCTCGTCATAACAATATTCCTATTCGTATTGGTGTAAACGGTGGGTCACTTGAAAAAGATATTCAAGAGAAATATGGAGAACCTACACCTGAAGCGTTAGTTGAATCAGCAATGCGCCATGTTGATATCCTTGAAAGACTTAATTTTGAACAATTTAAAATTAGTGTAAAAGCTTCGGATGTTTTCCTCGCTGTTGATTCTTACCGTTTATTAGCGAAAAAAATAGATCAACCTCTGCATCTTGGGATCACCGAAGCGGGTGGAGCAAGAGCAGGATCGGTTAAATCTGCGATTGGCCTTGGGATCTTATTATCAGAAGGTATCGGCGATACATTAAGGATCTCATTGGCGGCCGATCCGGTTGAAGAAGTTAAAGTTGGTTTTGATATCTTAAAATCATTACGTATTCGCTCTCGCGGAATTAACTTTATTGCTTGCCCAACGTGTTCCCGTCAAGAATTTGATGTTATTGGAACCGTCAACGAATTAGAGCAACGTTTGGAAGATATCATCACACCTATGGATGTTTCTATTATTGGTTGTGTTGTTAATGGACCAGGTGAAGCTGAAGTTTCAACATTAGGTGTAACGGGCGCTAAAACACGTAGCGGTTTTTATGAAGATGGTGTGAGACAAAAAGAGCGTCTTGATAACGTTAATATGATTGATTTATTAGAAGCAAAAATTCGCGCTAAAGCATCAATGCTGGATGACAATATGCGTATAAATATAAATCAATTGGACAAATAATGCTCAAAAAACTGGCTCATTGATTAATGAGCCAGTTTTACTATTGATTTCACGTTGAATACTGATTGATTTCGCTTCTATAATCAGCCTAACAATCAATTAATAACTATTAGAGAAGAAAAGTGGCCCAAAAAATCCAAGCCATTCGTGGTATGAACGACTATCTACCTGCTGACACTCGTGTATGGCAGAAAATTGAAAATACGCTAAAACAAATTTTAGCGGGTTACGGCTTTAGTGAAATCAGAACACCTATCGTAGAGCATACCCCTCTATTTCAGCGAGCAATTGGTGAAGTGACCGATGTTGTTGAAAAAGAAATGTATACTTTTACCGATCGTGGTGAAGATGCCCAAAGTCTGACATTACGCCCAGAAAATACAGCAGGTTGTGTTCGTGCGGGTATCGAGCATGGTTTGCTTTATAATCAAGAACAGCGTTTATGGTATTTAGGGCCAATGTTTCGTTATGAGCGTCCTCAAAAAGGGCGTTATCGCCAATTCCATCAGTTAGGTGCAGAGGTCTTTGGCCTACAAGGCCCTGATATTGATGCAGAATTAATTATGCTGACTGCGCGCTGGTGGAAAGCGTTAGGTATTGCAGATCATGTAACATTAGAACTTAATTCTATTGGTTCATTAGAAGCGCGCGCTAAATATCGTGAAGCGTTAGTCGCTTTCTTAGAGCAGCATGTCGATAAGTTAGATGAAGACTGCAAACGTCGTATGTATTCTAACCCATTACGTGTTTTAGACTCAAAAAATCCAGAAATTCAGACTTTATTGAATGATGCGCCTGAACTTTTCGATTATCTTGATGACGAATCAAGAGCGCATTTTGATGGTCTTTGTGCCTTATTGGACGCTGTCGGTATTACATACCGTGTTAATCAGCGTTTAGTTCGTGGGTTAGACTATTATAACCGTACTGTCTTTGAGTGGGTAACTAGCGCATTAGGTTCACAAGGAACAGTGTGTGCGGGTGGCCGTTATGATGGGCTTGTGAAGCAACTTGGTGGACATCCGACACCAGCAGTTGGTTTTGCTATGGGGATGGAGCGCATGATCTTATTAGTTCAAGCGGTTAATCCTGAATTTGTTGCAGATACTAATGTCGCTGATGTTTATCTCGCTTCATTTGGTGAAAAGAGCCAAAGTGCAGCATTAATGCTGGCTGAAGAAATTCGTGATCAATTACCAACATTACGTTTAATGACGAATCATGGTAATGGTAACTTTAAAAAGCAGTTAGGACGTGCTGATAAACAAGGCGCTAAAATTGCTTTGATTTTAGGCGAAGATGAAATTAATGCCGGCACTGTTGCAGTGAAAGATTTGCGTTCAGGGGAACAAACAATCGTTGCTCGCAATGACCTCGCTCAGCAATTGACTCTGTTATTAGGTTAAGGAGAGACTTGTGGAAGTTTATAGCACCGAAAACGAACAAGTTGATGCAATTAAGCAGTTCTTTAAAAACTACGGTTTAACTATTGTTTTAGCCGCAGTTATTGGTTTTGGTGGTGTATTTGGTTGGAAATATTGGCAATCACACCAAACAAATCGCCTGCAAGAAAGTGCAGGTGCTTTTGCAACAGTCAGTGAGGCACTTGCTAAGCCTACGCCTGAAAATATTGCATTAGCTGAAAAGTTTGTTGCTGAAACTAATGATATTTATGGCGCTTTAGCTTCATTAGAATTAGCCCAAATTGCTATCGATGCTAATGATTTGGTCAGTGGTGAACGTCATCTAACTAATGCGGTGGCAAAAGTAAAAGATGACGCATTTGCAGATATGCTTAATCTTCGTTTAGCTCGCGTACAATTAGCATTAGATAAAACAGATGCTGCTTTAGTTTCGTTAGAGCAAGTGAAGGGCAAAGCATGGAATGGAATGAAAAATTATATCCGTGGTGATGTCTTAGCGAAGAAAGGCGATAATGCAGGTGCTGCAACCGCTTATCGTAGCGCGTTAACTGATGAAAATGCGGGTGCTATTCGCTCACTGGTTGAACTTAAACTCAATAATTTATCCAATTAAAGGGATCTTCAGACATGCAACTGCGTAAAACTCTCCTGGTTGGTCTACTAGCATCTGCTTTGTTGGCAGGATGTTCTAGTGAACAGGACAATGTGACAATGTCTCCATTGCCTGAGGTGCAAAGCCAATTTACACCTAAAGCTGTTTGGGACAAATCAGTTGGAAATGGTATTGGTAAATACTATTCTCACTTGTCACCAACATGGGATAGCGCAGTTATTTATGTCGCTGATCGCCATGGTTTAGTTAAAGCATTAGATGTAGAAACAGGTAAAGAGCTTTGGTCGCAAGATCTCTCTATTAAAACCGGTTTTCTTTCATCCAATGAGTCTGCATTACTTTCTGGTGGATTAACAGTTTCAGGCACTCGCGTTTTTGTGGGAACTGAAAAAGCGAAAGTATATGCACTGAACACTGAAGATGGCTCCATTGATTGGGAAACAGATGTTGCTGGTGAAGCTATTTCAAAACCTGTTGTTAGTGATGGTCTAGTACTTATTCATACCAGTAATGGCATGTTGCAAGGACTTGACTTATTAAGTGGTGAGATTTCTTGGACTATTAACTTAGACACTCCATCATTATCTCTTCGTGGCGAGTCTGCTCCTGCTGTCGCTTATGGCGCAGCGATTATTGGTGCGGATAATGGTCGCGTTAGTGCCGTTGTTCTTTCTCAAGGACAATTGATTTGGCAACAAAATATTTCACAAATTAAAGGCTCTACTGAAATTAGCCGATTAAATGATGTGGATATCACTCCGATTATTGATGAAAATACTGTTTATGCAATGGCATATAACGGTAATTTAGTTAGCCTTGATATGCGTTCGGGACAAATTCTTTGGAAACGTGATTTAGGCTCAGTCAATGATATGGTGCTGTTGGGTGATAATCTTTACCTCGTTGACCAAAATGATAGAGTTTTATCTGTGCGTAAATCTGATGGTGTGACATTATGGACACAAGAAGATTTATTGCATCGTAATTTAACTGCTCCTGCTATTTTTGATGGTTATTTAGTGGTTGGTGATGCAGAAGGTTATCTCCATTGGATCGATACCAACACAGGTAAATTTATTGCACAAAACCAAGTGAATAGTTCAGGTTTATTAAGCCGCCCTCAAGCGGTACAAGATAAACTGATGATCCAAGCTCGTGACGGTAAGCTTTATCTTTATAGTCGGTAATTAATTGCTGACAAATCTATTTATTTTACGGCTCCTTTAAAGGAGCCGTTTCGTCTTTTTAGTAATTACATGTAAAATACAATCAGGTTTGTGATTGTATTTTTATGAGGCATCAAAAAATGATACCCGTTATTGCCTTAGTAGGGCGCCCTAACGTGGGTAAATCCACGTTATTTAATCGACTAACACGCACAAGAGACGCATTAGTTGCTGATTTTCCAGGCCTCACCCGTGACCGTAAATATGGTCGAGCAGAGTTAGAAGGTGAAGAATTTATTATTATTGATACTGGCGGTATTGATGGTGCTGAAGAGGGCGTTGAAACGCATATGGCATCACAATCGCTACAGGCTATTCAAGAAGCCGATATCGTACTGTTTTTAGTTGATGCTCGCGCGGGGTTGATGCCAGCAGACCAAGGTATTGCAAAACACCTTCGTGGTGTTGAGAAAAAAACGTATTTAGTTGCGAATAAAACTGACGGTATTGATATTGATACAGCATTAGCTGATTTTTACTCTTTAGGATTAGGTGAAATCTTCCCAATTGCGGCATCTCATGGTCGTGGTGTAGCTCAATTGATTGAACAAGCGCTATTACCAATTACGGGTAAAGTGGTGGAAGAAGAAGTTGAACTGACGGAAGAAGAAGAGAATGCAGCTTATTGGGCTGCATTAGAAGCAGAACAACAAGCACAGGCGTTAGAAGAGGAAGAAGATGATTTTGACCCTTCTACATTACCAGTAAAATTGGCGATTGTTGGTCGTCCTAATGTTGGAAAATCAACACTGACAAACCGTATGCTTGGTGAAGAGCGTGTGGTTGTTTACGATATGCCGGGTACAACGCGTGACAGTATTTATATCCCAATGGAACGAGATGAGAAAGAATATATCATTATCGATACTGCGGGTGTTCGTAAACGCGGTAAAGTAAAAGAAACAGTAGAAAAATTCTCTGTTATCAAAACATTACAAGCCATTGAAGACGCTAACGTTGCATTGCTGGTTATTGATGCCCGTGAAGGTATTTCAGATCAGGATCTTTCATTATTAGGCTATATCCTGAATGCAGGTCGTTCATTAGTTATTGCTGTCAATAAATGGGATGGCATGACACAAGACGATCGCGAACAAGTAAAAGCAATGCTTGATCTTAAACTAGGCTTTGTTGACTTTGCACGTGTTCACTTTATTTCTGCATTACATGGAAGTGGCGTGGGTAATCTTTTTGAATCAATTCAAGAAGCTTATGTCTGTGCAACCCGTCGTGTCGGGACTTCTATGCTAACTCGTATCATGAAAATGGCAGAAGATGATCATCAGCCACCGATTGTGCGAGGACGTCGTGTAAAAATGAAATATGCACATGCTGGTGGTTATAATCCACCTGTTGTGGTTATCCATGGTAATCAGGTAACTGATTTACCAGATAGCTATAAGCGCTATTTGATGAACTATTTCCGTCGTACTTTGCAAGTTATGGGTACGCCAATCCGTATTCAATTTAAAGAGGGTGAAAACCCTTATGCGGATAAGAAAAATAAATTAACACAATCTCAGTTGCGTAAACGTAAGCGTTTAATGTCGCACTTAAAGAAATCTAAATAAGTTAATTTAGCATCCAAACATAAAAACTGAGTTCTCAACTTATAATGAACTCAGTTTTTTTATACCTAGAATTTATTGATTAGCTAGCATTTTTTCTATCATGAGTTGAGCAACAATGGCTTGTTCTCCACTTGTCGATGGTTCTATATCATTCGTCACACATTCAATAAAGTGTTCCACAGCCCCAATAAAACCCCGTTGTAATAAAATGGGTTCCCAATTTCCTGGATGTTTTTCAGTGAGTCTATTTCTGCTTTCACTGCGCCATAAATTCATATTTGTAATTTGGTGGATTGCATCTTCACTAACGGCAATAACCTGCTCTTGCTGGCTTCCTGCTTTTCTATGCATTGATGTCGTTACCCAGCAATCGTTGATTTTTAAATGGTGTTCTGCATAAAACAGTGTATTTTCTTTTGTTTGAATAATACTACCACTCAATAACTCAGCGTTTGAACCTGCTAACCAAAGCGCTGTATCAACAACATGTAAATAGTCATCAAGCAAGGTAAAACGTGTTTCTTTAGGGCCGACACTATCGCATCGATGTTTATCAATTCTTAAAGAAGAAAGGTGGGTAATATTCTGTTTTAAAGCGTGATAAAAAGGCGCAAAACGACGATTAAAACCTACCATGAGTTTTTTATTTTTTTTAGCAGCAAGTTCAATCAATGCCTCAGATTGGTGAATATGTTCTGTTAAAGGTTTATCAACATAAACATGTACACCTGCATTTAATAAATACTCTATGACTTCAAAATGACTTGAAGTTGCGCTATGCACAAATATCGCATCACACTGTTGGGCTAAGGCACTTAAACTAGTGAATAAAGGGATACGATAAGCGGCACAAATTATATTCCCTTTTTCCTGATTAGGTGAAAATGCGCCTATCAATTCCCACTTAGACGCTTTAGTTAAAATAGGCAGATAAACTTTTTGTGCAATTGCTCCTAAACCAACTATACCAATACGCAGTTTTCCCATCATAACCTTCTTATTTTTTCAATGTGTTATCAGTTAAGACAAGTAAAAAGTAGGAATGTTACTCATATTATCGTGCTATTCCATAAACAATACTTCAAAACCAGCAAGGTGCTGAGAAAAATTGACTATGCCGATTATAATAATGCTGATAATGCTACCCTGATACATTATTTGAAGAGTAAAAGTACTATCATTTCAATGGGATTAAACTTCATAAAAAATTAATTATTTCTTTAAAAAAACAGCTAAAATGCAATTGATTTTTATTCGTCTTAATGAGCTATTACTTTGAAAAAAACGATCATCATTGCATCAATTTTTATGCTTTCTGCTTGTACAACACCTGAAAAATGGGAAGCAAAAACCACAAATCCATCACCATTAGATATTGCTAAGCATATGTGTATGCAAGAAGCTAAAGCACAATATCCAGAGAAATATGTGGCTTCAAGCCAGCCTTCTTTTGCTCCTATTAGTATAAATGGTAAAGATATTCCGAATTCTGGTGCAAGAGCCTCTCTTCCTTCTGATGTTAATGAATGGAAACGTAAAGACTATTTCAATACCTGTATGAGAGCAGAAGGGTGGGTAAACAAAAATAAAGTTACAGGTTTACTGGCTTTTTTGTTTAATTGATTTTAGAAAATATTTGTTATTAAACTTCTCGTTTGATTCTAATAAAGCCACATTTTTAATATGGCTTTATCAATAATAAAGTAATTAAATATGTTACACCCACTCTTTTTGGATCAAGAAGTCACTGTATAATTTTGCTTCTTGGGTATTTGGTTCTGGCGAGTAATCATATTCAAAACGGACTAAAGGTGGCATAGACATTAAAATTGATTCTGTTCTTCCACCGCTTTGCAAACCAAATAATGTGCCTCTATCCCACACTAAATTGAATTCAACATAGCGACCACGGCGATAGAGTTGAAACTGGCGTTCTCGTTCACCCCAATGCATTGATTTGCGTTTTTCAACAATAGGTAAATAGGCATCAAGATAACCAAGTCCAACGTGTTGGACAAACTCGAAACAGTGGTCAAAATCTGGGGTATTTAAATCATCAAAGAAAAGGCCACCTACACCACGAGGTTCATTGCGGTGTTTAATATAAAAGTAATCATCACACCATTTTTTATAACGAGGGTAATAATCTTCACTAAAAGGAGCACAAACAGATTTAGCAACTTTATGCCAATGAATAACGTCTTCTTCAAATCCATAATAAGGTGTTAAGTCAAAGCCGCCACCAAACCACCAAACTGGATCCTCACCTTCTTTTTCAGCAATAAAAAAACGAACATTGGCATGAGAAGTCGGAATATAAGGATTAATAGGGTGAATAACTAATGAAACCCCCATTGCTTGAAAGCGACGTCCTGCTAATTCGGGGCGATGAGCAGTGGCTGATTTCGGTAAGGTGTCGCCATAGACATGTGAAAAATTGACGCCAGCTTGTTCGAAAAGAGCACCATTGGTTAAAACACGAGTACGACCACCACCACCTTCTTTTCTTTCCCAGGTATCTTGCTGAAAAGTGGATTTTTGGTCTATATTTTCAAGCGAGTGGCAAATGGTATCTTGTAGTGATAAGAAAAATTCTTTAACGCGATGAATATCAGGTAAACTCATAATAACCTACAATTTTTATCATATTTATTAAAAATAGAACTTCATATCGTCTATGTTCTCATTTTCAAGTTGATTCATAAACTAAACAAGCGATAATAAATTCAGATTTATATGACTAATAATGGGCAAAGCCATGGAAATACGTGTATTTCGCCAAGATGATTTTGAGGCAATTATTACACTTTGGGAGCGTTGCGATTTGATATCGCCTGATAACGATCCTGAAATTGATATTGAAAGAAAATTAAACCACTCACCCGATTTATTTTTGATAGCAGAAGTGTCAGGTGAGCTTGTAGGCACTGTGATGGGAGGCTACGATGGTCATCGTGGCTCTTTATACTATTTAGCTGTTCATCCAGACTTTCGAGGAAGAGGCATTGCGAATGCATTGATCTCTCGATTAGAGAAAAAGCTGATTGCGAAAGGGTGCCCTCAAATTACATTAGTTGTACCAGAAGAAAATGATGCAACAATTTGTATGTTTGAGAAGTTATTGTATGAAGATCAAAACCAAGAAAGCACAACATATACTAAGCGATTAATTGTTGATCAGGATTTCGATCTTTAATTGTGTTTAAAACCCCTGATATCTTTAGGGGTTATTTCTCTTCATTTTATATTTCTCTCTTTCTCTTTGTTTTTATTCTTACGTTTGTACTTCTTATTTTATGTGTAAAATCTGATATTGCTTTTTCTGTGGAACAAAATGTTATGTTGATGGTCGTAACTAGGCTTTCTTTTCATGTGGTTATCTAAGATCAAATCAGTATATATTTTGTTATGCTGGCTTATTGTGACTGTTTTAGCCTGATGTTTGAGACAATACAAAGAGTAAGATAAGGTGTGCTTAATAACCTCAATATCTATTTTAATGCGTGACGAAAAAGTTTAACGGAGAAATAAATGATGCCTAAGTTTTGGTTACCCTTGTGTTTAAGCACAAGTGTTTTGCTATTAAGTGGCTGTTCATCCATGGGAGGAATGTCTTTTTCTGCACTAAATCCGATGAATTGGTTCTCAAATGATACATTAACCGTTTCTGATAATGGATTAGGAAATATCACTCGCTCAACAAAAATAACAGAAAGTGAAATAAAAAATGAGTTAGGTGGGCGCTTCAATTACCGTGAAGGTATGGAGATGCAAGGTAATGACATTATTGTTGTAGTACAAGCACTAAAAGATAATAAAGTTCAAGTGGCTTTCTATGGCAAAGAAAAAAGTACCGTTGAAAAAATAGAAGTCTTTGATGACAAGGCAATGACTGATTGGGGTATAACGATAGGTACACCATTTAAAGATATTTATAAGAAAGCATTTGGTGCGTGTAGCAAAGGTCCTAAAGATGAAAAGCAGAGAACCATTTTGTGCCAATCTGCAGAAGCTAAATCGGTAAGTTATGTCTTTAGTGGCCAATGGGATGGTCCCGACGGATTAATGCCACCTGATGAAGTTTTATCTAACTGGACATTAACGCAAATTATTTGGCTTAATAAATCGCTTTAACGCTATTCCTTATAAAATAAGGAATAGTTTATAACCAGACTGTCCGATTTTTGTTAAAAGGCAAATATTCAGGAAAAAATATTCGATATAATCAACATCATTCTGGGTGTTTTGATTATTGATTAGGAAAGCAATATGTCTCATGCACAAAGTGGCATTTTAGTCGCACATAGTAAATTTGGTCTTTTTATCGAAGCAATGGTCGTAGGTGAATTAGAAGCTCTGCGTGAAGGGTGCCAGAAATTCATGCAATCATTATCTGATTTACAAAAGCAATTTCCTGATGCATCACTAGGCGCAGTTGTTGCATTTGGATCTGATTTGTGGAAAAAACTTTCCGATGAAAATAGCGCTCCAGAGCTGAAACCTTTTCGTCCTTTAGGTAAAGGTTTAGCGCCTGCAACACAACGCGACCTCCTTATTCATATTCAATCTATGCGTCATGATGTGAATTTTTCGCTAGCTCAAGCTGCAATTGCTGCTTTTGGTGATGCAATTAAAGTTGAAGAAGAAATTCATGGTTTCCGTTGGATAGAAGAGCGCGATTTAAGTGGTTTCATTGATGGTACAGAAAACCCACAAGATGATGAACGTTATGGCGTTGCATTAATTAATGATGGTGTTGATGCTGGTGGTAGCTATGTTTTAGTTCAACGCTATGAGCATAACCTGAAAAAATGGGCTCGTTTTAGTGAATCAGACCAAGAAAAAATGATTGGTCGTACTAAAAAAGACAGTGTTGAGCTTGATGAGTCTGAGCGTAATGTGACATCTCACGTTTCTCGTGTTGTGATTGAAGAAGACGGTGAAGAGTTAGCGATTTTACGTCACAGCCTACCTTATGGTACTGCAAGCGGTAAACATGGTTTATATTTCTTAGCTTATTGTGGTCGTTTATATAACATCGAGCAGCAATTATTAAGCATGTTTGGTGAATTAGACGGCAAACATGACGACCTATTACGTATGAGTAAGCCTGTAACAGGGAGTTATTACTTCGCACCTTCTTATGAAGTATTAAATGCATTGTAATCATTATCTAGTGTTACATATGTTTTATTAATGAAATGCCTGCTATGAAAGCGGGCATTTTTGTCTTTTCTTTTTCAGATGACATAGTATTTTTAAATTACATAGTAATTGATGCAAATTTAATTAATTAGCCTGAGTTTTATTTATTTTTAATAACTCTTGGTTATATCAAATAACAAAAGCTAACTACACTGTTATAAATAAAGTCGATAGAGTAACCATTAGAATAAAACTTACAATGATGGGTACTTTTGATGAAGAAAAACACAATCAAAACCTTTGCATTACAAGCAACCGCCGCATTATCTTTGGTTGTTAGTAGTTATGCAGGGGCGGCTCAATTACTTAATAGCTCTTACGATATTGCAAGAGAGCTATTCACACAGCTAAATAGCGATTTTAAAGCACAGTGGGATGCTCAACATCCTGATGATAAAGTCACCATCAAACAATCACATGCAGGCTCTTCTAAGCAAGCACTTGCAATATTGCAAGGTTTACCTGCAGATGTAGTGACCTATAACCAAGTGACTGATGTGCAAATTTTGCATGATAAAGGCAAATTAATTCCGGCTGATTGGCAACAACGTCTTCCTAATAATAGCTCGCCTTATTATTCCACCATGGCGTATTTAGTACGTAAAGGAAATCCCAAAAACATTACTTCATGGGAAGATTTAACGCGTGACGATGTCAAAGTTGTTTTCCCTAATCCCAAAACCTCAGGTAATGGTCGTTATACCTATTTAGCGGCGTGGGGGGCTTTTGAAAAAGCTTATGGTAACGATGAGAAAACACAAGAAGCGATGAAAAAATTCCTCAAAAATGTTGAGGTCTTTGATACAGGCGGTCGTGGCGCAACAACTTCTTTTATTGAACGTGGACTTGGAGATGTTCTGATCAGTTTTGAATCTGAAGTTAATAATATTCGTCAACAATATGGTGAAGATGAATATCAAGTTATTGTGCCACCTGTTGATATTTTAGCGGAGTTTCCCGTCGCTTGGATTGATAAAAATGTTCAACGTAACGACACCGAAGCGCTGGCAAAAGCCTATCTAAATTATTTATACAGCCCTAAAGCACAAGAGATCATCACACAATTTAATTATCGCGTAAATGATAAGGCCGTTATGGCTAAAAAAGTAGCACAGTTTCCAACAACGTCACTATTTACGGTTGAAGAGGTGTTTGGTGACTGGAATAACGTGATGAAAACACATTTCACGACCGATGGCATGCTTGATAAATTGTTAGCGCAAGGACGTCAATAATGTTTACCGCAACCAGTAAACGGGTATTACCGGGATTTGGATTAAGTTTAGGTGGAACACTGTTTTATACCTGCTTGATCTTACTGCTACCAATGAGTGCGCTGGTTGTGCAACTTTCTGATATGAGTTGGTCCCAATATTGGGCGGTGATAACGCATCCTCAAATTGTGGCCGCTTATAAAGTCACGTTATTAGCAGCAGCTGTTGCCAGTATTTTTAATGCTATTTTCGGTATGTTGCTTGCGTGGATCATTACTCGTTACCGTTTTCCGGGAAGACAACTACTTGATGGCTTAATGGATTTACCTTTTGCTTTACCTACGGCTGTTGCTGGTTTGACACTCGCAACACTTTTTTCAACACAAGGCTGGTACGGTTTTGTATTGGATAAATTTGATATCAAAGTCATTAATACATGGATTGGTATTGCCGTTGCTATGGCTTTTACCAGTTTACCTTTTGTCGTAAGAACTGTTCAGCCAGTTCTTGAAGAGTTAGGCCCTGAGTATGAAGAAGCGGCTGAAACATTAGGAGCAAGTCGTTGGCAGACTTTTCGTAAGGTTGTATTACCTGAGTTATCACCAGCAATAATAGCGGGAACTGCGCTCTCTTTTACGCGCAGTTTAGGCGAGTTTGGCGCCGTTATTTTTATTGCTGGTAATATTGCATGGCAAACGGAAGTCGTTTCTTTGATGATTTTTATTCGATTGCAAGAATTTGATTATCCTGCGGCAAGTGCTGTTGCTTCTGTGATTTTACTTGTTTCATTAGTCTTACTGTTTTCAATTAATGGATTACAAAGCCGATTTGGTCAACGGTTGAGGGGGCATTGATGTCAGATATTATGCAACAACGCTCGGTATATCGTCGCCAAATTGATTGGATAAAGTGGGGATTAATCCTTACAGGTGTTGTGTTATCCATTTTATTTTTGGTTGTGCCTATTGCGTGGATCTTTATGACCGCGTTTTCAAAAGGCGTTGAAGTATTTAGTGAGAACTTATTAGACAGTGATATGTTACATGCTGTCTGGTTAACCGTACTTATCGCGTTAATCACTGTACCTGTCAATATGTTGTTCGGTGTCAGTATGGCATGGCTTGTTACGCGTTTTCGTTTTCCGGGGCGTCAGTTATTAATGACATTGATTGACATTCCATTTGCTGTGTCTCCTGTTGTTGCTGGATTACTCTATCTGCTTTTTTACGGTAGCAATGGCTGGGCTGGGCAGTGGCTATCACAATTTGATATCCAACTGATGTTCTCATGGCCTGGAATGGTATTAGTTACGGTATTTGTCACTTGCCCTTTTGTAGTGAGAGAGCTAGTGCCGGTGATGATGAGCCAAGGTAGCCAAGAAGATGAAGCTGCTGTGTTATTAGGTGCAAGTGGCTGGAAGATGTTTTGGCGAGTGACATTACCAAATATTCGCTGGGCACTGTTATATGGCGTGGTATTAACCAATGCCAGAGCTATCGGTGAATTTGGTGCAGTGTCTGTGGTATCTGGGGCTATTCGTGGTGAAACTTATTCACTACCGTTACAAGTTGAGTTACTGCATCAAGATTACAATACTGTTGGTGCATTTACTGCGGCCGCATTACTCGCGATGATGGCAATTTTTACCTTAATGTTTAAAAGTGCTTTGCAATGGCATTTGGCCCGTCAGCAATGAACATCATTATTTACACAAAGTAGAGGCAAAATATGAGTATTGAAATTAATAGTGTCACAAAATATTTTGATCGCACTGAAGTGTTGCATGATGTCACCCTCGATGTGGCTTCCGGTGAAATGGTGGCACTATTAGGGCCTTCAGGATCAGGTAAAACAACACTCTTGCGTATTATTGCCGGTCTGGAACATCAAACCCAAGGAAGTATTCGTTTCGAAGGACTGGATGTTAGCCAATTACATGCGAGAGATCGCAAAGTTGGCTTTGTTTTTCAGCACTATGCACTATTTCGCCATATGACTGTATTTGAGAATATTGCTTTTGGTTTAACGGTATTACCTCGACGAGAGCGTCCGAACAAAGAAGCAATTCATAAAAAAGTGCAGCAGTTGTTAGAGATGATCCAATTGCCTCATTTAGCGCAACGTTATCCAGCACAATTATCTGGGGGGCAAAAACAGCGCGTGGCTTTAGCAAGAGCTTTGGCTGTTGAACCTCAAATTTTATTACTTGATGAACCTTTTGGCGCTTTAGATGCAAAAGTAAGAACAGAATTGCGTCGTTGGTTACGTGAATTGCATGAAGAGCTTAAATTTACCAGTGTCTTTGTCACGCATGATCAACAAGAAGCAATGGAAGTGGCTGATCGCATTGTGATTATGGGAAATGGTAAAATAGAGCAAGTAGGAACACCTCAAGAAGTATGGCAATCACCAAAGAGTCGCTTTGTTTTAGAATTTTTAGGTGATGTGAATCATCTAAAAGGTGAAATTAATGGCGCTCAATTACAGATTGGGGGATATCACTTGCCATTATCTGTGACACCGCTTTATCAAGGTTCAGTCGATGTGTTTTTACGTCCTTGGGAAATTGCATTAAGTGTACATGCTAATAGTGTTTGCCGATTACCGGTTAGGGTTATTGAGGTATCTCCTAAAGGGCATTATTGGCAGTTAATTTTACAACCATTAGAATGGAGTGAAACACCTATTACAGCGGTTTGGAATGATGCTTCTTCGGCACCAACAAAAGGGAATACCTATTATATGGGAGGTGCCCAAGCTCGCTTATATACGGGGAATACACCCTTAAATACGGTATCGTTGGCTTATACCGCTTAATTTCATTATTAATCTATCGCTAATTTCACTATTTTTCACCCATGCTCATTTCTGGCGTGGGTGTTTTGGTTTCTATGAAAGCGAAGAGACTTATCGAATTACATTAATATTATTGCGTTAATAAGTTAAATGTGATTTCTTCATTAGTACAGACAAATAAATGAGCAGGAACTTATTGTGGCAGGGTTAGAACAATTTATTGGTAATACACCATTAGTAAAACTACAACGACTTACACAAGAGGTGGACGCTGAAATCTGGGTTAAACTTGAAGGTAATAATCCCGCAGGTTCAGTAAAAGACAGAGCTGCATTATCAATGATTGAACAAGCCGAATTACGTGGTGAAATAAAACCAGGTGATACGCTAATTGAAGCAACTAGTGGTAATACAGGGATTGCCTTAGCGATGATTGCAGCGGTAAAAGGTTACCGTTTAAAGTTGTTAATGCCTGAGAATATGAGTAAAGAGCGTCAAGCTTCTATGCAAGCTTATGGCGCAGAATTGATTTTAGTGAGTCGTGAAGTTGGTATGGAAGGTGCGCGAGATCTCGCACAACAGATGGAACGACAAGGTGAAGGTAAGGTATTAGACCAATTTAATAATTCAGATAATCCAAGAGCGCATTTTATTTCTACTGGCCCTGAAATTTGGCAACAAACACAAGGCCGTATTACACATTTTGTTTCGAGTATGGGAACAACGGGGACAATTACGGGTGTGGGCAGTTACTTAAAAACACAATCTGATAGTGTGCAAGTGATAGGTCTTCAGCCGGAAGAAAAAAGTCAAATTCCGGGGATTCGTCGTTGGTCTCCTGCTTATTTACCCGGTATCTTTAAAAAAGAGCTGGTGGATAGTGTGATAGATATGTCACAAACAGAAGCAGAATCAACGATGCGCCTTTTAGCCAGTCAGGAGGGTATCTTCTGTGGTGTAAGCTCAGGAGGGGCTGTCGCTGGCGCTTTGCGCGTTGCAAAGGAGAACCCAGGTGCGGTGATTGTTGCAATTATTTGTGATAGAGGTGATCGTTATTTATCAACAGGCGTTTTTGGCTAACTTTACTAATACTCGTCACACTTCAAGTTGTAGCGTTGTTGACTGCGTTCATTCGCACTAGCCACATACTTGTGTATGCTCTTAGCGACTCGTTCACTTGTCGCTTAGCTACACCTTGAATTATTTAGAGTAAGAACATCGTCGAATGAATTAGCGTATTTTGGGTCTTCGGTCTTGGATTTTTGAATATAAAAAAACCGCCACATTATTGGTGGCGGTTTCAATAGAGAATATCACAGAAGATTATTTTTTAATCTGAATAATAACGGTTTCACCAACAGTAACTGGGCCTGTCATTTTGGTTAAACCTTGAATTTCATCCATATTAGAGATAACAACCGGTGTTAGAACTGATTTTGCTTTTTCTTCTAATACAGCCAAGTCAAACTCTAAAATAGTATCACCTACTTTTACTTGCTGACCTTCTTCAGCGATACGTTTAAACCCTTCACCTTTCAGTTCAACAGTGTCGATACCGAAGTGGACAAATAACTCGATACCGTTGTCAGACTCAATAGAGAAAGCATGGTTAGTCTCGAAAATTTTACCGATAGTACCATCAACTGGCGCAACAATTTTATTACCAGCAGGTTTGATAGCAATACCGTCACCTACGATTTTTTCAGCGAAAACAACATCAGGAACATCTTCGATATTGACGATTTCACCAGAAAGTGGTGCAACAATATCAATCGTGCCACTGCCTTTCTTTTCCTCTGAAACCAGTGATTTTAATTTATCAAACAGACCCATGAATCTTCTCCTAATTATTGTAGTTGGGACCGGGCTCTGGCTAATGTGATTAGCACAGTGTCTTTTCTTTAGTAAAAGTTTCTACTAAGTCCATCAATTCTTTTGCAGTTGGCTGAGCAAGTGCTTGCTCTGCTAGCGCTCTTGCATCATCGTAATTCGCGTTACGAATCACTTTTTTGATGCGAGGAATTGAAATAGCACTCATACTAAACTCATCTAATCCCATGCCGAGAAGGAGCAATGTTGCTCGTTCATCGCCAGCAAGTTCACCACACATTCCAGTCCATTTACCTTCAGCATGTGATGCATCAATGACCTGTTTTATCAGGTTGAGTACTGCAGGTGACATTGGATTATATAGATGAGATATCAGCTCATTTCCACGGTCTACAGCCAGAGTATATTGTGTTAGATCGTTAGTCCCAATACTAAAAAAGTCAACTTCTTTTGCCATATGACGAGCCATCACTGCTGCGGCTGGGGTTTCTACCATCACACCGACCTCAATAGATTCATCAAAAGCTTTCTTTTCTTCACGAAGCTGGCTTTTTAGTATTTCAAGTTCTGCTTTCAATGCACGGATCTCTTCAACAGAGATAATCATTGGAAACATAATACGTAGTTTACCAAAAGCAGATGCTCTTAAGATAGCACGTAATTGTGGATGAAGGATCTCTTTACGGTCAAGACAAATACGAATTGCACGCCAGCCTAAGAATGGGTTCTCTTCTTTTGGTAGGTTCATGTAAGGTAAGTCTTTATCACCACCAATATCCATAGTACGAATAATGACCGCAGGACTTCCTACTGCTTCGGCTACCGCTTTATAGGCTTGGAATTGTTCCTCTTCTGTTGGTAAAGAGTCTCTATCCATAAATAAAAATTCAGTACGATACAGACCAACACCTTCAGCACCGTTACGTTCAGCACCAGCAACATCTCGAACTGTACCAATATTAGCGCAAACTTCGACTTGATGCCCATCAAGCGTAATAGCAGGCAGGTCTTTGAGTTTTGCTAACTCTTCTTTTTCGTGCAGGTACTCGTCTTTGATAGCTTTTAATGTTTCGAGTTCCTCATCTGATGGATTAATAATGATTTTGTTATTAATCGCATCAAGAACAAGATAATCGTCTTTTTTAATGGTTTGTGTCGCATTAGATGTTCCCACGATAGCTGGAATTTCTAATGAACGAGCCATGATAGAGGTGTGAGATGTTCTGCCACCTAAGTCAGTGATAAAACCTAATACGTTGTCTAAGCTTAATTGAGCAGTTTCAGAAGGGGTAAGGTCTGTTGCAACTAAAATAACTTTTTCTGAGATAGCACTTAGATCGATAATTGGCATCTCTAAGATATTGCGCATTAAGCGTTTACCAATATCACGAACGTCAGCCGCACGCTCTTTTAGATATTCGTCATCTAACGCTTCTAATGCAGTTGCTTGATCTTCAATAACTGATTGAACAGCGGCTTCAGCGGTTTTTTTATCACTTTTGATGAGAGCAACAATTTCTTGTTCTAACTCTTCATCTTCTAGCAACATGATATGGCCTTCAAAGATTTCGGCTTTATCTGCACCAAGGTTCTTTTCAGCACGTTCTTTAATAATTTCTAGTTGTTGTGCAGATTTATTACGGCCGTCTTTAAAGCGTTCGATTTGATCCTCAATTTCATCACTTTGGATCTTACGTTGGCTAATAATGATTGGTTCTTCTTTGAGGAGAAGGGTCTGACCAAATGCGATACCGGGTGATGCTAAAATTCCTGAAATCATAATTTATCCTACGACTTGCTGGTGATAATCTTAAAAGAATAGGATTGCAAAATACTGTTGTTTTAAAATCATCATTGAAATTAACTCCCCTGAATAGTTTCAGGGGAATGAATACTGTGTTAATAATTAATCGCGAATTATTCTAATTCCGCCATTAATTTTACCAATGCTTCAACGGCTTGTTTTTCATCTTCGCCTTCAGCAGAGATAGTCACAACAGTACCTTGAGTTAAGCCTAAAGTTTGTAATTTGAAAAGGCTCTTAGCGCTGGCAGATTTACCGCTAGAGGTAAGCGTGATATCAGAAGAAAATGTTTTGGCTTCTTTTACAAATTGTGCCGCAGGACGAGTATGTAAGCCGTTTGGTGCTGTAATAGTAACTTCTTGCTGGTACATAGGATATTTTCCTTTTATAACTCAATTGTTCACATTAAGTCAGGACTTAGTAAGTGTAGATGAATTTGTCCTGCTTTGCGTAGCAATATCAGATAATATTAAGTCGTAAAGCGTCATCTGATAAAAATAGTGTTCAGAAAGATAAAAGAGTTCGTTTTCTCATCTCGGTTATTTTCTGATTAATTTCGACCTTCGAAATAATTAATTGATTAAATACTAAACTCAAAGAAATAAATCACCTGTCTGGATGACAAACTTTGATCTCTACCACAAAAAAAGCACCATTAAGGTGCTTTTTTAATAAATATTTTACAATTGAGTGACGCGATTTAGCTGTCAGAAATGTCAGCAAAAAGTGGTGTACTTAAATAACGTTCACCTGAAGAAGGTAAAATAACTACAATTTCTTTATTTGCAAATTCAGGCTCTTTTGCAAGTTTTACTGCTGCCGCAATAGCCGCGCCTGAAGAAATCCCTGCGAGAATACCTTCTTTAGTCATCAGTTCACGAGCAGTGTCAAAGGCTTCGTCGTTAGTGATTTGAATAACACGATCCAGTAACGATAAATCTAGGTTTTCAGGAATAAAGCCTGCTCCGATGCCTTGAATTTTATGTGGGCCAGGTTTAATTTCTTCACCCGCTAGAGCTTGAGTTATAACAGGGGAATCTGCTGGTTCAACAGCAACCATTGTTACTGCTTTACCTTGTGTCTTTTTCAAATAGCGACCAATACCTGTAATTGTGCCACCAGTGCCGACGCCAGCAATAACAGCACCTACTTCCCCATCAGTATCATTCCAGATTTCAGGGCCTGTGGTTTTTTCATGAATTTCAGGGTTAGCTGGATTACTAAATTGTTGTAGTAAAAGGTAACGCTTAGGATCACTATCGCGAATTTCATTGGCCTTATCAATGGCACCTTTCATGCCTTTTGCGCCTTCAGTCAGCACTAAATTAGCACCTAATGCTTTGAGTAATTTACGACGTTCTACACTCATGGTATCTGGCATCGTCAGTGTGAGTTTATAGCCACGAGCCGCTGCAACATAAGCCAGAGCAATCCCTGTATTACCACTGGTTGGTTCTACAAGTTCAACACCTTCTTTAAGAATGCCTTTCTTTTCTGCATCCCAAATCATGTTGGCACCGATACGGCATTTTACACTGAAGCTTGGGTTACGTGATTCCACTTTAGCCAGAATGTTGCCATTTCCGAAATGCTTTAAGCGAATTAAAGGTGTGTGCCCAATAGTTTGCGAGTTGTCTTCGAAAATCTTGCTCATTTTTATCCTCGGTACATGATTTTTATAAGGTCAGATGAAATTACCATACGCCATCAAGCTAAAGATGGAAATAAACTTTATGAATATACTTATAACTTTTTATCTTTTTATTCCAAAAGGTTCTAATCAAAAGTCAGTGAGACAATTCACAAATTAATAAATCAAGAGATGTACAGTATATTGATGGCTGATAATCTATTTTTTAACCACATTTACTGTAGATACAGGGGTCATAATGGAAACCATTGAAGAGTTGATTAGTGTGCTTGAACTCGCCGTGCCTGAATTAGATGCGCAAGCTTTGCGTGAAAATTTACCTGAGTCAGATGCTCAAGAAGATGTTCTTAATTGGCTATATGAATCGCTCTCAGCTCAAGGATTAATGGACTATGTGGAGTGGACAGAATACTTTGGTGATATTCCTGATCTTAAATCATTAGAGCATATCTCTTTGCCTGAATCACCGAGTGCGTTGATTTTATCTCAAATTGAAAATATTGATTGGGATGAAGTGAGTGTAGATCCTTATATGTTGCCTTATGAACTACCTTATTTGGAATATATTAACCACTTTTTAACAGAAAAAGGGTTACGATTGGTCGATCTCACTCCGTTTGAAAATGCTTATATTCTCTGCATTCGAGATGATGAAGAGATTATTGAAAAACTAGATAGCGCATTAAATATCTTTGAGATGGGGATTAATGAGCGTGAACCGATGGATAGGGAAGAAACCAAAGATTATATTTGTTCATTAATTGAGTAGTTTGGTTAATAACAAAGTAAGCCAAATCATGCTACTGAAAACGTATAAAATAAAACCCCGCGTGACTGCTCCCCGCCCTGTCGGGCGAGGCTTCCCACTTCTTAGACCGCAACCGTCTGTGTGACGGATTTACGCTGGCCTCCATGGGCAGAAACGACGAGTCCCGCCGCTTGTAATTCCAGTATGC
>NZ_JASVWV010000015.1:0-59357 GCF_030286765.1 Proteus faecis
ACGATTGAAACGCTCAGAGCCTACGTTCAGAGTCAGTCAACGTCTGATTGATCTTTAAAGCCCTGCGGGCTTTTCGCCTTATATCCCCGCTCGCATTGGGCGAGGGTTTACGGCGTTTTTCGCTAAAATCCGAAGCAATTTCAACACTCAACAACGTCAGTTCTGTCTCCTTTATAAAGGAATGTCAAGAGAAACCCCACCTATAAACACCCCACATAAAAAAAACTAACATATTGATTTTAATCGTTTATTTATATTGTTTTTATTCAAAAAAAGATAGGAATGAGGTCGATTTCTGTTAGTATGCAGGTGGGTGCTTGGATCATTTTGGTTCAAGCATTTGCGAGCGCCAAAAAGACGAAAGCCCCGAATTCTATTTTATTAAAATCCGAGGCAGTCTCAACGCCACACAACGTCGATTCTGTCTCCTTTAAAAAGGAGAGTCAAGAGAAATGACTAAATTTGCCCTGATAGGGCTGATTGCTGTCTGCATGACAGCACTGTGTTTATCATTACTTAGACATGAAAGATTATGCTCTTTCAATATTCGTAGTGGTCATACAGTAGTTCAAGCGACTTTATCTTGCGATAAATAGCTTTGTGGGGGAAAGTTCCCCCACAATTTCTCATGACACGTTGTTGCGTTTTGTGGTTACAAGCACCCTACTTTAATCCACTAATACCCGTTTGTTGGTTGCACCCCATAAAATCGACATCTCTGTAAATAGTGCACCACTAATATCTTCAACTTCTTCAGCGGTAATTTCACTATTACCTTGCTTACCAAAGAATACAACTTCATCCCCTGATTTGATATTTTTAAGATCGGTAATATCAACAATCACCGTATTCATTGACGTTTTACCTAAAACAGGCACACGTTGACCACCAATTAAAGCATGTCCTGCATTACTAAAAACGCGGCGATAGCCATCTGCATAACCAACAGGAATATTCGCTAGCACAGAGTCACGTTTTAATGTGTAAGTGCGGTCATAACCAACAGTATTGCCCTTAGGATAATAATTAATTGAAGCAATATTAGATTTAAACGTCATAACACGTTTGTAGTCTGTACTTGCAATTGTATCACCATAAAAAATTCCGCCTACACGCACCATATCTAGCCATGATTCAGGTACAGTAATTGTGGCAAACGTATTTGCCATATGCAGAGTGACATCTTGACGATTTAGCCCAGTAACTTCCAATACTTTTTGTGATTGCTGTTTAAAACGAGCTAGATCTTCTCTTACTTTATCAGCATCTTCTTCAGGATAATGAGACATTATGCCAACCACTTTTAAGTTAGCTAATTGGGCAATTTGCTTCGCCTCTTCAAGCCCTGCGTTGTTATTAACTTCTAACCCATTGCGAGACATTCCACCTGAATTTAAAGCTAAATGAATAGGAATAATTCTATTTTGTTGTTTAGCAATAGTATCTAATTTTTTAGCCATATCTAAGTTACCAATCAATTCTTCCACGTTGTAGCTTGTCGCCTGAGCCATTTCTTGCTCTGTGGCATTACGCACACGCATTAAACGACCTTGGAATCCTAGATCTCGAACTTCTTTTAGCTCTTGGTTATTCGTTACACCAATGCATTGCACATTATTTTCAATCATAACAGGTGCAACTAATGATAAATCATGACCATATGCATCGCCTTTTAACACCGCACAAAGAGAGGATTTATCACCTAACAGTGATTGGACTTTTTTCACATTAAAATCGAGCGCACTACGTGAGATTTCAATCCATGAATTATTCACGATTGCTGGTTGAACTTGAGCCGTTTCAGTCGCTGGTGGATTGTGATTAACTGGTTGTTGACAAGCAGTAATAATAAAAAGTGGTAACAACGCAAGATATCGAATACCGAAAGACATCTTCTTTTCCTTAGTGATTGTGATGATAAACCTATTTTTATAATTAGGTGCGAAAATATTCACAATGTGAATATTCACTCAGGATGATAGCATTATTATTCACAAAATAAACATATAAATTCATAAAAGTGAAATAGTGAAATAAGTGATAATGATGAGAGAAAGGGAAAGGAATTATAGGTGTAATTTCTGTAAAAATGCAGTTTATTCCTGAGCATATAAGGAACACGCTGCTCATATTCGATTGAATCTATATAGAAAATTTAAATACAGTATTTCTACAAAAAAATGCCCGACTAATTAAAAAGTCGGGCATCTAATAAAATTCTATTAATAAATATTATTAACGAACAATAATACCTAACAGGATACCAATAACACCAAAGTCTGCATCACTAAATGTGGTATTAGCAATACCGATATCGCCAAGTACTGGTAAAAGGAATACAGGTAAGAATGTAATTAATAAACCTTGAACAAAAGCGCCTAAAATTGCACCGCGACGTCCACCAGTTGCATTACCAAATACCCCTGCTGTTGCGCCCACAAAGAAATGAGGAACAACCCCCGGAATGATCACTGTCCAATCTAAGGCATACAGAATAAACATGCCAATAACACCGGCTGCAAAACTACTTAAAAAGCCTACTAATACGGCATTTGGTGCATAAGGAAATACTACTGGGCAATCTAACGCGGGTTTGGCATTAGGTACTAACTTATCTGAAATACCTTTAAATGCGGGAACAATTTCAGCAATAACCATACGCACACCTTGCAGAATAATATAAACCCCTGCTGCAAAGGTTATCGATTGCATCAATGAGAACATAAACCAGTTTTTACCACCACTGACTTCACGAACAAAAGTATCGCCCGCAAATAAACATGTAATGATAAAAATAATGCCCATAGTGAAAGCAATAGCTACGGGTGTATCACGTAAAAATAGTAGGCTTTTAGGAACATTCATCTCTTCTGTTGAATGCTCTTTATTACCAAATTTACTACCGATAAAACCAGCAACGACATAAGAAATAGTAGAGAAGTGCCCTAATGCAACATCATCGGAGCCAGTAATTTTTTTCATATAAGGATGTGCAATGGCTGGGAAAAACACCATTGAAATCCCAACAACTAATGAACCTACCGCAACTAATACTGTACCTTCTAAGCCCGCAGTTGCCAAAATAACCGCCACCATCATCGACATAAATAATGTATGGTGACCTGTTAAGAAAATAAATTTCCACGGCGTTAAACGTGCAATTAAGATATTAATCAACATGGCAAAAAACATAATTAATGCCATCTCTTTACCAAAGCTCTTTTGTGCAATAGAGACAATTGCCTCATTATTAGGCACAACGCCTTGAATACCGAATGCATGTTGGAAAATCGTTGAGAAATCACCCAGTGAGTTAATCACAAGACCAGCACCCGCACCTAAAATCACAAAACCCATAATGGTTTTTACGGTACCTTTAATACATTCTGTAACTGGTTTTTTTTGGGCAATTAAACCAATCAATGCGATCAAGCCGACTAAAATAGCTGGCTCTGAAAGCACATCACTCATTAGAAAGCGGAAAAAGTCCATGATAGGCTCCTTATAACGCGCCTAATTCACGTAACGCGACTGAAAGCTTCTCTTTCATCGCCACTTTATCAATCATGTTATCCAGTGAAACAACCTTTCCATTTACTGCTTGTGAATTAAGTTGCTCTGCAATATCACGCGTACCGACATAGATATCACTTGGTGTACCTTTTGCTGATCCCAGATCAACGTGATCGACTTCAGCATTTACAGAAAGATCTTTTAAAATGCTTTTGATGCTCATTTCCATCATTAAGCTACTACCTAAACCATTTCCACACACAACAGTAATTTTCATGATATTCCCCTTGGTAATTTAAATTGTTATTAATAGTTGTTGATAACAGATAAGACATCCACTTTGCTTTTCGCATTAAATAGCTTTTGAATATCTGTATCGTTATCAAAAAGTTCTGCTAATTTCATAATGGCATTAATATGGCTATCGTTATCTGTTGCAGCCAAAACAATCAGTAATTTCACTGGATCGTTTTCGTCTGCACCAAACTCAACACCTTGCTCAACAATAGTTAAAGCAAGTGAAAGTTGATTAACACCATCTTCGGGGCGCGCATGAGGCATAGCAATCCCAGGACCTAATACATAATATGGACCTATTTCCTCGTGTGATTTGTAGATTGCATCAATATAACGAGGTTCAATATAGCCTTTATCTATTAATGGCTGACACGCCACTTTTACAGCCTCTCGCCAATCACTAACGTTTGGGATCACTTGCACCACATCCGGTGTTAATAACGTTTTAAGCATATTTATAACCTCGATCAGACTCTCTTTGAGCTTTGTTATTAAGGATAGTAATCATTAATGGTAGCGCTATCTAGATAGATCATTCGTAATTGTGATAGCGCTATCATTTTAATGAAATGTTAATTGCAGAAAATGCCAACAATTGACACTGTATTGTTTCAGCATAATAGGAAGATTTCAGGTAGGATCTGCCGTTAATCAAATAGGCTAAGCAAGCATAATTACAGATGATCAAAACACGTAAGCGCCGAAATACAGGTCGCGTCACATTACAAGATGTCGCTAAACATGCAGGAGTCGGCTCAATGACCGTCTCTCGTGCATTGCGCACCCCTGAACTAGTTTCTGATAAATTACGAGAAAAAGTTAATCAAGCAGTAGAGGAACTTGGCTATATTCCTAATGCTTCGGCCGGTGCTTTGGCTTCAGCACAAAGTCATATTATTGCAGTCCTGTTGCCCTCTTTTACAGATAGAGCCAGTACAGATTTTATGCAGTCTTTACAACAAATACTCAATCGCCATCAGTATCAAATTTTAGTTGGTTGCTATGAACATCAACCTCATAAAGCCAATGATGTGATTAACATGCTATTGCAAAGTAATCCTGCTGCATTAGTTGCCTTTGGTTCACAGCTGAGCCCAACGCATTTTTTACATATTAGTAATGCCAATGTGCCTGTTGTCAGTGTTGCCAGTCAATCAGATGAGCAAGCGGCTATTAGTATTGATTGCTCTTATGAGCAAGCTGCATATGATTTAACAAACCATTTAGTCACTCAAGGAAAGCGTTGCATTGGTTATATTGGTGCGTTACAAGGGCAGCGCTCGCACCACCAGCAAATAACAGGTTGGTCACGTGCGTTACTTAAAAATTATTTAAATGCTGAGCAAAGTGTCACTACGCCAGATCCCGCGTCTATGGCATTCGGTCGGCAAGCATTAACGGAGATTTTATTGCGCCAACCGGAGCTAGATGCGGTTATTTGTAGTCATGAGAGCATTGCGCTGGGTATGATTTTTGAGTGTCAACGTCGATTGATTAAGATCCCTCAAGATCTGGCCATTGCTTGTTTAGAAGGCTCTGAAAATAGCGATCAGATCTCACCTTCCCTCACATCAATTCATTTTGATTATCACAAAATGGGAAAAGAAGCAGGAAAACATCTGATTGCACTTTTACATCGTTTAAAAGACGAAGATGATAACGCTATATTCGAAGATACCGTTATCAACTATGCTTATCGATTTGAGTTAGGGCAAAGCACCCCTTAGTCTACGGTTTCCCTACTTTCTAAACGTGTACTATTGTTACGCGTTAACCAAAGAGAAAGGGCTTTTAATGAATCAGGTGTGAATTCATCACAGCGTTCAGTAATTTCAGAGGGAGTTAGCCAACATACTTCCTCAATTTCTTCTGCTTGCAGAGCGAAAGGCCCATGAGAAACACAGCTAAACAAACTTCCCCATACACGACAACTTTCATCATCATAATAAAATTGACCATGCTCAGCAAATGGGACTCCAGCAATACCTAGCTCTTCTTCTGCTTCACGACGCGCACTTTCAAGTAAATTCTCACCTTGTTGAACCACACCACCCGCAGTAGCGTCTAACCAACCAGGGTAAAAATCTTTTATTTCAGTTCGACGTTGTGCCAAAATTTTTCCCATGCCATCATGAACAACGATGTAAGTTGCTCTATGTCTTAGATTTTCAGCTCGCATTTGTTGACGTGTTGCTTGTGCAACAACTTCATTTTTATCATCAACAATATCAACCCATTCAACCAATGCCGTCTTTTCTTGTTCCATCCTCAACAAACCTTTTTTAACCGATACTAAACGATCGTAATTTTTATCCTGAATATACCAAAATCACTATTTTTCACCACTACAATAATCATACGTGACTTATTTTATCCATCTTGCACTTTTTTGCTTTTTATGATGTTAGAAGGCAGACTGTGATTATGTTGTGTATTTAGTGCCTACTTTATTTTGGAGCTTTTAATGATTGACTTATATTATGCAGATACCCCAAATGGCCAAAAAATAACGCTTTTTCTTGAAGAAACAGGCATACCTTATCAGTTACATCGCATCGATATTAGTCAAGGCGATCAATTTAAACCTGAATTTTTAGCCATTTCGCCCAATAATAAAATTCCCGCAATTGTAGATAACTCACCTATTGATGGAGGTGAACCTATCTCTATTTTTGAATCAGGTGCTATTCTTATCTATCTAGCTGAAAAAAGTGGCAAACTACTCAGTCAACATTTACGAGAAAAAACAACACAACTACAGTGGCTGTTTTGGCAAGTAGGTGGATTTGGTCCGATGTTAGGACAAAATCACCACTTCACCCGTTATGCCACAGAAAAAGTCCCTTATGCAATTAAGCGTTATACTGAAGAAACACAACGTCTATATAGCGTATTAGAGAAACGATTAGCGCAATCACCTTATCTTGGTGGAAAAGAGTACAGCATTGCAGATATCGCTACATATACATGGGCTCGTTTGCACGATCACCACAATATTGATTTAACAAATTATCCTGCAATTAATAAATGGCTAAACAACATTAATCAGCGTCCAGCAACAAAAAAAATCTTTGGATAATATAATCAATTCATATATCAGGATGATATTTATTCTTTATCAAGCAAGCAGATCAGGAGGATTGTGATGAAAATACTTATCACTGGTGGTACAGGATTAATAGGCAAAGCACTAGTTTGTGAGCTAGCACTTGCCAATAATGACATTACGGTGCTTTCTCGTTCGCCTCAAAAAGTTTATTCGCATTTTTGTAATGAAATCACCTGTTGGACTCAACTCAACGATAAACAGGATCTCAATGAGTTTGATGCAGTTATTAATCTTGCTGGAGAGCCGATTGCTGATAATCGTTGGACACCTTCTCAAAAACAAAAGCTGGTTAATAGTCGTTGTCATTTAACCCAGAAATTGGTTGATTTGATTAATGCTAGCGACTCCCCACCCGCTGTTTTTATTTCTGGCTCAGCCGTCGGTTTTTATGGTGATCAAGGTGATACACGAGTCACAGAAGAGACACCTGCAAATCCTGAATTTACACATGAGCTTTGTGCAAAATGGGAGCGTATTGCGCTTGAAGCTCAAACACCATTAACTCGAGTTTGCTTGTTGCGTACAGGGATTGTACTTTCAACTCTCGGTGGCGCACTACCTAAAATGAGTAAACCCTTTAAATTAGGATTAGGTGGCAAATTGGGAAGTGGAAAACAATATATGCCGTGGATCCATATTGATGATATGGTCAGTGCAATTGTTTTCTTGCTTAAGACCCAAGATGCTAAAGGCGCTTTTAACTTAACAGCGCCTAACCCAGTACAAAATAAAGAGTTTACTCGCCTGTTAGGAAAAGCGTTTAATCGCCCAGCCTTAATGACAGTTCCTGAAAGTGTATTACGTCTAGTGATGGGAGAAAGTGCTACATTGGTGTTAGGTGGACAGCAAGCGATACCTGAAAAATTACTCAGTGCTGGCTTTGAATTTCGTTACCCACACTTAGAAGAGGCACTAAAAGATATTATTACCACAGGAAAATGATCTCTTTTTCTATTCTCAATAGTTGGAATAAATACTCTACTGAATAGATGCTCTAAATAATTCAAGATGCAACGTTGTTGACTACGTTGCATCTTGAACTATGACGAATATCTTTAGCGAGCAGGCTTATCCCCTTCCCACCGTTGAAATAAGTCATCAGGTAAATCAATCTCAAACTGATCAAGCACACGATTCACAGTTTGATTAACAATATCATCAATAGTTTTAGGCTGAAAATAGAATGCAGGTACAGGTGGCATAATAACAGCACCTAGTTCAGATGCTTGTGTCATCAATCGTAGATGCCCTAAATGAAGTGGTGTTTCACGCACACACAAGACTAGTTTACGCCCTTCTTTAAGTACAACATCTGCTGCACGAGTGACTAACGTATCTGTATAACTATGAACAATACCTGATAGACTTTTGATAGAGCAAGGTAATATGACCATTCCATTGACACGAAATGAACCAGAAGAGATAGATGCCCCAATATCGCGATCGTCATAAATCACATCCGCTAAAGCATAAATATCTTTCAGCGAATAATCGGTTTCTAATGAAATAGTACGGCGTGCAGCTTGGCTAATCACTAGATGGGTTTCAACTGATGGCACAGATTTTAGTATCTCTAATAAACGTATACCATAAATTGCACCGCTGGCGCCGGTTAGCCCAACTATCAGCTTTTTCATTATAATCCTCAGAATATATATCTTTATTAATCATTATGATGATTAACCCTCAAAAAACAAGCGTCGATGCAGAACACACTAGCATCGACGCTTTATAAGGGAGATATTTTACCGAAAAATTAGCCTTCGTTATAGATTTCCAAATTTTCTATTTCATTCTGATCACGGATCTTATGTTCATCATCACGACGTAGATTTTCTAAATAATCCAAATAATCTTGGTCAATATCTTTCGTAATATAAACACCGTCAAATACAGAACATTCAAACTGATTAATATCAGGATTCTCTTCTTGTACCGCAGCGATTAAATCAGTGAGATCTTGGAAAATAAGTCCATCAGCACCAATTAATTTACGAATTTCATCCACCTCACGTCCATGCGCAATAAGCTCATTGGCATTTGGCATATCAATGCCATACACATTCGGGAAGCGAACTTCTGGCGCAGCTGAAGCAAAATAGACTTTCTTCGCACCCGCTTCTCTTGCAAGTTCGACAATTTGCTCTGACGTTGTACCACGTACAATAGAATCATCAATCAACAGAACATTTTTATCACGAAATTCTGCGCGATTTGCATTCAGTTTACGTCTCACTGACTTACGGCGCTCTTGCTGACCTGGCATAATAAAAGTACGACCAACATAGCGATTTTTGACAAAACCTTGGCGATAAGGTTTATTGAGAATATGCGCAATTTCTAAGGCAATATCGCAAGATGTTTCAGGAATGGGGATCACAACATCAATCTGTAAATCATCCCACTCTTTGGCAATTTTAGCGCCTAATTTCTGCCCCATACGTAAACGTGCATTATAAACCGAAATTTTATCGATAAAGGAATCAGGGCGAGCAAAATAAACATACTCAAATAAACAAGGAATTAACTGCGGATTTTCGGCACATTGGCGAGTAAACAGTTGCCCTTGCTCTGTGATATAAATCGCCTCACCCGGCGCAACATCACGTAAGAATTCAAAACCTAAAGTATCAAGCGCAACACTTTCAGATGCGACCATATATTCATGGCGACCATCATCTAAAGTACGTTTACCCAATACTAACGGACGGATACCAAAAGGATCACGAAAAGCCAGTAAACCGTGACCGATGATCAAAGCAACACAAGCATAAGCACCGCGGAGTTTTTTATGCATTGCTGCAACGGCTGCAAAAATATTATCAGGCTCAAGCGGGAAATGGTCAAAACGGTCTAATTCATATGCCAATACATTAAGCAGGATTTCAGAATCAGAGGTGGTATTGATATGGCGACGCGCTGTTTCAAATAATTGGCGACGTAATAAATGCGCATTGGTTAAATTACCATTATGCGCCAACGTAATACCAAAAGGGGAATTCACATAAAAAGGCTGCGCTTCTGATGCACTAGAACTACCCGCTGTTGGATAACGGACATGCCCTATCCCGATAGTACCTTTTAAACGCAACATATGACGGGTTTCGAACACATCTTTAACCAGTCCGTTTGCTTTACGAAGACGGAAACCATTGTTACCGTCTATCGTTGCAATGCCTGCTGCATCTTGACCTCGGTGTTGTAACACCGTTAACGCATCATAAATTGATTGGTTTACTGGATTAGCTCCAGCGATACCGACAATACCGCACATGAATAGATCCTCATCAGCCAGACGGAGAGGTTATATTCTCTCCGACACGAAACTTGACGCATTTTGTAGGTAGTCAAAGAACCACCTAATAATATGGTTGAATTGAGGAATAAGTTCAGAACGTTGCCAATCAGCGCTATCTGCCATAGGCGTAAACGCGCCTAAAACAAAAAGTAATGCTGAAACTATCAGCACGCCTCTTAAAGCCCCGAAACAGACCCCCAATACACGATCTGTACCTGATAACCCTGTGCGTTGAACAAGAGAGCTAATCACATAATTCACTACAGCACCGACAATCAGTGTCGCAATAAATAACGTGACTATTGCAATCCCGTTACGAACCAGCTCATCTTCAAACCGGGTAAAATAGACGGCAAGATAAGGATAAAACTGACTAGCAACAAAGAAACCACAACCCCAGGTGATGAGTGACAATGCTTCACGAACAAAGCCACGGATCAGGCTGACTAATGCGGAAAAACCAATAATGGCAATGATGGCGTAATCTATCCAGACCATAAATTTTTTATCCAATAATGATGCTCCGCATTAATACGGAAGCATTCTAACAGAAAACGAAAACGTTTGCGTAATGCTAATTTTCGCTAATTTCAAAATAATTTACGGCGATATGAAAAATCATAATCGCCGCAATAAGTTAACGCTTTGTTACATCACTCATCTGATGACTCGTTTAGAAAAAATTAAGGCTTATATGCTCTTACCTCACCTTGTAACCCAGTAAGCTCTTTTAAATGAGGCAAAATAGCCTGTAATTCTGACTTAGATGCACTAGGACCAATGTAAATTCGAGTTACTTGTCCTGCAACTGGGCGAGCGGGTACGGTATATACTGGATAACCTGAGAAATGCATTTTCGCAATAATTTCTTCTACCTTCGCCGCATTTTTCAACGCACCCAATTGAACAACCCAAGCCTCACCTTTTGGTGGCTTAGTTTCTTGCACTGGCGGTGTGGATGGTTGTACCGGTGGCGTAACCACAGCAGGAGGCTCTGGTGTAGGGGTTGGTTGTGGTGATGGTTCTACTGGTGTAACAGGTACAACAGCAGGTGATTCAGGGGTTGTAACGGCAGGTTGCTCAACGCCAGTCACTGCTTCAGAAATCATACCTTCAGATGCACCTTCTGATGGAGTCGAAGGCACAGAGGTTTGCTCTATCGGGGCGATAGATTCTATTTCTTGCTCATCACCTGGTTTGGGTACTAAAGGAATAGAGGCGAACTGGTCTTCGTTATATTTCTTATCGCCGTCGAGTAGAGCAGGTAAAAAAATAACCCCTACTGCCACCAATACAACGGCACCGACTAAGCGATTTTGAAATTTACTTGCCACCCACACGCTCCTTTTCCAAAAGTTCCATTACATGTGCGACTGTATGAAATGAACCACAAACCACAACAATATCGTTAGGTGCAGCATCAGAGATGGCTTGTTGCCATGCATTTTCAACACTATCGAATACCATTGGTTTCTCAAGATGCTGAGCTAACACCTCAGCAGAAGCACCACGAAATTCATTAAGTGGAGCAACATACCAATGATCAGCTAATGGTGTTAAGCACGCTAATGTTCCTGCAATATCTTTATCGCCCAGCATACCAACAACAATACGTACTTGAGTATCAGATTTTTTCGGTAATTGTGATAATTTTTCCGCTAAATATCCTGCAGCATGAGGATTATGAGCCACATCAAAGATAACCAGAGGATGTTGCGAAATTACCTGAAAACGCCCCGGCAATTGAGCACGAGACATACCTTCAACAATACTGTGCTGTGTTATTGCTTGGCTGATTTTATCATCAGATTGGAGTAAGCAACGAATAACACCCATTGCAGTTGCAGCATTGGCTAGCGGAATATTAGGGATTGGTAATGCATCAAATTCACAGTCAACACAATGCCAATGCCAATGCTCACCTTCAATAGCAAAAGACCAATCTGCTCCTCGGCGAAAAAGCTTAGCTTGTTTTTCATTAGCAACTTGGGCTATGGAATGAGGCATATCCGGTTCACCTACAACAGCATAGTGATTGGATCGAAAAATACCAGCTTTCTCGTGACCAATATGCTCCCTATCGGCACCTAACCAATCAGTATGATCGAGGGCAATACTTGTAATAGCAGCAACGTCCGCATCAACGATATTTGTCGCATCTAACCGACCACCTAATCCTACTTCAAGAATAACGACATCAAGTTGTGCTTGTTGAAATAACTTCAGCGCAGCTAAAGTGCCATATTCAAAAAAGGTCAGCGAAATATCGCCTCTAGCTTGTTCAATTTCTGCAAAAACTTCGCAAAAAGCACTTTCGGAGAGCTCTTTGCCTTGGATACGAACGCGTTCTGTATAACGAACAAGATGAGGGGAACTATAAACGCCGACTTTCAATCCTGATGCCATCAAGATTGACTCTAGCATATGACAGGTTGTGCCTTTTCCATTTGTACCTGAGACAGTAATTACCTTAGGTGCGGGACGTAACACGTTTAATACTTTTCCTACCTTGCCTACTCGCTCTAACCCCATATCAATGGCACTGGAGTGTAAGTGTTCAAGATAAGAAAGCCACACCGACAAAGGCGATGTGGCTTTAGGAGCAGTTATGATATTAGACATCTTCTTTTTTATTCGTTTCGATGTTAATTTCTGGCTCGTTGTCTGTAGACTCAATTTCATCAGCAATCATTTCTTCACTAATGATTTCATCTTCATCTTCGACTAAATCATACTGAGTCAGCTTAGCCAGTAATTCAGCTAGCTCATCACGCATTTCAGGGCGGCGAATAATCATATCAATCGCCCCTTTTTCTAACAGAAACTCACTACGCTGGAAACCAGCAGGTAGTTTTTCACGTACTGTTTGTTCGATAACACGAGGACCAGCAAAACCAATTAGTGCTTTAGGTTCAGCAACGTTGATATCACCTAACATTGCAAGACTTGCAGAAACACCGCCCATTGTAGGGTCTGTCATGACGGAAATATAAGGTAAGCCACGCTCCTGCATTTTTGCTAATGCTGCACTCGTTTTTGCCATTTGCATTAATGACATCAGCGCTTCTTGCATACGAGCGCCACCACTTGCAGAGAAGCAAACTAATGGACAGTTATCTTCTAGTGCTTGTTCAACAGCACGAACAAAACGAGCCCCCACAACAGAAGCCATTGAACCACCCATAAACGCAAATTCAAAGGATGCAGCAACAACTGGCATCTTTTTCAGCGTTCCTTTCATAACAACTAATGCATCTTTTTCTTGCGTTTGTTTTTGAGCAGCACTAATTCTGTCTTTATATTTTTTAGAGTCGCGGAATTTTAGAATATCTTTAGGTTCTAATTCGCTACCTAATTCTGTAGTGCTTCCTGTATCAAGGAAAGTCTCAAGGCGACGGCGCGCTGAAATGCGCATATGGTGATCACATTTAGGGCAAACCTCTAAATTACGCTCTAATTCTGCGCGATAGAGTACCTGCCCACAGCTGTCACATTTAGTCCATACTCCTTCTGGAATATTGGCTTTACGTGAACTTGTGATAGTGCTTTTGTTTAGAATTTTTTCAATCCAGCTCATTAATGGACCTTTTCGTCTGAATCTGACCTTCGCCAGTAAAATTATTGTTAGCGTATCAACCACAATACACTGGCTGTGTGGTTAGCAAAGTTTATGATGATACCGCTTACTGAATTTCAGCGCATCTCTTTATTATGGCTATTCTACGGCAAAAACTTGTGATAACTGCTCAAACCTCTTTGTTATCACTTTCTTTCTTCGCTTTTGCACTCGCTCTGCGATGGCGTAAGATCTCAATAACGCCCGGTAAAATAGAAATAACAATAATGGCAACAATTAGCAATTTTAAGTTCTTTTGAACTATATCTAAGTCACCAAAAAAGTATCCTGCATAAGTAAATAGCAGTACCCATACAATTGCCCCAGTAACATTATAAAAGGCAAAGTGACGATATGACATTTTACCCATTCCTGCAACGAATGGTGCAAAAGTTCGGATAATCGGCACAAATCTTGCCAAAATTATTGCTTTACCACCATGCTTTTCATAAAAAGCATGGGTTTTATCTAGATATTCACGACGGAAAATCTTTGAATCGGGCTTACTAAATAGTTTTTCACCAAAAAGTCGCCCAATAGAATAGTTAACAGCATCCCCTAAAATGGCAGCACAAAGTAGCAGTAAAACAATAATATGAACATTCACATCATTAGTTTCTAGTGAAGCTAAAGCGCCAGCAACAAATAATAAGGAGTCTCCGGGTAAGAAAGGCGTTACCACCAACCCTGTTTCACAAAAAACAATCAGAAACAAAATGGCATAGACCCATGTACCATATTGTGCAACAAGCTCCGCTAAATGCGCATCAATATGTAAAATAAAATCAATTAGAAACTTAATTAAATCAACAAATTGTGTTAATATTTCCATAAATCCTCAGAAAACTGGGTGTCTTTATGATTGAGATATTTCAATAGGATTATCCGCTAAAAATAGTGGACCCATTGCAGGTTTTGGTAATTCAAAATGATCAGGATAATCGACAGAGACTAAATACAATCCATTCGCTTTAGCTGTTGCTGCCGCTTTAGTTCTGTCTTTTAAAGCTAATAATTCAGCCATCCAAGTAATATCCTGATTGCCACACCCTATTTCTAAAAGGCTGCCAACAATATTTCTCACCATATGATGAACAAATGCATTCGCTTTAATATCCACAACAACATAGTCACCATATCGAGAAACATTGACATGCATAACATTACGCCATGGCGTTCGCGATTGACATTGAACCGCTCTAAAAGAAGTAAAATCGTTTTCACCAAGTAAACATTGCGCAGCTTGGTGCATACGTTCAGCATCTAAAGGATAATGAAAATGTGTCACTCCAGATGACAAAATAGCAGGACGATAACGATGATTAAAAATCACATAGCGATAACGTCTTGCCGTTGCGCTAAAGCGAGCATGAAAATCATCAGACACAGTTTTGACCCAACGTACAGCAATATCCGCCGGTAAATGAGTATTAACCCCCATAGTCCATGCGGGATCTTTGCGGTGCGCAGTTGTTTCAAAATGGACAACTTGCCCCGTTGCATGGACGCCAGCATCAGTTCTTCCCGCACAAAACACAGATATAGGCTCATTAGCCACCTGTGAAAGAGCTTTTTCTAACCGTTCTTGCACACTGCGCACTTCATTTTGGCGTTGCCAGCCATAATAGCGGCTACCATCATATTCAACGCCTAAAGCAATTTTGATTGTTGTGCTTTCAGAAGTAACCGCTGACTTAGTCAAGGGTTGTTCTGTCACTTCAGCACTCACTTGCGCATTCATTAGTAAAACTGCTCCTGCACTAATTGCTCTGCCACTTCAACAGCCATTAATGCCCCACCAAAGCGCACGTTATCTGCTACTGACCAAAATTGTAAAGCTTCTGGCATACCATAATCATTACGGAAACAGCCTAAATTTAAACTCACATTACCAGATGCATCAGTGACTTGAGTTGGAAAGTCATTTTCATCACTGATATTAAGATCTTCATTTTCTTGTAATGTTTCACGCGCTTCATCACTTCCCATTGGACGTGACGTTTCTAATTGTACTGACTGTGCATTACCATAGAAAACAGGCGCTTGCAGTGTAGAAACAGAAATTGGCAAGCCTTCATCTTGTAAAATTTTACGAATTTGATCAACCATACGACGCTCTTCTTGTATAGAGCCTTCGTCATCAACCATTAAAGGTAAAATGTTAAATGCTAACTGCTTATTAAAACGACCTAATTCAGGAGGAATACCGTTAAGTAAACGAGCACTTTGCCCTGCCAGTTCATCTACGGCTTGTTTTCCAAAACGGGAAACAGACATTAAATTTGTCACGCTAAGACGCGTTAAACCCGCTGATTCTGTTAATGGATTAATAGCACGTAATAATTGGCTCACCATGCTATCAGCAATAGAAACAATATTACGAGTACGATATTCCGCTAGCATTGCACTGTTCACACCGGGAACAACCAACGGCACATCCCAATCCATTGCAAAGATGCCACTACAATCAATAACAATACAGCCAGCATCAGCTGCTTGTTGTGCGTATTGCGCACTGATTTCTGTTGGCGCGGCAAAAAAAGCCAACTGAATATCAGCCCACTCGATATTGTTAATACCTTGAACTGCAACACTTTTACTGTTTACACGCACGGATTTCCCAATGCTATCTTCACTTGCGATTGCAGTTAATTCACCAATGGGAAATTCACGCTCTTGTAGCAGTTCTAAAATCGCTTCACCAACAGCGCCTGTTGCACCAACAACTGCAATATTCCAACCTTCTCCCATAAGATATCCTCCAATACCATAAAATTTTCAAAATAATATTTTGCTTTATTATTTGTGTGTAGCACTTTTATATGTCGCACTAAAGCCAATTGCATTTAATGTATCAACCGTGATTTGATTATCACAAATGACGTGCAATGAAGACCACTCACGGCGTACAGGATAAAATTTGCGTAATTTGTCAAATTCTCCTTTTATTCCTGCCACTTTTCGTAATGGTGCATCATCACGACGCACATCATAAACAAGATGAATAAGTTGCTTTAAAAGTGTTTGTGTTAACTCACCTTGTACTGAAATAGTGGAAATAGTAGGTGCTGGCAATAATGTGGATAATTCAACTTTTTGAGGCTGCCCAATAAAATCACAATAAGCTTCAAAAACTTGAGTTGTTCCACGCGCCTTACCTTCTAAGGTATAACCTGCAATATGTGGTGTTGCGATATCGACTTTATTTAATAACTCAATAGAGAGATCTGGTTCTGGCTCCCAAACATCCAATACAACGCGTAAGGATTTACCTTTCTCAAGTACAGACAATAATGCTTGATTATCAATAACCTCGCCACGACTCGCATTAATTAAAATACGTCCTTCAGGTAATTTTTCGAGGTTGCTCTCATTAATTAAATGATAACTTTTGTATAAGCCTGATTTATTGAGAGGTGTATGGAAAGTTAGAATATCTGCTTTTTCTAACAATGTTTCCAATGGATAAAACGCTTCATCATCACCATTATCTGCTCTTGGTGGATCGCAAAGTAAAACATTTACTCCCAATGCACGAAGGCGTGTTGCTAATCGACCACCCACATTTCCCACACCAACAATACCGACAACTTTATCAGTTAATTGAAAGTTATCTTGCTCTGCTAGCATCATCAGTGCCGAAAATACATACTCAACGACCGCAATAGCATTACAGCCAGGGGCTGATGAAAAACCAATTTGTTGCTGTTCTAACCATGCAATATCGACATGATCGAAACCCGCAGTCGCCGTTCCAACAAATTTCACTGGCTTGCCTGATAATAAGGATTCATTGACTTTAGTAATTGATCTCACCATTAAGGCATCAGAATCATTAAGCTCATCAGTAGGTAATGGGCGACCAGAAACAGCTTTTACCTCACCTAATTGGCGGAAAAGTTGTTCCGCATAAGGCATATTTTCATCAACCAGAATTTTCACGGTGTTATCTCACTGATTTGGTATTTATATGTGTAAACAATCAATCGAAAAATAAAATTAAGCGGCCTATTTTGCCACTTATTCACCGCAAAGCCTATTATTGACAGTAAAATCCGCCTAGATTTTAAGTAAATAAATGAAAAGAAAGCTTAACAATTGGGTAACCGACGAAAACGTTCGGGTGTTGTACCAGCAAATTGTTGAAACATCGCAATAAAAGAAGATGAAGAGCTATATCCCACATCAAATGCAATTTCATTCACACTTTTTCCTTGCTCTAGTAAAGAAATTGCATGTAAAAAGCGTAGACGCTTACGCCATTCACTAAATGACATACCTAATTCTTGTTGGCAACGACGGGAGAGTGTTCTTTCTGAGGTATAACGCTTTTTAGCCCACTCTTCTAACGATGTATTATCAGCCGGATCCTGCTCTAATGCAGAAAGTATTGGGGCGAGTAGTTTATCTTTAGAAGAAGGTAAGTAAGTATGATGAATCGGCGAAATTTTAAGTTGATCTATCAACACTTGCGCTAAGCGAAAATCTTCTTCTGTTTGTGGTTTACACACACTACGATGAAAAAAATCGGAAAATATCGTTGAAAAAATAGCACTTAATTGAATTAAGCACGGTTTATCTAACAAACCTTCACACCAACTTGGTGAAATATCTAACACTTTAAAAGAGAGTGTCTTTTTATTGTAGCTAGCATGCCCTACATTTTTAGGTATCCATACACTAAACTCTGGTGGCGCTAAAAACCGCTGTCCTCCTGCTTCTAAATCCATGACACCAGAAATCACATACAATAACTGACCAAAATCATGTTGATGATAAACAAACTCAGTTTCAGCTAATAGTTGCTCATCACGAAATCGTACCGTATCTGGATCAGACAATAACCATTGCATTTTCTGTTGTTCAATTGTCATCGTTATGTTGTCCTCTTGTCATATTGTCTTTATTGGTCTATCTGTTGTCTGGTTTTCATTATATATACCTAATCAGACAGGCTTACAATAGCGACCTGGTTTAAAATAGATGTGAGAACAATGAAAAACGCAATTTTTCCGCTTTTAGCGGTGTTAATCTGGTCCATTAATGCAGTCGTCAATAAAGCAGCAGCGTCTGTTATTGATCCTGCTGCAATCTCTTTTTATCGTTGGTTCCTCGCCTTTTTAATTATGACACCTTTTTTGATAATGCCTGTTTGGCATCATCGTAAAACCGTCAAGCAATATTGGTGGAAGTTATTTATTCTTGGTGCATTAGGGATGGTGATGTACCAAAGTTTAGCTTATTATGCGGCTCATTATGTTAGTGCGACATTTATGGGGATCCTAAACTCTCTCATTCCATTATTAACCGTAATTATCAGTATTTTTGTTTTACGTGTTGTACCTACGGTTGGTATTGTTTTAGGCACAGTGCTTTCAATTAGTGGCTTAGTTTGGTTAATTAGTCGTGGCGACCCCTCTCAGTTACTTTCCCAAGGCTTGGGTTATGGTGAACTGATGATGTTTATAGCTTCGGCGTCATACGCTCTTTATGGTGTATTAACAAAACGATGGTCAATTACACTCCCTAACTGGCAATCACTTTATGTGCAAATTGGATTTGGCGTTCTGTTATTATTGCCAAACTTCTTTCTTGCTGAAAGTGTTGCATTAACAAAAGATAATATTGGATTGGTTATCTTTGCTGGTATCGGAGCTTCTATTCTTGCACCTTATTTGTGGATTTTAGGTGTGATGAAATTAGGTGCAAATACAACCTCTATTTTTATGAACCTAATGCCATTATTTACTGCAATGATTGCTATCGCACTTCTTGGTGAAGAAATGCATAGTTATCACTTAGTGGGTGGGGGTATTGTGTTACTGGGTGTACTCTTAGTGCAACAACTGAGAACACCACTGAATTTCCGACGTCAGTCTGCTCAGAAAAAAGCAGATTGTCATCAGGAGATGTGAGTCAATGTTAAAAAGACAACAATAAAAAAACGCCGGCTAAATTCTTAGCCGGTCCATTCATAATGTTAGGTTTAATAAATAAAACTGACACAAGAAATCAAAGTATAAAATATAAAGTAATACAAGTATCCGAAGCAAACATTACCAACTTTTATATTAAATAGCTCCTACTTATTTGTAATAAAATAACCCAGATCAATTTTTTTGCGCTCTTTTTGTCTTATTCAACTTTTCTATTCATCTAACTCCATATAAAACAAAACATTTAATGATTTTGAGTAAATTTAAATTAAACGATTGAAATAAAATGAACAGACTTTATCTTTCTTCATATAAACAACATATTAACAAAATCGTCTATTTAATTAGAGTGATAAAATGAGCAACTATTAAGAAATGTATTTTTTAGCATTATTTATATAAAGTTTTTTAACGATTTTTATTAGAAATAATATCTTTATTAGAATAAAAAATTATTTTACATAGTAAAATTCAAATAAAAAAAACAGACCCCATTAAAAATGAAGTCTGCTTTTTAATAAGAAAATATAAGTATATCTAACTATTTTTTATATTTACTCATAACTAATGAAGCATTTGTACCACCAAAACCAAAGCTATTTGACATTACCGTCTCTAGCTTCTGTTCTGTTGGTTGAGTGATGATATTCATACCCTTTGCTTTATCATCTAATTCTTCAATATTGATGCTTGGCGCAATAAATCCATGCTCTAACATCAGTAGGCTATAAATTGCTTCATGCACACCAGCAGCACCTAATGAGTGGCCAGTCATTGCTTTTGTTGCTGAAATAGCTGGTGTATGCGAACCAAACACTTCCGTGATAGCTTCAAGCTCTTTTAGATCGCCAACTGGCGTTGAAGTACCGTGTGTATTGATATAATCAACTTTCTCAATACCTTGCATTGCCATTTGCATACAACGTACAGCGCCTTCACCTGAAGGTGCAACCATATCTGCACCATCAGACGTTGCACCATAACCTACGACTTCACCATAGATATGAGCACCACGCGCTAATGCGTGTTCTAACTCCTCAACAACCACAATACCGCCACCGCCAGCGATAACAAAACCATCACGGTTTTTATCGTAAGTACGAGAAGCTTTGGTTGGGGTTTCGTTATATTTAGTTGAAAGTGCACCCATTGCGTCAAATTCGCAAGTCATTTCCCAACTTAACTCTTCACCACCACCAGCAAATACAACATCTTGTTTGCCTAACTGGATAAGTTCAACGGCATGACCAATACAGTGTGCTGATGTTGAACAAGCAGAACTGATTGAATAGTTAACACCTTTAATTTTGAAAGGGGTTGCTAAACAAGCCGAAACACCCGATGCCATTGCACGAGTTACCATATAAGGACCTACGCCACGTAGACCTTTTGCTCTCATGCCATCAGAACCTTGAACTTGGTTACGTGGCGAACCACCACCAGAACCAACGACTAAGCCAGAACGAATATTAGAAACTTGGTCTTCTGTCAGACCTGAATCAGCTATCGCCTCTTGCATAGATAAATAGGCATAAACCGATGCGTCGCTCATAAAACGGCGGATTTTACGGTCAATAAGACCTTCAGTATCAAGCTTAACGTTGCCCCAAATGTGGCTACGAAGCCCCATCTCTTTAAATTCTTCTGAGAAAGTTATCCCGGAACGACCTTCTTTTAAAGAATCCAGCACTTCTTTCTGGTTATTACCAATGCTCGAAACAATACCCAGACCCGTGATCACTGCGCGCTTCATTCATACCTCTTTACAATAATAGTTGTAGCTGCGGGATTTCTGAGTAGCACTTTAGCGTACAGTTGTACGCCGAACAAGTCCGATCAGGATCTTTTTTACAAAAATAGAGATAAGCCGATAAAACACTTTCCCCTTTAAGGCTGGCACAAGCCACCTAACGGCGCTAAGATATTGGTTAATTTTTTCGAGAAATACAGGCAGTTCCGTGAATAATAGCCCGATAAATACTGCGTCTTTAAGTTGGAATGAACTTGGTACGCCTATCTCTGAACAATTTGGCGATATTTACTTTTCAAACCAAGATGGTCTAGAAGAAACTCGACATGTATTCTTACATGGAAATCATTTTCCATCACGTTTTGGTACACATGTACGCTCTGAATGCGTTATCGCAGAAACAGGGTTTGGCACAGGACTGAATTTTCTTACTCTTTGGCAAGCATTTGAGCAGTTTCGTCAAACAACACCTGATGCAAAACTACAACGTTTGCATTATGTCAGTTTTGAAAAATTTCCACTCACTAAAGAAGATTTACACGCTGCCCATAGTCACTGGCATGAACTCGAAAAATATTCACAAGAGTTATGCTCTCAATGGCCTAAACCTATTGCTGGTTGTCACCGCATTATTCTTGCTGATGGGACAATTACCCTCGATTTATGGTTTGGCGATATCAACACCTTATTGCCCCAAACTCGCCAAACACTACATAACAAAATTGATGCTTGGTTCCTTGATGGTTTTGCACCCTCTAAAAATCCACAAATGTGGAGTGAAACGCTCTTCCAAGCTATGGCTGATTCAATGCGTGAAAACGGCACGTTCGCTACTTTTACCGTTGCCGGTTTTGTTAGACGTGGACTACAACGTGTTGGTTTTGAAATTAAAAAAGTAAAAGGTTTTGGTGAGAAAAGAGAGATGCTCACGGGATTATTTCCTCATTCACCATCAACCGAGTTTGTTCCTTACTATGCACGACCTAGCGCCACTGAACACAAGGATATTGCAATTATTGGTGGTGGAATTGCCAGTGCATTAATGGCGCTTTCTTGCCTAAGAAGGGGTGCTAATGTCACCTTATATTGTGAAGACAAACAACCAGCGACCAATGCATCAGGTAATCGACAAGGTGTGTTATACCCTTTGTTAAATGGCAAATCAGACGAGATAGAACAGTTTTTTACGGCGGCATTCTTATTTGCACGTCGTACTTATGACAATCTAAGTCAAGCTGGCATTGCATTCTCTCATCAATGGTCTGGTGTTGCTCAGCTTATTTATAATGAAAGAATACGAAAAAAAGCAGAACGGATAATCAATCACTCCGTGCCATTTAACGAATTAGCTCGTTATCTTTCTCAAGATAAAATAAATACCCTTTGTGGATTAGATATTAACTACGAAGGACTTTTTTACCCTCAAGCGGGTTGGCTGTCTCCCACAGAGCTAACAACTCAAGTGCTGAAATATGCTCAACAATTAGGCCTAAAGCTACAATTTAATCATCAGGTTACCCAGATAAATGCACAAGATACTTTTTGGTGCTTAAATATCACTCACCACAATGAACAACATGTCACACATTCTCAATCAAAACATGATTGCATTATTTTAGCGAATGGACATCGAATTACAGACTTTACCCAATGTGAGAAATTACCTATTAGCGCAGTTCGAGGGCAAGTCAGTCATATCCCAACAACCGAAAATTTATCAAAACTCGGCACTGTTTTATGTTACGACGGTTATTTTACTCCTGTTGATCCTAAAGATAATTTGCATTGTGTCGGAGCGAGTTTTCGTCGTGATAAATTAGATTTAGAAATATCGCGTCAAGAACAAGAAGATAATCAATGGCATCTCACTCACTGTTTATCTGAAGCTAAATGGACTCAAGATATTGATTTTAGCCAAAATCTGGCGCGTGTGGGCATTCGTTGTACTATTCGAGATCATCTTCCACTATTAGGTGAGGTGCCTGACTTTGAGCGATTAGTTGTAGAATATAAGCACCTAGATAGATTTAAGCGTAGAAGAAAGATCCCTTCATTAGCTCCCGCTTTTCATCAGCTCTATGTTTTTAGCGCATTAGGCTCACGAGGTTTATGTTCAGCACCTTTATCAGCCGAAATTCTTGCAAGCCAAATTTTTGATGAACCTTTTCCAGTTGAAGATAATGTGTTGAATGCCTTACACCCTAATCGTTTTTGGGTAAGAGCATTACTGCGAGGAAAATCGATTGAAGTAAAATAAATGTCTAAGCAACCGACTTGGGTTGCTTGGCTCGCTTATTTTGCTTTTTGTTTCACTCATTGTGAGATCCAACATCATCACATGCTAAAAGAAGCTAAAGCTCAAACTTCATCGCACAGCGCATTTCTTTTACAAATCCCCCGCTTTCAACTTCATCATCTAAGATTTCTTGCAAAGAATGAGGAATTTCACTTTCGGGTAAAATAGAAAAACCTAATCGCTGATAATACGGTGCATTCCAAGGTACATGACGAAAGGTTGTCAACGTAACCGCATCAAACTTATGTAAGTTGGCTTCATCTTTGACTTTTTGAATAAGTAATTTACCAATTCCCCTATTTTGCCAGTCTTGACTCACTGAGAGTTCATGAATAAATAAGCTGTTTGGTAAAGGTGTTGTCATAATAAAACCAACCGGCTCATTATCACTATTAACCGCAACCCAATGCCCTTTATGGTTAATAAAGGCTAAATGTTTTTCAACACTTTGTACGCCACTTTCACTTATCCAACTTAAATCTTCTAAGGTGCTAAATAATTGCCCTGCTGATTGCTCGATAGCAGGTAATTTAATTGCATCATCAATTTGTGTGGGACGAAGGGTAATATCGTTATTTTTTATTTTGGTTTGTGTTATTGTCATCGAGATTTCCAGTTATGTTCTTATTCTTTAGTGACTTAAATACGTTAAAAAAAGCCACCCGATTGGATGGCTTATAATTGCATTAAATAGCTTTTACTCTTTGAATACCTTACTCTTTAGGTAATATACCGTAAGATTGAAACTTACCACTCTCTTTCATAAAATGATTATAATATTTGTTGTCTTCTACAGAGTCTTTCACCACTCTATTAGCATACGCGCTAGAGACAGCAAGTGTCGCCTTATAAAGTTTATCTTTTAATGCGTTATGGATCTTTGGATCATTACTTTCTTTAATTTGATTTAATAATGAAACTAGCTCTTCTGCATCGGCTTGAATATCAGGATCGGTAAATTCGGCTGTCGGTAACATATAGTCTAAATCAAGATTAACAGAATCATTATATTCATCTTCTTGAGTAAACGGAGCTAGATCTTTACTGTATTCCGCCGAAATATATTTAATAAATTCAGGTTTATCAAAGCATTTATTTTTTATGCTACCGTCATTATTTTTATTACGGGTGCGAATTTCATTAGGAAATGGCTCACCTAAAGCATAAGTACACTGAAAAACATTACCATCAATTAATGTGGCATTAGTACTACGCACTGGAAGTTCAAATTCATAGCCATTAATAATAACTGGGTAATCAACAGGTTTAAATTGCTCTGTTTTTCCCTTTACAGCATAAACTTCAGAAAGAGTGTAATACATAAAATTATCAGGATTTAATATGCCACCATTATTGTTGTCATAAACCATAAATCGAGCATTATTACCGGCGCTATCTGTTAAATTATGCTCACCTGGAGGCAGCGTTATGTAACCATTTTTACCCGGCTCAACCTGATATTCTTTACCATCGACGCTAAAACTGATGGCTTTCTCGCTTGGATTACTGTAATAAAACTTATTTTTTTTATTATCTAAATCAAATTGATCACAAGCAGATAAAAATAAAACAGCGCTAGTCAACAGACCTATTTTAAAGAAATTTTTCATCGTATCGTTATCCTTATCATAAATATTCTATGCAAATCATTTGCATCCCGAGAAACATTCCTAAAAAACATTTAAAAGTAATTTTACAGAAATGGCAAGGAGTTACAAAAGATAGCACTATTATGCTTAATCAATGAGAGATACATCGACTTTGAAAAATCAAATAAAAACAATTGATAAATAGTGAAGATCAATTTTTGTATAAAAACCAATCTAATTCAACAGCAAATATCTTAAATATAACTTAAAGACCGTGATTTTAATAAAATATTAAGAAAGAAAAAAACAACCGATTTATGCCGGTTGTTCTCTTAGTCGACATGCAAAATTAATTAATTGAGTTAACTAAATCATGCCATGTAGATAAAACTAATGCTTGATCTGGAGGTGAAAGCTCTCCTGCTTTTATCGCCTTTTGAATGCTCTCTTCTACACGCGCTCTTAACGCTTCTAACTGGGTGTTATTTTCTTGCTCTAGTTCAGCAATAGCCAGTGTAATGTGGCCTTGTAAATACCCGCCTGCAAATAACTCATCGTCAGTAGCATGCTCAACACGGCTATCAATTTTATCTAATAAGTACGCTTCATACTCAGAAAGCATTATTTATCCTCAATATATAATGTTGCTATCTCTTCTATTTACCTTGTATTAGCAAAGCATAAATATGTGTGTTCCAGCAACCTTACTACTTCAGACTCCACCCTATTGGGTAAAACCTTCACAGTGGATAGGCGATAGTGATTCTCGCAATCCCTAATTAACTAAAGGATTTTCCTGATAAGGAAACATCTCTTCCGTTAGCTCTGGAGTATTGTAAAACAAATGTAACGCATTAATAAATAGCTGAGCACGAGGTGGGGTGTTTTTATCTCGTAAATAAGCGAGAACTTGTTCTCTCACTTTATTTCTAAATTCATAACGATCAGGTTCAAAGTTACCCTCTAAATTGTCACAACTAACATTAAAAGGATAACCAGCAGCTTGGCAGAATAACCAATCTAATGCTTGAGGTTTAATTTCTACAACTTCGAACTGCCCTTGTGTCGTTTCATCTCGCCCATCTGGGCAATACCAGTAACCATAATCAACTTGTTGCCGACGAGCCTCTCCGGCGATACACCAATGTGATATTTCATGTAATGCACTGGCATAAAAACCATGAGCAAAAATAATTTGATGATAAGGTGTCTCTTCATTTGCAGGCAAATAAATTGGCTCATCATCCCCTTTAACTAAACGGGTTTGGAAACTTTCGCTAAAACATTGATTAAAGATATCAATTAACTGTTGATAATGATGTGCTGACATTTAAAAAACCATCTGTTCCTAATTAAAAAGTGCAGAAAACCAAAGTGCAATAGTATCGCCATGATTGTCATGTATGAGTTTGATGCTCATCAAAAAGGAGATAATGACCAGCATAGGTCTTATTAATTTTTGCCCTTTTGTTAAGACTAAACCTGCACCTAAGCGAGCACCAATAAACTGCCCACAAAGCATAACTAAACCAATAGTCCAAATAACCTGCCCACCAATGATAAAAAATAGTAACGAGCCAAAGTTAGAGGTAAAGTTAAGTAACTTAGCATGAGCTGTTGCTTTTGAAAGATTATATCCAAGCAACATAACATAGCCTAAAGCGAAAAAAGAGCCTGTACCAGGGCCAAAAATACCATCATAGAAACCGACACCTCCACCTAATATTGCACCAAAAGTATAATAGCCAATACGTTGTTTACTGTCTTGAGCACCAATTGATGGAGTGAGAAGAAAATAGAAACCGATGGCTATGGTAAGAATAGGAAGCGCTTGTCTAAGGATTTCTGGATTAATAAACTGTACCAACATGGCACCAGAAACGGCACCGATAAAAGTCATTAAAATGGCAAATCGTTGCGCTTTTAAATCAATCACTTTTCGACGTATAAAATAGAGCGTAGCCGAAAAAGAACCACCGACTGATTGCAGTTTATTCGTTGCGAGGGCTTGAACAGGCGAAATCCCAGCTGATAACAAAGCTGGAATAGTGATTAATCCACCACCACCAGCAATTGAATCAATAAAACCTGCGATTAAAGCCACCAAGAAGAGAAGAAGGTAGATGCCATCTGAAAAGAGCCAATCCATTTATCTATCCGAATTATTAGGAATGAAGGACGTGTTGCTGTGTTTATCTCATTTATGTTAAAAAACCACAACAACACGATCTGAGCATGATAAAATTAGGCGCTCACACCTTTAAAGCTAACATCAAACTTACAACAGTTTATTGACTTCGTTATTGACTTAGAATGATTACCATTGCATTAGCGGAGGTACAACATCACCACATTGACCACGTTGGCGCAATGCATGATCGAGTAATACAATTGCCATCATTGCTTCTGCAATAGGGATAGCGCGTATTCCCACACAAGGATCGTGACGACCTTTGGTTATCATATCAACCTCTTCGCCATCACGATTAATCGTTTTACCTGCAATAGTAATGCTAGATGTTGGTTTTAAAGCAATATGAGCAACAATTGGCTGACCACTGCTAATTCCACCTAAAATGCCACCTGCATGGTTACTAGTAAAGCCATCTTTAGTAAGTTCATCTCTATTTTCAGTGCCTTTTAATGTTACAACACCGAAACCATCACCAATTTCAATTCCTTTGACAGCATTGATACTCATTAATGCGTGCGCTAAATCTGCATCTAGTCTGTCAAAAACAGGCTCACCAAATCCTACTGGTACCCCTTCTGCCACCACAGTGACTTTTGCACCAATTGAGTTCCCCTCTTTTTTAAGTGCACGCATATATTCATCAAGTGCTTCTAAACGAGAAGGATCTGGGCAGAAAAACGGATTGGTTTCAACAATAGACCAATCAACAAGATCACAAGTAATTGGACCTAATTGAGAAAGATAACCTTTTATTTCAATGCCCATTTTCTCTTTTAGGTATTTTTTGGCAATTGCACCGGCAGCAACACGCATTGCTGTTTCTCGCGCAGAAGAGCGTCCACCACCACGATAATCACGCAAACCATATTTTTGCTCATAGGTATAATCAGCATGACCGGGGCGAAAAACATCTTTAATTTCACTGTAATCTTGAGAACGTTGATCCGTGTTTTCAATCAGTAAACCAATGCTTGTCCCTGTGGTAACACCATTAAATACACCTGATAAAATACGAACTTGATCGGGTTCACGGCGTTGCGTGGTATAACGTGATGTTCCGGGTCTGCGTCTATCTAAGTCAACTTGTAAGTCAGCTTCTGTCAAAGGCAATCCAGGAGGTACACCATCAACAATGCAACCTAATGCAATACCATGAGACTCACCAAAAGTTGTGACTCTGAATAATTGTCCGATACTGTTTCCTGCCATCCCTTTATTCCTATCTTTTACTGTGTGATGTTATCAATATGTTATTTGCAATAAATAACAATCTACCGTCTCATTACTGTGACATCAACGTTTATCAATAGAAAAACTCTCTGAATATTCGACGAGCTGTTCACGAGTCAGCATAAAGACACCGATTCCACCATTTTCAAACTCAAGCCATGTAAATGGAACCTCAGGGAATTGCTCAATAAGATGAACCATACTATTCCCCACTTCACACACTAAAATACCTTTTTCACTCAGATATTCAGGGGCTTTTAGTAAAATTTGTCTTGTAATATCTAGGCCATCAATACCCGAAGCTAATGCTAATTCAGGTTCAACTTGGTATTCATCAGGTAAATCCCCCATATCTTCGACATCAACATACGGAGGATTTGTCACAATAATATCGTAAGGCGTTGGGACAATAGCGTTAAATAAATCTGATTGCATTGGGTAAACACGATGCACTAAACCGTGGTTTTCAATGTTAAACTCAGCGACTTCCAGTGCATCTTCAGAAATATCAACCGCATCGACTTCAGCCTCTTCAAACTCATAAGCACAAGCAATCGCAATACAGCCACTTCCCGTGCATAAGTCGAGAATACGTGTTGGCTCTTGCTGAATTAAACCATCAAAGTGGTTATTGATTAATTCACCAATAGGAGAGCGAGGGATAAGAACACGTTCATCAACATAAAATTCGTGGCCACAGAACCAAGCGCTATGAGTTAAATAAGGGACGGGAATTTTCTGCTCAATTCGGCTTTCGACAAGCGTAATGATTTCCATCTTTTCAGAAGTTGTTAACTTCGTTGATAACAGTGCATCTGGAATATCTAAAGGAAGTGCAATTGTCGGTAACACTAGCTGTAATGCTTCATCCCACGCGTTATCTGTACCATGACCATAATAAATATCAGATGAATTAAACTGACTCATAGCCCAACGTAACATATCTAGGATCGTGCTTAGCTCAGCAACCGCTTCCTCTTTTAGTGTTATATCCAAAACTGTTGTCCTCTGAAGAAATAGAAAGTCTGTAGTTTGCCATGAAGATGGTAATAAATCAGCGGGAAACCATAAAAAAACATCACTACCTTATTATTCTCTTTTCTATAACCATACACTAGTTATGGTTTTAAACTTCAATCAAGTAATCAAAAGCAAAATTTACGATCTATTCATACACAAAGGCTAGTGTTTTATACTTTTAATTTAACTTTTATTAGCAATTTAATGATTCTAAACCATACTTAGAGTGTAAAAAATTAACTGTGTACTCAAATGCGCCTATAGATGTTTTTTATTCAATATGCAGTTACTTGAAAGCAGATGGCTAATTTTAAAGATTATGTTGATATCTTTTTATCGCAACCTGAAGATATAACAACGTGTTATGTTCGACAGATATCATGCGTAGAGCAACTTGTTCACTAACCTATATTTGCTAACTAAGTGACTATTTCGGCAGGGTAAATTCCCTGCTTTTTTTTATGCTAAATTTATAACTTATACTTTTTTATCTCTGACACTATTTCATGTACTATTGCCTTATAAAAACAGTAACACTATGAAGAATCGTAAAAAATGAATAAAAAATTTTCATTACCACCTTCTGAAATTGAGTTATTTCAGGAGATGGTAAAAGGCACCAAGAAATTACCTCAAGATAAAATACTTCATTCACCAAAACGTAAGAAAGTGACACACTACGCTGTTGAACGTCTTCAACAAGAACAAGTTGATGCCTCTTATTATTTTTCAGATGAATTTCAGCCTAACTTAGCGACAGAAGGCCCAATGCGCTATTTAAGAGAAGGCGCTAATGCTTATGAATTAAAAAAGCTACGTCGTGGTGATTATGTACCTGAGTTTTTTCTAGATTTGCATGGATTAACACAGCTAATTGCAAAACAAGAGATTGGCGCATTGATTGCAGCATGTAGACGAGAACATGTTTATTGTGCCTGTATTATGCATGGGCATGGCAAACATATTTTAAAACAGCAAACACCACTTTGGTTAGCGCAACATCCAGATGTCATTGCTTTTCATCAAGCCCCAAAAGAATGGGGAGGCGATGCTGCATTATTAGTATTAGTGGAAAACGACGATCTTGCTCGTCGCTAAACCACAAAATACTATCGCATTAACCCTTAAATCACTTATCGGGTGAAATAAGGTATTAATTACTTACTTAGCTTATTGAGCTTAGCTAATTGATTCAAATTTTATTTCAATATCGAAGGTGACACTTGCCATAGCAACGCTCCTGCACCTTTTGATAAATCAAAATCAACACAAGCAATAGTTGATGTTGAAAACATAGGAGCACATACCGCCGGACAAAGTTCAGCCACAACATAGCCAACCAAAGGTAAGTGAGAAATAACAAGAATATTTTTATATCCTGCATCCCCCAAGGCACGTAAGTAATGTGCAATATGTGAAGGATTCCCTCCGGGAATAAGTCCATCATCAGTTTCTACTTTACTAGGTAGCGCTAAATCTACTTTTACTGCATCCAATGTTTGTTGAGCACGTAAATAAGGGCTGACTAAAACATAATCGATAGTATGTCCTTGCTTTGTCATCCATTCAGCCATTTTTATTGATTCACTTTTTCCACGATCAGTCAGTGGTCTTAGTGCATCGCTAGCAGCATCAATGGCTGCTTCTCCGTGGCGCATAATAAAAATTTGCATAGTAAATTATTAAACCTATTTTATTTTTGTAATTACTGGTATTTACACTTTTAAGATACTTAATTTAATTCAATTTAAATCAATATATCCCTATCTAAAATCTTCAATACCCTAATTGCAATAGTATTATTAAGCTTTTTAAGATCATACTGTTGGTTTGCAAATTAACATCATTGCCAGGATCTTATTTTAAAAAGCTTCGTTTTTAAATTTATGTTCAAATAACCATTTTGCCATATCTGGCTATCATTGACATTTTCGACCTCTTTTTCCATTAAAAATTCATCAATTATTAATCTGACGCAAAAACGACAAGAAAAAAAGGCGCCTAAGCGCCTCAATCAAAACAAATGTCACAAAAGGAAAAAGCAATGGTAAGAGATAATATTAATCGTAAAAACGTTCATTTCGTTTAGCCATTTCAACTAAACGTTCACAAGGGCGATATTTTTCTCCATATTTATCGGCGAGTTGATTAAGCTTTTCTGCCACCTTTGTTGTTCCCATACTATCCATATAACGGAATGGGCCACCAAAAAAAGGAGGGAAACCGATACCAAATACAGCACCAATATCACCATCTCGTGGCTGCTTTATAATATTTTCATCTAAACAACGAACGGCTTCATTTAACATTAGTAATAAACAACGTTCTGTAATTTCAGAGGAAGAGTGTTGGTTTTTAGGCTTAATTTGTAATAGTCGATATATCGCTGGATCAGGCTGCTTTTTATTTTTACCTAATGAGAAAGGTAATGCATGTTTTGCATAAAGATAAAAACCTCGTCCATTTTTACGCCCTTTTCTATCATCAGCAATAATGGCATCGACAGCAGGAGGAGAAGCAAATCTTTCACCAAATGCATCCACTAATATCGGCGTTATTTTTGTACCGATATCAATACCCACTTCATCTAATAACTGAATAGGTCCAACAGGAAAACCAAACTGAACAAGTGCTTTATCAATATGTTCAATAGGCTCTCCTTGTACTAAACATGTCAATGCTTCACTAATATAAGGAGCAAGAATACGGTTAACATAGAATCCAGGTTTATCACCAACAACTATTGCAACTTTGCCCTGTTTTTTAGCAAAATTGACTGTTGTAGCAATAGTTTTTTCATCTGTATTTTCATGTGGAATAACTTCAACCAAAGGCATTTTTTCCACAGGACTAAAATAGTGAAGCCCGATCACTTTTTCTGGATATTTTGCCGTTTCAGCAATTTTATGAATAGGCAGCGAAGAGGTATTTGAAGCAAAAATAATTTTACCTTTACCCACTTCTTCAATATCTGCGACCATCTTTTGTTTTAAAGCCAAATCTTCAAAAACCGCTTCAACAACAATATTCGATTGATGAAAACCGCTGTAATCTAAAGAGCCCGAAAGCAACCCCATTTGGCGCTGACGTTCGCGCACAGATAATCTTTTTTTACTCACTTTGGCTGAAAGTGCTTGCCAACTATAATTCAGAGCCTGAGCAATTCCCTTATCGCTGATATCTTTAATTCTTGCTGGTAAATTACCTTTTGTCGCTGTAACAAAGGCAATCCCTCCTCCCATTAATCCACCACCTAAGATACCGATATGATGCAAATTATCTGGCTTTTCAGATGAGCCAGTTTCATTTTTAAGTGCCGTAGAAGCAAAAAAGAGATGTCTTAATGCAGATGAAACCGGCGTCATAGCGAGTTCGCCAAATGCATTTGCCTCTTCTTTAAACCCAGTTTGAATATCCTTTTCAAGACCACGTTCTATAACATGAAGAATACGTTCTGCTGCTGGATAGTGGCCTTTTGTCTTAGCTAATGTACGTTTTTTTGCTTGCCCAAACAGTATATTCCGACCTAAAGTCGTGTTTGCCAAAAAACGATCCATCATCGAATGCTTTCTCTGCTCTTTTTTACCCACTAAGATCCATTTAGCAGCAACATCTAACAGAATATCTTGTGAGACAACATCATCTACAAGGCCTAATTTTAAGGCCCGTTTCGCATTAACTTGTCTACCCGTTAAGATCATATCTAACGCAGATGTCACACCAATAAGACGGGGTAAGCGTTGAGTGCCGCCAGAACCTGGCAATAATCCAAGTTGTACTTCAGGAAGTCCTAAACGCGTTTTACTATTATCAGAACAAATTCGCCCATGACAGGCTAAGGCCAACTCAAGCCCTCCGCCAAGGCATACGCCATTAATAGCGGCCACAACAGGCAATGGATAGTTTTCAATTTGAGTAAAAAGATCTTGTCCAGCTTTTGCGAGTGCACTCGCTTCTTCTTTGGTTTTACAATCCGCAATCATGGAAATATCCGCACCGGCAATAAAACTCTCTTTTTTACCTGAGGTGATAATTAATCCTTTTACTCCAGAGTGTTGCTGTGCTTGCTTTAAAACATCTTGAAATTGTTGCACAAACTCTGCTTTTAGCGTGTTTACTTTGTCACCAATAACATCAATCGTGATAACCCCCACTTTGTCATTGCGGACTGAGAACTGAAAAACAGATGATTTTTCTAGTGTTGTCTGTTGTTGTTCCATTATTCCACCTCCAAAATCATCGCTGCACCCAATCCACCTGCTGCGCAAGCAGTAGTCAATCCAAACCCTCCCCCTCGTCGTTTAAGCTCATGCAGTGTCTGTGTGACCATTCTTGCACCAGTTGCAGCAAATGGATGTCCATAAGCAATAGAACCACCTAGCACATTAAATTTATCCATATCCACTTCTCCAATCGCCTTGGATAATCCTAGTTGCTCTTTAGCGAACTGCTCACTACCAAACAGTGTCAAGTTACTGAGTGTTTGTGCGGCAAAAGCTTCATGCATATCAATTAGTGTTAGATCACTTAATGCAAGGCCTGCGCGAGAAAGTGCAAGTGGGGTGGCATATGATGGCCCCAATAGCATATCTTTCCAGACATCTGTCGCTGTAAAAGCATAACTGCGTAAATAACCTAAAGGTTGATAGCCAAGACTTTTAGCAACAGATTCTTTCATCATTAATACAGCGGCTGCGCCATCGGTTAATGGCGTGCTGTTTGCGGCAGTGACACTACCATGGCGACGGTCAAAAGCGGGTTTGAGTTTGGCGTAAGAATCAAGAACAGAGTTTTTACGAATATTGTTATCTTGATGAAAGCCTTCTTTGTAAGGTGGAAAAAACGCAGTCATCACTTCATCGTCTAATTTACCCATCTCCCATGCTTTCGTTGCTAATTGATGAGAGCGATGCGCTAATTCATCTTGAGCTATTCTTGAAATATGGTACGTCTTTGCCATTTGTTCCGCCGTATCTCCCATACGTAATCCAGTTGAGTATTCAGCAACGGCTGGTGCTACAGGAAGGAGATCACGAAATCGTAATTGGCTTAAATAACTTAATCGTTGACCTAATGATTTGGCTTTATTTAGGCTTAATAAAACATCGGCAAGCTTTTTACTCACACCGATAGGCAACACTGAAGACGAATCTGCACCACCAGCAATACCGACAGAAACATGTCCGACCATCATACTTTCAGCAACATTAGCTATCGCCTGAAAACTTGTTGCACATGCTCTTGTTACACTATAAGCATCTGTTTTTACGCTTAATCCTGCGCCAAGCACAATTTCTCTAGCAATATTCGGTGCTTCTGGCATTTGAACCACTTGCCCGAAAACAAGTTGATCAATAATTTCAGGAGGAATTTCATTGCGAGTCACTAATTCTTGAACCACTGAACGCCCTAACTCAACCGCAGGTATTCCTCGATACGCAGTCGCTTGTTTAGCAAAAGGTAAACGTAGCCCACTGACAATAGCGATGCGATCTTTCATAGCACTGTTCGTTGATGACTTCATAACGGCTCCTGACAAAATGATTTCCTAACACCAAAGAGGTCTGACCTGATAATAGTGTTAACAAAAAATTCACTTTTCAGAAACGTCATTTTACAAGAAGTGGGAGTTAGCGCTCAATATTTCGATGAAATGTCTGAAACTTAACAATAATGATAGAAAAGATAATAACGTGATGAAGGGATATAAAAAAGGCTGTTGAATTTCAACAGCCTTAAATCTATTCATTTCAGCGGATTAACGTAATCCCAACTGAAAGATTAAGTTTTCTGCTTCACAAGAGAATGTAAAATCAGCGGTGAGTTGAACACCACCATCAACATCAGCAAATTGTTGATTGATTTTGCAAGGCTCTGAAGCGATAGATTGTGCTTTTGCACTAAGTTGATCTAACATTGCTTGCGCTTGTACTTTATCAGCGAAGACATGCTGATATGACGCTGTGCAATTCTTATTGTCAATAATAGTACCCACATCTACACAACAGCAAGCAGCGGTTTCTTCTGCACTACAACGATTAATTGCGTCTGCCATTTTAGTCTCCCAACGAAAGAAATGTTAATTATCTATCATAATCGCAAAAAAATAAAATAAACTGCTTTAGCTCAAATTTTATTACAATTTTACAAAAATAATTGATTACCCTGTTTATTTAACAATCAAAAACACCTTTATTGGGATGTTTTGTAAAAAATATGTTAACCAAATCCCAATTATTGAATCCAAATGGCAATATTTGTAAAACATACTTGCAACATTCAGGGTAATCAACTTTATACTTAATCAACTGGTCTGATTTGTCATAACGACAACCGCACCTAAAATCCAGCGCTTCTAATCAGAAGTTACTAACTTAAAAAAATTATGAGGGTTTAGGTCATGAACCGTAAAAACCTGTTTACTCGCACAGCACTAGCTGCCATTGTAGGAACAATTTCCTCTCAAGCAGGCGCTGCCGGTTTTCAGTTAAATGAATATTCTACTTCAGCACTAGGGCGTGCATTTTCAGGGGAAGGCGTTATTGCTGATGACGCCAGCGTAGGTAGCCGTAACCCAGCGGCACTCACAATGTTCGATCGCCCTGAGTTTTCTGTTGGTGCTATCCTTATTAACCCAGGCGTTGATGTTAAAGGTAAATCACCGCTTACCGGTACGGATACCACTGCAAAAGATATCGCACCCAGTGCATTAGTCCCTAATATCCACTTTGTAGCACCAATTAATGATAAATGGGCTATCGGTGCATCAGGTACAACAAACTTTGGTTTAGCAACAGATTTCCCAGACGATTATCCTGCTGGTCTTATCGGCGGTAAAACTGATTTGAAAACCATGAACCTAAACTTAAGTGCGGGCTACCGTGTGAATAACCAATTTAGCGTAGGTTTGGGGCTAAATGCTCTTTATGCTGATGCTGAAATTACTCGACATGTTGGTGAAGCGGGTAAAGTGTTAGGTGGCGCATTATCTAAAAAGCCTGGTATGGAACAATTAGGTGGTTATTTATCAAGTCTGCCAGCAAATGCTCGCTTTGCTCAATTAAAAGGTGATGCATGGGGCTTTGGCTGGAATGCGGGCTTACTGTATGAGTTTGATGAAGATAATCGTGTGAGTTTCACTTATCGCTCTAAAGTAAAAGTGAAATTTAAAGATGGCGATTATCAAAGTGACTTGCGTTCAATCCCACAACTTGAAGGAATGGGTATTGTAGGCACTAACGGCGAAACCATTAAAGGTAAACTTGACCTTAACTTGCCTGAAATTTGGGAATTTGCCGCTTATCACCGTGTAGCACCAAAATGGGCTGTTCATTATAATTTCGCTTATACAAGCTGGAGTGCATTCGAAGAGTTAAAAGCCACTCGTAAAAGTGATGGTCAGCAACTCTTCAAGAAAGAAGAAGGCTTCCGTGATGCATGGCGTGTGGCTTTAGGTACAACCTATTATCACGATGATAACTGGACATTCCGTACCGGTATCGCTTTCGATGATAGCCCAGTTCCTGCAGATAAACGTTCTATTTCTATTCCAGACCAAGATCGTTTCTGGTTAAGTGCAGGGGCAACTTATGCATTTAACAAAGATATGTCTGTTGATGTCGGCTTAGCGTATATGCACGGTAAAAAAGTCACAATCAAAGAGAAATTATCTGAAGATTTACCATTACCGGCTTACGAATTTGAATCATCAGGTAAAGCCTGGTTATACGGTATGAACTTTAATTACCGCTTCTAATTTCTCACTGCACGTTCTACACAAAAAATGGTCTTTTTTAAGACCATTTTTTTATTTATTAAGCTAAAAAAGATAATTCACTAATCAATGGAATCTAAATCATCTTCAATGGCTTTCGCATTAGGGTTCTCTTTCACTATACCCGCTTGGAAGTCATTACTTTGGAAATAAGCCTCACGCATCATTAAATAAGGATCAGATGAGTTTTGTAAAATCGCATCAGAGTCGAGCAATTGCGCGCGTGTTTCAATGCCTTCTAATGCCCACTTACCCGCTGACATCCAAAATGTTAAATAGCTCAACATAGGGTAGGTTAAATCAGCCCAATCACCACCTTCTTCACGGACAGTAAAACTACCATAGCCTGGTACAACAACATAAGGGCCGTAATCCATGCCATAATGACCTAATGTGCTACCAAATCGCATTGGCACTTCTTTTTCCATCGTTTCTTTAGACATGCCAGCAACATCTATCAAGCCACCCATACCAAAAACGGTATTGATCCAGAAACGACCAAAATGTTTAGCCCCTTTTTCAAAATCACCACGCAATACACTGTTCACCATACTTGCTGGCTCTTCTAAATTACCTAAAAAGTTAGATAAACCATTTCTTGCTGGTGGTGGCACATAATCACGCCAAACAACAGCAACTGGACGTAAAATATAAGGGTCTAACACATAGTAGTTAAAATCAAACATCTGGCGGTTAAACCCTTCTAATGGGTCTGAGCGCCCTTCCCCATTATTAGAGGTACTTGCACATCCTGAAAGTAAGGCAACTGAAAGAGCAACACCGCACAGGCGATACTTCATAATGTTCTCCGCTAATTATCTTATGATGAGCAGCATCATAGTTCGCATATTCATAAATTCTAGACATAATACTGTCAATGTATAATAAGTGGTACTTTTATTAGGTTTTGATCTTATAAGATAATTCGGTTTTTGTGATTACCTTATCGAGCTGATTTAAAATATTAACCCGATATTATGGGGAAATATAAAAATATATGATGTTATTTAATTATATTCTACTTTCAATACATCAAGTAAATAAGACATTCACGTATTATCTGCTAATGGTTTTAATCATTTTTCGGCTTCGGTGTATTCGCAGGAAAATCTATAACAACGATATATCCAGCGTTAAGAAAAACGGCAATATGTTCACTTAATACACTCATAAGTAATAAAAACTTTAAACATCAAATATTATTAATTGATTTTATGTCCATATAAAAACCTATATTTATTATCGAACATTGAGTAAGGAAGTTAAATAATAACCATAATAGCGTGAACTGAATAAGCACAGCACTAGGAGGAGTGTTTAGATTTACAGCATGGGTAATAGATGGCGTTCCCTACAGGAATCGAACCTGTAACTAGCCCTTAGGAGGGGCTTGTTATATCCATTTAACTAAGGGAACATACGTAGAAAAATCAAATGTAACTGATGGACGGGCTATATTTTACCTCCCTCACTCTCTATTAATCAAGTTTTAACGCACTGATATTGGAAGGAATTTTTTTGTTTCTTTTTTGAACAATGTGATTTAACTTAAAAACCACCTAATATATACAAGAATCAATGATTATGTTTTTGCTTATATCTGTCTATTTTATTAAAACTATTTCAACTGTTTTAAAAACACTTTAGGTGAATATCCCATCTCTTTATTAAACATCGCACTAAAGGCGCTCGGATTTTCATAACCCAGTTCTAAAGCAACTTCAGTGACTGAATCACCTTTCTTTAAAGCAGTTAACGCATACATTAAACACGCTTTTTGTCGCCAATCTCGAAAAGAAAGGCCTGTTTCTTTATGAAAAAAACGGGTAAAAGTACGTAGGCTCTTATTTAATTTTTCAGCCCACATTTCTGGTCTCGTGCGAATATTGGGTTTTGACATAAATTCAGTACACAATTCATCTAATAAAGCATGTTGTGGTAATGGCGTAAAGTAAGGTAATGGCTTTGCCTGAGCTAATTCATGGCAAAGCAAAGTTAATAATGCACTGTCTCGTCCTCCTAAATCATAAAGTAAAGGAAGCTCATTAGCTGAAAGTAATAGCTGATGAAGCAGAGGTGAAACTTGTAAAACCTCACAATATTCTGAGTGACGAGGAATTTTATTCGGCTCAATATAGAGACTATAAGTACTACTACCCAACATTAACACCTGATGTACTTTTTCTGCAGGGATCCACACGCCACTGTAAGGTAATACAATCCATTGACCGTCTTCTGTTTTAACTTTCATTACACCATTAGGGGCATATAAAAATTGTGCTCGCCGATGATGGTGAGCTTCAAGTAATGTGTCATAAGGATAATCAGAGCCTAATGCCAAAATATCACGAGGAAGATTATCCACACTGTTGATATCGATATTACGCATAATAATTAAATTGTCCTAAATTCGTATAAACTTGTCATTATCGCGTGGGCTAGCCATCATTTTATTCTATATTGTTAATCTCCTGACTCAACAGGAGATTTGAAATGACACTCTGGCTGATTTCTTTTGGTTTAATTTCAGGCATTACAACATGGTTATTTGGCTTTGGTGGTGGCTTTGTTACTGTTCCTTTACTCTACACACTTATTTTAACACTCTGGGGAATAGACAGTTTACCGGCTGAGCATGCTATGCAAATCGCCGTTGCTACTTCAGCATTAATTATGTTGTTTTCTGCGACAGTCACAACCATTACACACCATAAAGCAAAAAGACTTAATTGGAGTATCATGTCCATTCTGTTTATTGGTATCGCGTTTGGCGGGATCGTAGGTGCTCTTCTCGCCTTAACGGTTGAAGGTACATGGATCAAATGGTTTTTTATTGGTTATCTTTTTGTCACTATTTTAGACTGCTATTTTCGCCCCGGTTTTATGGCTCCTACTACTCACAATGCAAAAAAAGTGACCAAAGCAAAAGAGAGCATTAATGGTACTGTGATCGGTATTATTGCCACTTTTCTTGGGGTGGGTGGAAGCGTGATGACTGTTCCTCTATTGCGCCGTAGAGGAACACCAATGGCACAATCAGCAGCAATGGCAAATGCATTAACCTTACCTTTAGCACTCACAGCAACATGCACTTACGTCGCCCTTTCTTTTACTTCACCTTTAAATAGTGAATCTGGTTTTATTGGTTATATTTGGCTAAAAGCTGCACTTATTCTGATTTGTAGCACCTGGGTTGGTTTAAAGATCTCTGAACGCTTTTTATCTCGTATTCCTGACAAATGGCATGCAAGAATTTACCCTCTGTTACTGATCCTTGTTTTAATTGTCATGTTGTTTTAAATCCTTTCTTCTTATATAGAAAATAGACAGGTAACAAACAACGAAAAACAATAATGACTACATATAAAATGGTGGCATTGAATATTCAATAAGTCGCCATTTTTTAACATTCCGCCCCATTTTTTCCTACGCGCCTTCACTTAGCTTTAATGCTATCAAGACACATAAAACAAAAAACATCTCATTTTGACAATCACGACACAGTATCATAACTATTAATATGATTAATTAATATTTAAACATAATGAATAATAATTTATAAACTGTCTCATATTTAGTCTCAGTCTGATCATGTTTAACTGCACGTTTTTTGTACCACACCTCATTCATTTATTTTTCTATTTTATTTATTATCAAAATAATAAGTTAGCTATTTTTCACAAGAAGATAATTTAAGAAAAACTAAATTTAAATAGCATCAAAAGTATTATTTATCCTGATTTTTAAATAACAAATTAATTACAATGTGAACAAAATTCGATATATAATAATATATATATCGATAGGCTTTTTTGTCAAATTATAATTATTATTAATCATATATTTAAAATACACTTTAATAAAATAGATTAATAACATAAGCCAGTGAATTTAAAAGAACAATTTATAGCTACCATATCTATAAAAAACCTCTATTCCTTCTCCAAAACTTTATAATAGCATTCAAGAGAAGAAAATAATTATCATTTGATTTTGTCTATTTTAATTAATTTATTTAGTGATATTTATTAACTTCTTATTCTCTATTATTTATTATTTACAACTAACTCATCACTTATGGATTAATAAAATGGAGACGCCTTCAAATATTTATTTAACCGTCCGTATATAATATTTAGCTATAAGAAGAAACTGGAGGTTATATGAGTATTAGTCGTCGTTCTTTCATTAAGGGGATGGGGATAGGATGTGTGGGTTGTACCGTGAGTAGTTTACCACCAGGTGCGCTTGCATTTAATCCTGTAGATTCTCTTAAGGGTCAGTCAAAATTAACACCTAGTCTGTGTGAAATGTGTTCTTATCGTTGTCCAATAGAAGCTCAGGTTGTTAACAATAAGACTGTTTTTATCCAAGGAAATAGAAATGCAGAACACCAAAGTAGCCGAGTTTGTGCAAGAGGCGGAAGTGGCGTTAGCCTAGTTAATGACCCAAACCGTATTGTCAAACCTATGAAGCGCAAAGGTCCAAGAGGTGCGGGTGAATGGGAAGTGATAAGTTGGGAACAAGCTTATAGCGAAATCGCCGAAAAAATGAATGCCATAAAACAAAACTATGGCGCAGAAAGCATCTCTTTTTCCTCAAAATCTGGATCGCTCTCTTCTCATCTTTTCCATTTAGCGGCTGCATTTGGCTCACCCAATACGTTTACACACGCATCAACATGCCCTGCAGGTAAAGCTATTGCAGCATCCGTTATGATGGGTGGCGATCTTAAAATGGATCTCGCAAATTCAAAATATATTCTCTCTTTTGGTCATAATCTTTATGAGGGTATTGAAGTTGCAGAAACTCATGAACTAATGACAGCACAAGAACGCGGTGCGAAATTAGTAAGTTTTGATCCTCGTTTATCTGTTGTTTCAAGTAAAGCTGATGAGTGGTACGCGATCCGCCCAGGCGGGGATTTACCTGTTCTAATGGCAATGTGCCATATATTAATTAAAGAAGATCTTTACGATAAAGATTTCATTGAGAAATTTACAGTTGGTTTTCCACAATTAAAAGAAGTTCTACAAAATACAACTCCAGAATGGGCTCAAGCACATTCTGATGTTCCAGCTAAAGATATTGCTCGTATTGCCCGTGAGATTGCAGCTCAAGCACCTCACGCACTGATTATGCCAGGTCACCGCGCAACCTTTAATAAAGAAGAAATTAATATGCGCAGAATGATCTTCACCTTCAATGCATTGCTCGGTAACTTTGAACGTGAAGGTGGCATGTATCAGAAAAAAGCAGCATCAAAATACAATAAACTTGCGGGTATTAATGTTGCACCTGAACTCGCTAAACCGAGCGTTAAGGGAATGCCTGAAATTACAGCAAAACGTATTGATGCTACTGCACCTCAATTTAAATATATCAATAAAGGTGGTGGTATCGTTCAATCTATTATTGATTCAACATTAAACGGTGTGCCGTATCAAACCAGAGCATGGATTATGTCTCGCCATAACCCATTTCAAACAGTAAGTTGTCGCCCTGAGCTAGAAAAAACAGCACAAAAATTAGACTTAATTGTTAGCTGTGATGTTTATTTAAGCGAAAGCGCCGCCTATGCCGATTATCTATTACCTGAAACAACTTATTTAGAACGCGATGAAGAGATTTCTGATGTTTCAGGTTTAAACCCAGCTTATGCATTACGTCAACAAGTTGTCGAACCAATTGGTGATACAAAACCAAGCTGGTTAATTTGGATGGAATTAGGGAAAAAACTGGGACTAGCTCAATATTTCCCATGGGAAAATATGGGAGTTCGTCAGCTATATCAAGTCAATGGTGATGAAGCGCTGTATAAGGAAATCCATAAAAAAGGCTATTTGTCCTATGGTATCCCATTACTTTTGCGTGAGCCTTCTTATGTAAAAGCTTTTGTTGAGCAATATCCTGATGCTATCAAGCATGTAGATGGCAATAATATGATGGAAAAATCACTGTCATTTAAATCACCAAGTGGCTTAATTGAAATCTACTCTGAAGAATTAGAAAGCCGTTTAGAAAACTACGGTATTCCACGCTTCCACAATTTCCCATTAAAAGAAAAAGACGAGCTTTATTTTATCCAAGGAAAAGTCGCCGTTCACACTAATGGTGCAACACAATACGTACCATTATTAGCTGAATTAATGTGGAAAAACCCTGTTTGGCTTCACCCTGAAACAGCTAAAAATCATGGTATTAAACATGGTGATGAAATCATTCTAGAAAACAGTATTGGTAAAGAAAAAGCACATGCTTTGATCACTGAAGGCATTCGCCCTGACACCGTATTTGTTTATATGGGATCAGGTGCAAAAGCAGGTGCGAAAACAGCCGCGACAACAACAGGCGTTCACTGTGGCAACTTATTACATCATGAAATTAGCCCTGTATCAGGTACTGATGTGCATACATCAGGTGTCAAAATTAGTCGGGCTTAAGGAAAAAAATAACGATGAACAATAATGATAAACAATTTGTCATGTTACATGATGAGAAACGTTGTATTGGCTGCCAAGCTTGTACTGTTGCATGTAAAGTCATCAATGACATTCCAGAAGGATTTAGCCGACTTCAAGTCCAAATACAAGGTCCTCATGACGATGAAGCAGGCCATCCACATTACCAATTTTTCCGTGTTTCTTGCCAACACTGTGAAGATGCGCCTTGTGTTTCTGTTTGCCCTACTGGTGCTTCTTTCATTGATGAAAACGGTATCGTTCAGGTGAAAAAAGAGTTGTGTATCGGCTGTGATTACTGTGTTGGTGCTTGTCCTTACCATGTTCGTTATATCAACCCAGTAACGCATATCGCAGACAAGTGTAACTTCTGTTCTGACACTCGATTAGCTGAAGGGGAATTACCTGCATGCGTATCGGTATGCCCAACAGATGCACTTGCTTTTGGTCGTATCGACTCACCTGAAATTCAGGCTTGGATCAAACAAAAATCCGTTTATCAATACCAATTAGATAATGTCGGAAAACCAAGTTTATTCCGTCGTAAAGAAATCCATCAGGGAGATAAAGCATGACTAGTATCTGGGGAGCAGAACTCTATTATACGCCAGATTATTGGCCTGTATGGTTAATGGCAGCTGGTTTATTAATCGTTGCTATGATAGCAGTATTAGTTATTCATGGCTTACTACGCTACGCCCTTGCACCAAAACACGCTGGTCACTATGAAGAAGAGCGTGTTTATTTATACTCTAAAGCAATTCGTTTTTGGCACTGGGGTAATGCTTTACTGTTTATCCTATTGCTATTAAGTGGCTTTTTAGGGCATTTCTCTATTGGTAATGTTACATCAATGGTGCTGTTACATAAGATCTGTGGTTTTATTCTTATCGCATTCTGGATTGGTTTTATTCTTATCAATCTAACGACCAGTAACGGCGTACATTACAAAGTAAGATTTAACGGATTAATTGGTCGTTGTATCAAACAAGCCCGCTTTTATCTTTACGGTATAATGAAAGGCGAGCCACATCCTTTCGCGGCCACAGAAACTGATAAATTTAATCCACTTCAACAGCTCGCTTACTTAGGTGTGATGTTTGGTTTAGTACCACTGTTACTTATTACTGGATTATTATGTTTATATCCTGAAGTACTTGGTGAAGGTTATTGGATGCTAAAAGCGCACTTAGTATTAGGGATCGTGGCATTAATGTTTATTTGTGCACACTTCTACTTATGTACACTGGGTGATACGTTTACTCAAACATTCCGTAGCATGATCGATGGTCATCATCGTCATCAGAAACATGATGATCATGGTTCCGTAGCAGAAAAAACAGAACATTAATTTCTCAATATCCCTTCTGTTACGTTTTATTTCCTAAAATGCCCGTTTAAACGGGCATTTTTTTATCCTAATTCAGAATTTCATAACTTTTTTTGTAACAAGAAAACTATCTAATGCACAAATCACAGCGCTAAAAAATATGCCTAAATGGCTATCTATTACTGCGATTCATAAAAACCGAGTTTATACAAATCGTAAAGGCTGAAGTTGGCTATGTCGTAACACTACAGAAGAGATCTTAGCATTTTTAATATCCCCACACCGACCAGCAATTAAAACATATTCTTAAATAGCTCAAAGACTCATTGTTACTACCTTTTAATCATGAACAAAAGGAAACAATAATCCATCCTGATATGATATTAACTACCATTATCATAAATAGTCATTTAATGATAATACTTGACTTTTGATCTGATAACCTATTTTCAGCAATACCTATATTTTGCATTTATCATATTAAATGGACTCTTTTTAAATTTATTGGTGTGAAAAACATAAGTTATACGTTTAATAGCTTTAAAAATGTTATCAGGAAGTAAAGTAGTGGTGGGTTATATAAGAGGTAATTTTATGAGATGCTTATTCTAAACAAGCATTAATTAGCTGTTTTTTTCTCATACAAATAAATATGATAATATATTTCTCTAAACATAAAGATTTCAGTTCATTTGCAATAAATTTATTCTTTTTTTTGTGAAAATTAAAAACATTTATCTCTATAAACGTAAAATGCCCTAATAAGGGCATTTAATTCATATAGAGGCTTTATTTATTCATTAAGAAAATTCTTATTATTAACTAACTAAAGAGAAACACTTATATAAGAATTATCTTACTCAAATTAGCTATTCTAAAATGAGTTACTTTCTAATTTAAGAATATTATTAGAAAATAGAAAGAGCCTTGCTATCGAAATGAGCTGGAATATGTTGTTCATTACGCTCAGTTTCTTGAGACATTCCAGCTGTTACTTCTTCAAAGAAGCTACCAATATTAACGCCTAGTACTTCAAGTACTCTAACTAAGCAATCAATATCAATACGGTTTACACCACGCTCATAACGAAATAACTGTTGTTCACTAATATCAATCTCTTTTGCTAACTGAAATACAGTATAACCTTGAGATTTTCTTAATGACTTAATTTTTTGTCCAACTGCATAAGCGACTGGATACTTGCTACTCATAATATTGTTCTCGCTTTTCACTTTGATTGATATCTAATTTATAATGGTGTGTTCCTGCGCAATAATATATAAAAACATATATTATTGATGACACCTTTTTGTTTTAATAAAATATTATTTTTAGTAGATAAGAAATATTACAATTCAAAACATGACTTATCATATGTAAATAATATACTACGCATTCAAACACTTTCAACCAGTCAAAAAAAGACAGTACAGGTGAGATGATTTACTCATACTAGTAAATAATACTTAGGATAATGGTATATTATCTTTATTTTCATGTAGTTAAAATATTTTACTTATAAAATCACGCTTTTTTTTTCTTAAATTTTACTCATTAGTTAGAATTATTATCTATAATTATATTAATTTAAAGTATGATTATTGGTATTGTGTAAAAATAAATCAAGTTATGTCAGTCTAATTTATTTAAAATTATAAATTAACCTCATAAAGGTAACGATTTTTTTATTTTTATTAAATAGCTTAAGTAATATCAATGAAATCTGATAAGTTTATAAAAAATCAATATTACACTTTAATATCATTAGGTTACGAGATTTACACTAAAATATAGATATAAATCACATTTTAAACATTTGTTAATTAATTTATATAAGCATAAACACTTACTCTTTCAGCTAAATATATTTCATGCTCCTCAATTCCTTATTACACTATAATAAATAAAGAATAGATCTAATTACTCATTTTTTTTGAATTTTTATTAATGAATAACTTATTTTAATTTTCAATTAGATTGAAAATCTTTTTTATGAAATAGAAAAACGTCGAGTGTTAATATAAATATTTTGTTTTATCAGTAAGTTATTCGAAGAGCATACTTATTATCATAAAAACCGCTCTTGTTATGACGACACAATATTATTCTTTCTTTTTCACTCAAATACACACATTTGGTACATTGCAAAAAAAGAACAATCATCACACCTTAAGTCAAATCATCAAGGGAATGAACTATTAAATATCAGCTTTAGCATGATCTAATTTTGTTAAAAAAAACAAAAATCAACCATTTCATATCCTAAGTAATTATACCTATTCCATATAAGAGTTATTCTTAGACTAAAATAAACATTAATATTTTTATATAATTTATATTCCTGCTAAATGCACAAATTTCTCCATTTTTCGTAAAAAATGAAATTAACCACTCTAGGACAAATCAATTACTGATGGAATAAGCGATTTTTGCTTTATATCATATATAATCCAGCGCATTATGATGTAAACATTGATAAACATCAAACTTTAAATCTAATCTCTTTTAAATTAAAACGTTAAGTAAACTCTCTCATTCTGTCGTATCTTTAAAAAAGAAGATAAAATATCATTATAATTAATCTTTCTTTTTGGTAGTGCCATTCAATGAGTTATAAAAAGTAAGAAAGATTAACTATAAAACCCAATTTTTGTCTTTTCATCTTCTGAACTTTTCCCTAAAAAAGGTGTACCACATATTTTTCATATGATGACTTAAAATGTTTTAACTTACTCATTTTATGAGAGATATTGCTCATAAAAAATGCTCAAATAATTGATAACAGTGTATTTAAGGTTGTTTAATTTTACGAATAAACTGGAAAAACCTATATTTACACTAAAAAGGAGTAGATATTTCTTTTTCAATTAGAGTCATTATTTTTATATTTTCAGTTCAAAATTTGTTCTCTACTCAAAAATAAATACATATCTTCTACTGAGTTAACTCTCTGATCTAAAATGATTAACTTAACAATAAAAGAATAACTTCTTTTTAAGCGCTCCAATTTAAATGTTAAAAACATGATTGGATAAAAAAGCAATAATAAAGAATCCGGCTTATGCTCTCTTTTCACAGAAAGCACAATGCAATAACAAGTTAAAACAATCTTAGTAACTCATAGATCAAAAGAAACAAGAGCAGTAGCTAAGTATTGCTTTGGTATAAAGGAATGAGCTCAATATAAGGAGGAGGAAAGCATACACGTGTAGGAATACACAGTCATGATAAGACGGTCAGCAAAGTAATAAGGCAGCAGACACAGAGAGAGAAAAATTAAGGTTTAAAAGTATAACTAGATTTCATCATACAGTTATTAAAAACTAAATGGCTTTTATCGATTATCTTAGAGAAACGTGAGGAAAATAAAGAAGAAGGTATAAAAAGAAGTGGTGGGCGGTATTGGGCTCGAACCAACGACCTCCTCCTTGTAAGGGAGATGCTCTACCAACTGAGCTAACCGCCCGCTGAACTATTAAATGGTGGGTCGTGGGCGATTCGAACGCCCGACCAATTGATTAAAAGTCAACTGCTCTACCGACTGAGCTAACGACCCATTTAATAATTTTTGCGTAAATCTGTAAGTGATTTTGTGAATGGTGGGTCGTGGGCGATTCGAACGCCCGACCAATTGATTAAAAGTCAACTGCTCTACCGACTGAGCTAACGACCCGTCACAATGTTCACTACTTTATGTTGTATTTTTAGGAATGGTGGGTCGTGGGCGATTCGAACGCCCGACCAATTGATTAAAAGTCAACTGCTCTACCGACTGAGCTAACGACCCATACCTAACTGTGTGATATTGCGCGAAATAACCGGATGAAGTGGTGGGCGGTATTGGGCTCGAACCAACGACCTCCTCCTTGTAAGGGAGATGCTCTACCAACTGAGCTAACCGCCCACTTCATAATGACTAAATTCTCACTACCACGCTTTAGTGTAATTGGTGGGCGGTATTGGGCTCGAACCAACGACCTCCTCCTTGTAAGGGAGATGCTCTACCAACTGAGCTAACCGCCCAATCACACTAAATCATACAACTTATCACGACGAAAATAATGGTGGGCGGTATTGGGCTCGAACCAACGACCTCCTCCTTGTAAGGGAGATGCTCTACCAACTGAGCTAACCGCCCGTCGTGATGGGGTGCATTATAGGGATACTGCGCTATGAGTCAACGATTTTTATCAGTTTTTTATTGTGAAAATGATCGTTCGTTTTATTTTTAGTCAAGATGCTTTTTTTAGCACCATAAGTGACACAGCAATTAACCAAAATAATCCTACGGATACTCTTCGTCAAACAAAAAATCATCAATTTGAAAATTTTATCTCTGTTAAAGGCTTAATGCCATTGAGGAATTAACATCCAGTGATAAAATAAGATAACCATTTCGTTTTTTTGATAATCACGATTACTTATCTATTAAGTAAGACGTACAAAGGCAATCCCAATGAGTAAAATAAAAACCCGTTTTGCACCAAGTCCTACTGGCTATCTACATGTTGGTGGTGCGCGTACCGCACTTTATTCCTGGTTATATAGCCGTCACAATAAGGGCGAATTTGTACTGCGTATAGAAGATACCGACTTAGAACGTTCTACACAGCCAGCCATCGATGCAATCATGGACGGTATGAATTGGTTAAATCTGAATTGGGATGAAGGTCCTTATTATCAGACTAAACGTTTCGATCGCTATAACCAAGTGATTGATCAAATGTTATCTGCGGGTACTGCATACCGTTGTTATTGCTCTAAAGAGCGCTTAGAACAACTCCGCGAAGATCAAATGGCAAAAGGTGAAAAACCGCGTTACGATGGTTGTTGCCGTGGTGGTAACCATAATCACACTGCTGATGAGCCTCATGTTGTGCGTTTCTTAAACCCACAAGAAGGTTCTGTTATTTTTGATGACAAAATTCGTGGCCCAATTGAATTTAGTAACCATGAGCTTGATGATCTGATTATTCGTCGTACTGATGGTTCTCCAACTTATAACTTCTGTGTTGTTATTGATGACTGGGACATGGAAATCACTCACGTTATTCGTGGTGAAGATCATATCAACAACACTCCTCGCCAAATCAATATTCTCAAAGCATTAGGTGCGCCTGTACCTGAATATGCTCACGTATCAATGATTTTAGGTGATGATGGTAAAAAATTATCTAAACGTTATAACGCTGTCAGCGTAATGCAATATCGTGATGAAGGATATTTACCAGAAGCACTATTAAACTACTTAGTGCGTTTAGGTTGGTCTCATGGCGACCAAGAGATCTTTACTATTGATGAAATGATTGAACACTTTACTTTAGAAGCTATCAGTAAATCAGCAAGCGCATTTAATACTGATAAACTACTCTGGTTAAACCATCACTACATCAATACACTGCCAGCAGAGAAAGTCGCAGTTCATTTAGATTGGCATATCAAACAACAAAATATCGATACTAGTAATGGTCCATCATTAGTTGAGTTGATCAAATTATTAGGTGAACGTTGCAAAACATTAAAAGAGATGGCTGAAAGTTGCCATTACTTCTATGTTGATTTCGAAACCTTTGAAGAAACAGCAGCGAAAAAACATTTACGCCCAGTTGCTCGTCAACCATTAGAAGTTGTTCGCGATAAATTATCAGCAATTACAGACTGGACAGCTGAAAATATTCACCAAGCTATTCAAGATACTGCTGATGAATTAGAAGTAGGTATGGGTAAAGTAGGTATGCCATTACGTGTTGCTGTAACTGGTGCAGGCCAATCTCCAGGATTAGATGTTACCGTTCACGCGATTGGAAAAACTCGTAGCGTTGCACGTATTAATAAAGCATTAGACTTTATTACTGAAAGAGAAAACCAAGCTTAATTTACTCGTTAATCTTGCTTATCAAGAAAGATACATCCCTAAAATAAGGAATGTATCTTTTTTTTGTACTCTTTTTCAGCAATCAATAAATAATGTGAGATTAACTGATTGACAGTATTGTGCTTGTTGCCTATTATCAAGCCCGTTCCAGTATGTTGGGGCTATAGCTCAGTTGGGAGAGCGCTTGCATGGCATGCAAGAGGTCAGCGGTTCGATCCCGCTTAGCTCCACCAATATACTTCTAGAACAATCCAATATGTGGGGTTATAGCTCAGTTGGGAGAGCGCTTGCATGGCATGCAAGAGGTCAACGGTTCGATCCCGTTTAGCTCCACCAGAATTTTAAGATCCTGAAGAGAAATCTTCGGGATTTTTTATTTTCTCACTTTATTTATTTCTATTGTGCAGTGTAACCACCATCAATGGCATAAAATGCCCCTGTTGAGAAACTGCTCTCATCTGAAAGTAAAAAAGCAACCGTTTTAGCAACTTCTTCTCTGGTTGCCATCCTTTTCATTGGATGTGTATTCGCCATCCATTCACGTACTTCATCTGGTAACAACTGCATCCTTGGTGTATCAACATACCCAGGCCCAATGGCATTGATCCTAATTCCTTTGTCTGCGAACTCAAGCGCAGCTGAACGAGTGATCCCTAACACGGCGTGTTTAGCCGCTGTATATGCTGAAATACCCGCAATTCCCACAATACCATTAGATGAAGAAAGGTTCACAATACTTCCGCCACCACTTTTTAATATTGCCGGTATGCCATATTTCAACCCATAAAATACGCCATTGATATCTGTATCAATTACTGATTTCCAATCTTCAATCTCATAATCCACGATAGATGTATTGTGAGGCCCCGTGATCCCTGCATTATTAACCAAGCCATGTAATGCTCCCGCTTGAGCAATAATAGTTTCAATCATTTCTTCAACTTGAGAAAAAGAAGTCATATCAGCCTGTAAAGCAATGACTTTCTTGCCTGTTATATCAATTGACTGTGCTGTTTTTGTTATTTCCTCTAAATGCCGACCTGTAATAAAAACCGTTGCACCACGTTGAAATAGTAATTGTGCAATACCTTCACCTACACCTGTACTTGCACCTGTAACTAAAATCACTTTATTTTTAAAGTAGTCCATCATTTCGACTTTACCTCTTAACAATGGCATCGCATTTTATCAGATGCCCCAAAAGTAGTTAACTAAAGTTAACTATATAATCATTCTATTTGATTAACTTTGGTTAATCAATATAAAGTTTATTCGCAGTGAATGACCTGATAATATTAACTTTAGTTAATATTATTCATGAGGTGGCGTAGCTATGGAAAAGTGTGAATTAGAAAATGCATTGTCATTATTACAATGTACATTAGTCGCGCAGCGAACTCGTTATACCCCAGAGCAAGTCACGTGGAGTCAATATGATATTTTAGAATTATTACGCTTACGAGGTGATTTAACCCCTTCTCAATTGAGTGATTCTTTAGCTATTTCAAGGCAAAATTTGTCGAAATTTATGCGGGGATTAAAATCCTTAGGATTTATTGCACAAAATCGTTCTGAAAAAGATAAGCGTGAATTTATTACCCATTTAACTGATGAGGGTCGCGCTTTTTTAGCAAGAGCAGCATTAGGTCGAAAACAAAATGCAGAAAAAATAAGTGAATGTTTAACACTCGGAGAACAAACATTATTTATTGAATTAAGTCAGAAAATTATTAATGCATTAACACCTGAAAAATCAGGTATAGATAATAATTAACATTACCGCTTTAATGGCTTTAATAACCCTTCTAAACCTTCAATCTTAATTGCTAAGGTCATCTCCATTAGTTGACCAAGCTTACCTTCAGGAAACTCGCCTTTCTTTGCAAACCACAATAAATACTCTTCCGGTAAATCAACCAGCATACGCCCTTTGTACTTGCCAAATGGCATTTGTGTGTTTGCTATATCGATAAGGTGCTGTTTCTCTAACATGTTCTCTACCACATTGTCATCGAAGGAATGGAGTTAATTATAGGGTAATTTAATGATAAAAAAAGCAGTACCAAAAGGTACTGCTTAATTTTCTATTACTTGCTTAACAAGTGATGCAGTTTACATTGTTATTTTATTCACATGCTACCTATCTATTTTATCTTTCGAGATTAAACAAACAGACCTGCGATAGCTGCGGATAAAAAGCTTACTAATGTAGAACCAAACAGTAATTTTAAACCGAAACGAGAAACAACGTTTCCTTGTACTTCGTTTAAACCTTTAATCGCACCTGCAACAATCCCGATTGAAGAGAAGTTAGCAAATGAAACTAAGAATACAGATAAGATACCAACAGAACGTGGTGAAATTTCAGCCGCAATATCTTGTAAGCTACCCATTGCAACAAATTCGTTAGACACCAGTTTAGTTGCCATAACACTACCAACACGTAATGCATCTTGCTCTGGAACACCAATAACCCATGCTAATGGATAGAAAACATAGCCTAAGCAATCTTGGAAACTAATACCAAAAATCATACTGAAAATCGCATTTACTGCAGCGATTAATGCAATAAAACCAATCAGCATTGCAGCAACGATTAATGCAACTTTGAAACCAGCTAAGATGTATTCACCTAACATTTCAAAGAAGCTTTGGCCTTCATGCAGATTCCCCATTTGGATGTCTTCTTCATTTTCAACAGAGTATGGGTTAATCACAGAAAGGACGATAAAAGTACTGAACATATTCAGTACTAGAGCAGCAACGACATATTTTGGCTCTAACATTGTCATGTATGCACCAACAATCGACATTGATACTGTCGACATTGCTGTTGCCGCCATTGTGTACATACGACGCTGAGACATTTTGCCTAATACATCTTTATAGGCAATAAAGTTCTCTGATTGACCGAGAACCAGTGAGCTCACTGCGTTGAATGATTCCAGTTTCCCCATACCGTTCACTTTAGAAAGCACTGTACCGATAATACGGATCACGAAAGGTAATACTTTGATATGTTGGAGAATACCAATTAATGCAGAAATAAAGATAATTGGACATAAAACATTCAGGAAGAAGAATGCTAAGCCACCTTTCATCATGCCACCGAATACAAACTCAGTACCTTGTGCGGCATAACCTAATAAGTGATCAAATAATCCAGCGAATCCACGAACAAAACCTTCACCAACATCAGAGTTGAGGAAGAACCATGCTAATGCGATTTCAATAACTAATAACTGCACAATATAACGCAGACGGATCCCTTTGCGGTTGTTACTCGCAACGAATGCTAATGCGCCAATAACGGCGAGTGCTAAAACGAAGTGAATGATAGAAGACATGCATGCTCCAAAAATAAAAATAAATCTTGTAGAGCATTTTATGTAACGCGTAACATTAGGATGTGATTTTTGTCACAATACCATGAAACCACATACACACTAATTGTTAAATAAGATAGGTTGATCACACTTTTAAAGTTACTTAAGGAACATTAAATGTAAATTTAGCTTAAGTGAAAAATGCTACTAGGACGGTTTCCCAGTAGCATTTATTAAATAATAGAATGATTATTTCGATTGTTCAAGTAATCGTATCATCTCATCTTCATCGATAACAGTTATCCCTAATTCATTAGCTTTCACTAACTTAGAGCCAGCTGCTTCACCCGCAATCACCATATCAGTTTTTTTAGAAACACTTCCACTCACTTTTGCACCTAACGCGACTAATCTATCTTTTGCTTCATCACGGGTTAACTGTGAAAGTGAGCCAGTTAACACGACGGTTTTACCTACAAAAGGATTTTCACCCACTTCATGAGTCACAATAATAGGTGCTTGCCAAGTAATACCAGCATCATTGATCAATTGATCAATAACCGTTCGATTGTGTTCCTCTTGGAAGAAATTAACGACATGTTTAGCCACGACATCCCCCACATCGGGGACTAATTTTAGCGCTTCAACATCCGCATTTCGTAATGCATCAAGAGTTGAGAAATGTGTTGTCAATCCACTTGCAGTTGCTTCACCAACTTCACGAATACCAAGAGCATAAATAAAACGCGCAAATGTCGTCGATTTAGCCTTGTCTAAAGCAGTGATCAATTTTTTAGCTGATTTTTCACCCATTCGCTCTAAACCCGATAGGATTTTTTCATCTAAACGAAACAGATCCGCTGGCGTTTTGACATATTCTTTCTCAACCAGTTGGTCGATAATTTTATCGCCCATTCCATCCACATCCATAGCTCGACGTGAAACAAAATGTTTAAGCGCTTCTTTACGTTGCGCTCCACAAATTAAGCCACCTGTACAGCGAGCAACTGCCTCACCTTCAATACGCTCAACATCAGAATCACAAATCGGACAATGTGTCGGAAAGACAATTTCTTGAGCATCATTAGGGCGCTTTTCTTCAATCACACTAACAACCTGAGGAATAACATCACCTGCTCGGCGAATAACTACCGTATCACCAATGCGTATCCCTAAGCGTTCAATTTCATCAGCATTGTGTAATGTTGCATTACTCACGACAACACCTGCAACTTGAACAGGTTCTAAACGTGCAACAGGTGTAATAGCACCAGTGCGCCCTACTTGGAATTCAACATCTTTAATGATTGTCATTTGCTCTTGAGCTTGGAATTTATAAGCAATGGCCCAACGTGGCGCTCTTGATACAAAACCGAGCTCTTCTTGCAGTGCAATATCATCAACTTTGATAACAACACCATCAATATCAAAACCTAAATTAGGGCGAACCTCTTCTACGTGGTGATAAAAATCAAGTACTGCCTTGCTACCTGTGCAAAGTTTTACAGCGTCACTAACGGGCAATCCCCATTTTTTAAATTGTTGTAGACGCGCATAGTGGCTTGTTGGTAATTCTCCACCTTCGAGTACCCCAACACCATAACAGAAAAAGGTTAATGGACGTTTTGCTGTAATTCGGGGATCGAGCTGTCTTAATGATCCAGCAGCAGCATTACGAGGGTTAGCAAAAACTTTTCCACCTGTGCGACGAGCTTCCTCATTTAAATATTCAAACCCTTTTTCATTCATAAAGACTTCGCCACGAATTTCAATACGAGCAGGAATATTTTCGCCATATAAGCGTAGTGGAATGGCTTTTATCGTTCTCACATTCTCAGTGATATTTTCCCCTGTTGTACCATCACCACGCGTTGCAGCTTGCACTAATATTCCATTTTCATAAAGTAAACTGACTGCCAATCCATCTAATTTTAATTCACAGCAGAAAGTGATCTCTTCACTATTTTTCAAACGCTCACGTAAGCGCTTATCAAAAGCCAGATAGCTCGTTTCATCAAAAGCATTATCTAAGGAGAGCATCGGAATTTCATGTCTCACTTGCTCAAATGCCGTTAGAGGTAAGGCACCAACTCGCTGTGTAGGCGAATCAGAGGTAATTAATTCGGGATATTCAGCTTCTAATGCTTTTAGCTCATTCATTAAGCGATCGTATTCAGCATCAGGTATTTCAGGAGCATCCATGACATGATAGAGATATTCATGGTGACGTAGAGTAACGCGAAGTTTATCAATTTTTTGTTGAGTGTTTTTATTCATGATTATCACCAAAGAAGAAAAACCCCCGCAAGCGGGGGTATTTTTACAGATATATACTCTAAATAATTCGAAGTGCAGCTAGGCGACAAGTAAATGAATCGCTAGGAGCATACATCAGTATGTGACTAGTGCGAATGAACGTAGTCAACAACGCTGCAACTTGAAGTATGACGAGTATAAAGCTATTGATTTAGATCCAACGTCCTGCGAATTCTAGATTTATAAAGCTCAATTTTTTGTGGCGTTAAGAGTTTACGTTCATCATCCAGCACAACACCACCTACATCAGATGCGATACGTTGAGCTGTAAGTAACATCAATTTAAAGTTTTGGTTAGCATCACCATAAGATGGCACCATCATAAACATTGATACACCAGGTGTCGTCAATTCCGCCATTGTATCAATGTTAAATGTTCCCGGTTTCACCATATTCGCTAAACTAAACAACACAGGCCCATTAGCTGTTGGATTAAGATGACGATGGAAAATATTCATTTCACCAAACTGGAATCCAGCTTGAATGATACTTTGCATTAACACTTCACCATCCAGCATTTGACCATGATGTGCACTTACGTTTAGAACAATAACCAGCTCTTTCTCTGCTTCTGATGCTTGCGGAGCTGATTCTACTATTGACTCTTCAGCAGGAGCATGATGCGAAACCTCAGGTTCAACAGGAGTCACATGAGCCGCTGTCTCTGAAATTGAAGGCTCAAAGCCTGCGGATGGGTTTTCTGTATTAACGTGTGATTTTATTTCACTCGCAACATCAACCGCAGGAGCTTGTTTGGGCTCATCTCTAACAATAGGTGCAGGCTCTTTTTCAATAACATCAAAAACACCAAGAGTGGGCTCTTGCTGTAATGAAGTATCGTGAGAGTTCCCTTTTGTTTGGGTTTCAGACATTAATGGATCACTATCTACCACTGAAATCTCAGGTTCATGTAGAGGCGCCGATTTTATCGGTGGCTCACTCTCCCGCTTTTCAGTAGAGGATAAAGTTGATGTTTGATGACTAACCTCAGCGTATTGTGGTTCGTCATCGTTCTCATCTGACTGATAATTCTGTTTCTGACGTTTTACTGGGCGATTACGGAAAAGCTTAGAACGCTCTTTTCGACCAATCCATAAGCCGTGTAATAACAAAGCTATGATTAAAATCGCACCAACAACGATTAATATCAGACGCAAATTTTGCTGCATCATTTCTATCTCTGTTGTCTTGAGGTTTAATAGCCACGTTGGCAAATATTACTTTTTACTAAGAGTATTTGCCAATGCTCATAAGTGCAAGCCAATACTTAATTTTCTTGTCACAAAGATACACACATCAATCTCTTATGCACATTTTTTAGACAATTCATGACTAGTAAGGCTGATTATCTCCCTATATGATACTAGCTTGCCCTCATTGGAGAGAATAGGAAGTATGACAAATTTGACAGAAACGAATAAAAATTTAAATGGATTTCATTATTTTGCTCTTGGTTGGCGTTTAATTACACGCAAAGGGCTGAAACGTTTTGTTATCTTACCCCTACTAGCCAATATTATTATTCTCGGAAGCGCCTTTTGGTGGTTATATGGTCAAATTGGTGGCATGGTTAATTGGATGATGGAAAAAGTGCCTGATTGGTTACAGTGGTTAAGTTATTTAATCTGGCCATTATCCGTTATTTTTATCTTATTAGTGTTTACTTATTTCTTTAGTACCTTAGCCAATATTATTGCTTCTCCGTTTAATGGATTATTGGCTGAAAAATTAGAAGGCCAAATAACTGGCATTGCCCCACCAGATACAGGTGTTACAGGTATATTGAAAGATGTTCCGCGTATTTTAAAACGTGAGCTAACTAAAATAGCTTATTATTTACCTCGCGCGATTGTCTTGTTATTACTCTATTTTATTCCTGCTATCGGACAAACCGTTGCCCCTATTTTATGGTTTGCTTTTGGTGCTTGGATGATGGCAATTCAATACAATGACTTTCCATTTGATAATCATAAAATTTCATTTGCAGCGATGAAATCTTCGCTTAAACAGGATAAATGGAATAACCTTCAATTTGGTATGGTTATTAATATTTTTACCATGATCCCTATTCTAAATTTAGTCATCATGCCCGTTGCAATTTGTGGAGCAACCGCAATGTGGTGCGATCGTTATCGTAAACAGCATGTGCAAGATGGGCAGTGGTAAGCCTAACTAATTTGGCAACATCTCGATAAATACAAAAAACCCCGTTTTATTTAGCGAAAAACGCCGTAAACCCTCGCCCAATGCGGGCGGGGATATAAGGCGAAAAGCCCGCAGGGCTTTAAAGATCAATCAGGCGTTGACTGACTCTGAACGTAGGCTCTGAACGTTTCAATCGTTGCCCCTCCGGTGCTACAGACAAAGTACGATCTCGACCACAAAAGCCCCGTTTTACTTTGCATCCGTAAATGTGTGTTTTGCTGC
>NZ_JASVWV010000016.1:0-59011 GCF_030286765.1 Proteus faecis
CAGATTGCTTTTGTTCAGCCACTGCGTGGTTTACTGGCTCCGTTGGCTGAGGAAATGCGTTGTCACGGGGCGGATAAAAACGATATTTTGTTTGATGTACATCGTCTTTATCATAAACAATTCTCACTGTCTGAAACGCCTGTCAGTCAGACGATACGTTCTTTTTTTCGTCGTTTATCAAAGGAATGTGGATTTCATGTCAGTCCTCATCGTTTCAGACATACACTGGCGACCACATTAATGAAACATCCTGAACGTAATATGCAGTTGACGAAACAGATGTTAGGACACCGTAGCCTGTCTTCGACAATGGAGTATATTGCTCTGGACGCATACAGTACAGTCAGGATCCTGGAAGACGAATTAGGGGAGTTTTTAACAATGGGATTAGGTGGTGAGCACTCAAGGCTAATATCAAAAAGACAGCGAGTGTGATGTAAAATAAAAAACATTTACACAAAGTTGACTATTTCATCAACTTTGTGTATAAGCTGGATTTAATTGAGAAGGGTGTTCTGCAAAACACCCTTGCTTGATAAATCATTGTCAACCACGTGAGAAGTCATGAACGTGATTACAACTGAAATTCAAGTTTTTAACCGGGCGGTGGAGATCTCACTTCCAGCGACCGTGCTAGGGAAACGGTTACACCATTTCCGAAAGGAAAGATGGTGCCCGAACTCGGAATCGAACCAAGGACACGGGGATTTTCAATCCCCTGCTCTACCGACTGAGCTATTCGGGCAACGGGGCGTATTAAACCCGATATCGCCTTGCTCGTCAACGTTATTTATCACAAAACTGTTTGATTGCTGTTTTTTTAAACTTATTGATTAATAAAACGCTATTTATCATGAAAAAAGAGCAAAAGTGGAGTTAAAAAGAATTAGTGGTATACATAACAAATGATGATAGGAATGCGATAAGACGAGTTATCGAATCGTAATTATAGAAAAGCTTCCCCAAATTTATTGGGGAAGCTTGGTTTTTTTAGATTAAATATTAACTAACGGTAGTTACGTTGAGCTGTACTAACCTTCTCAAGATAACGACGAGATTGGTCGGCAGGGTGCTTATTACGTAACGTTGTATACACCTGTGTTGGCTCCAAGTTATTAATTATGGCCGCTGCTTGTTTTTTATCGTTATGGAATATGCGTAACACACTACCCGCACCACCGTTGTAAGCCTGTATAACGGCGTAACGGCGCGAGACGGGATCTTTGATATCGCCAAGATAACTATTTTGCAGTATTGAGATATAAGCCGTACCTGCATCGATATTATTAGCAGGATCAAATAAATAACTACGACTTGGTTGCCCTGATTTTCCTTGCATTCGGAATACATCTCGCCCTGCCGTTGCTGGCATGATCTGCATTAAGCCTAGAGCATCAGAACTACTCACTGCATAGGGGTTAAAACTCGATTCAATTTGCATAATTGCTAAGATTAGTGATGGTTCAACCCCATATTTAGCCGCCGCTTGTTGAACTAACGGTAAATATTTATGAGCACGTTGATCAAGGTGGTTAGGAACAAGATTAATGGTGACATACCAAATTGTATTTATACCAGATTGGCGTTTTTGTAATTTATTAGCAATCAGATAATCTGCATACTTATTGGCTCGCCATTCCCAGCGTATAGGTTGTCCCGTATTATCAAGAACCTGCCCAAATAAAAACGGTTCAGTGCTGTGGGGAATGTTATTAACATCAGAGTAGAGGTCAATAGAACCCGGATCTTCACCCATTAATAACGTTGTGACTATCGCCTTATGCAATTGGAATTGGGGGGCATCATCACCTAAAGTCTCTATCGTAATTGTACCTGCTTCAAAATTAATATGGCTACGTGTTTTATAAGCATTGGTGTATTTTACGTAATCTTTAGGACCCGCGATTAATACTTCCTTCATACCCCAAATCATTTCGATATTATTGGCAAATTGTCCCATAAGAATATCGAATGCATTGGTGTCCTTTGCGTAATCAGGCTCGAATGTTTTTGGTGGTTGGCTACTACATGAAATGAGTAGAGGGGCGATAATCAGCAAGAGAAGGATTTTTTTCATGGTCAATTGCATCGCTATGGTGAATAAAATACCAGAGCCTTAAAGACTCTGGAAAAGTGAATATTATTTTTCAGGTGGTGTGTAGCCATCAATATGAACATCATGGCCTTCGAATAAAAATCGCACCATTTCTTGTTCTAATAGTTTGCGATCATCAGGATTCATGGTGTTAAGTTTTTTCTCATTGATAAGCATGGTCTGTTTTGCCATCCATTGAGCCCATGCTTCTTTTGATATCTCATTAAAAATGCGCTTTCCAATTTCTCCTGGGTACAACTGAAAATCAAGTCCATCAGCTTCTTTGTTAAGGAAAGTACAAAAAATAGTTCTGCTCATAATAAATCCTCAATATCGCAGGTATTAGCTTAGGCTAATTGTCTAAGTAAATTCTCTACAGGTGCTGCTAACCCTACGTTTGCAGGAGCCTGTAAGTTATACCAAAGTCCTTTTTGCTCCTCCATCATAGAGGTAAACGCTGAGAGTTTTACGCAAATTGGCACAATATCTAAATGAAAGTGGCTAAAAGTATGCCTAAATGAAATCAGTTGTTCTGATTCATTATTATCGAGCCCATGCTCAGTTAACCACTGTTCTAAAAGCGCTTTTGTTTCAAATTGAGGAAAGGCAAATAACCCACCCCATATTCCTGCTGGCGGTCTTTTATCTAACCAAACCAGATTATCATATTGTAAAATAAGAAAATAAGTTATTTTTTCTGGGATAACTTTTTTAGGTTTTTTCCCAGGATAATCCGCCCAACTGTTTTGAGCATAAGCGATACATCCAGTATTTAATGGGCATAATTCACATTTAGGTTTGCTTCTTGTGCAAACCATTGCACCTAAATCCATCATTGCCTGATTAAAATACTCGACACCTTCAGTTGGTGTGACGTTTTCGCTAATCTCCCACAATTTTTTCTCAACTTCTTTTTTACCCGGCCAGCCTTCGACAGCATAACAGCGTGCTAAAACACGTTTCACATTACCATCAAGAATTGGGTAAGGTTTTTTCAGTGATAACGATAAAATAGCACCTGCGGTTGAACGTCCAACACCGGGTAAAGCACAAACGTCGTCAAAGGTATCAGGAAACTGTCCTTGATGTTTATCTACAATGTGTTGTGCTGCTTTATGTAAGTTTCTAGCTCTTGCGTAATAGCCAAGACCAGTCCAGAGATGAAGTACTTCATCAAGAGGGGCTTTAGCTAATGCACTGACATCAGGAAAACGTGCAATAAAACGCTCAAAATAAGGAATAACCGTCGCAACTTGAGTTTGTTGCAACATTACCTCAGATAACCATACGTGATAAGGCGTTTTTTCTTGCTGCCAAGGGAGCGTTTTACGCCCATATTTGTGATACCAATTAAGTACGACTTGCGAAAATTGCAGAGCTTCCATCATGTTTTATTTTATTAACTCATGTTCTGATTAAGGTAAGATTGCACCACAGAGAGAATAAACTGTAAACACTCTTAATATTTATCTTATAGAGTGATGCTTCTATAAACGACTCTTGCTAAACTTAGTGATCTTTGGATAATGTCGGTTAAGTTGCGCTATAGCGACATTATAACGATTTTAAGTAAATAACTGGCCTAACGACTGATAGTATTAGACATGATCAAGAATGTAATTTCTCCGGAATTCAATGAAGAAGGGCGTGCTTTACGACGCGTTCGTAGTTTTGTTCGTAGACAAGGCCGTTTAACGCCTCGTCAAGAGCAAGCATTAGAAACACAGTGGCCTGTCTTTGGTATTGAATATCAACCGGAACCCATCGACTTCAGTCAGGTTTTTGGACGCGAAGCGCCTGTAATTTTAGAAATTGGCTTCGGCATGGGCGCGTCGCTCGTGACTATGGCAAAAAATACACCAGAAAATGATTATTTCGGTATTGAAGTACATGCACCGGGTGTGGGTGCTTGTCTTGCAAATGCTGAAGAAGAGCAATTAAGTAATCTGAGAGTCATGTGTCACGATGCGATTGAAGTGCTCAATCATATGATCCCAGATAATAGTTTAAAAATGGTTCAGTTATTCTTTCCTGATCCATGGCACAAAGCGCGTCATAATAAACGCCGTATTGTTCAGGTGCCTTTTGCCGAATTAATTTTAAAAAAATTAACGTTAGACGGTGTTTTTCATATGGCGACAGATTGGGAACCATATGCAGAACATATGCTTGAAGTGATGACAAGTGTTGAAGGTTATCAGAATTTGTCAGAAACTCAGGATTATGTACCACGACCAGCAACACGTCCTGTGACTAAGTTTGAAAAACGCGGTCATCGTTTAGGGCATGGAGTTTGGGATCTTATGTTTAAGAGGGTAAAATAATGGCTAAACAACGTAGTCGCCGTTTACGCAAAAAAATGCGTATCGATGAATTTCAGGAATTAGGTTTCTCAGTAAAATGGACTTTCCCAGAAAATACCCCAATTGAGGAAGTCGATCGCTTTGTTGATGAACTGATCCTCAAAGTTATTGAACCAAACGGGCTGGCATTTGATGCAAGTGGTTACCTGAGCTGGGAAGGCTTAATCTGCTTACAACAAATTGGTAAATGTACAGAAGAGCATCGCCAATTAGTCGAAAACTTCCTTAAAGAAAGCAAAATGCAAGATGTACAGACTTCTGAACTATTTGATGTTTGGTGGGATTGATAAAAAGTTATACATTTAGCAAATAATTACAAGGGCATCCAAAAGGATGCCCTTGTCTGTCTGGGGAAGGGATTGTGACTACAACGTTATCTAACGCATTACTGTCAGATATTTTGCAACAAATTCGCCCATTAATTGGGCAAGGAAAAGTCGCGGATTATATCCCCGCATTGGCTCAAGTACCTCCAGAACAGCTTGCTATGGCTGTTTATACTGTTGATGGTGAACTCTATCAATCAGGCATGGCAGATAAGCGTTTTTCGATCCAATCTATCTCTAAAGTACTTAGTTTAACGCTTGCTTTAACACGTTATGAAGAACATGAAATTTGGCAACGTGTAGGAAAAGAGCCATCAGGACTGCCTTTTAATTCCTTGATACAGCTAGAAATGGAAAAAGGGATCCCGCGCAATCCTTTTATTAATGCTGGTGCCATTGTTATCACTGATATGTTGCAGTCTCGATTAAGTGCGCCTAAGCAAAGAATGTTAGAAGTAATCCGTTTTCTTACTGATACTCCTGACATTTGTTATAACTCAGTGGTTGCAAAATCAGAAATGGAGCATCTTAGTCGAAATGCATCAATCGCTTATCTAATGAAATCTTTCGGTAATTTTGAGAATGATGTTATTACGGTGCTTGAAACTTATTTTCACTATTGTTCAATAGAAATGAGTTGTACCGAGTTAGTACGATGTTTTAGTTATTTAGCGAATCAAGGTATATGTGTGGGTAATAAAAATCAGATTATTACGCCAAGACAAACCCGCCAAATAAATGCATTAATGTTAACTTGTGGTATGTATGATGGAGCAGGTGAATTTGCATTTCGTATTGGCATTCCCGGAAAATCAGGCGTAGGCGGTGGCATTATTGCCGTTGTCCCTGATGCCTTTACAGTTGCTGTTTGGTCACCAGAGCTGGATAAATCAGGTAACTCATTAGCAGGCTGTGCAGCACTTGAATTATTAGCAAACAAGGTAGGGCGTTCAATTTTTTAGGGGTGTTTTCAGGAGAGTTGTTATGAATTTAAGAAATATTGCTGTCACACTATTTTTTGTTGCGAGTACAGCAAATGCATCACCAAGTTTTGATTGTGCTGTAATGCCAAAAGATGATTTACGCATAACCTCTGAATTTGTTGAAGTCGCTGGTTCAAATGGTTTAATGGTCATTTATCCTGACGGCACATTATTTCAAAATGAAAAAAGTGCTACATTGACACCACAACAACAAGAATTAGCCAAAAAATATCAAGCTACAGTAAGACGAGACGTACCTTGGTTAAGAACTGAAACAGGGGTAAAACTGCAAGACTCTCGCAAAGTACTTGATAAAGTAGTAATTGAAGCTTTTGGTAAAGAAAGCAACATTCTTAATAGATTAAGTAGATTAGAGAAAGATCTTAATCAGCAAATGGATAGAGTGATCAGCATAGAACCGAATAACATTACGTTTCATTCTCAAGCTATTAAAGAAGTTGAAGCCAAAGGCCGTGAAATTGTAGAAAGTAGCCTAGGTGGTATGTTGCAAGACAGCATTAATGAATTGGGGAAAAAGCAGCTATTAGCAGCCGCTGGTGGTGACAGTAAAAAAGCCTTAGGCGGGTTATTAGGAAGCTTAGATGGTTTCCAAAAGATTATAGATCAGGAGTGGAAGCAACAAGAAGCAGCATTTACTCAATTTGGTCAGCAAGCTTGTAGCAAAATAACTCAAATGGAAAATCAGCGAGTTGAATTAATTAATGCATTAAAGAAGTAGCTACTTTGTCTCTTTAATGATTGAGTTATTAACCGGATAGTTAATAAGCTTTATAAATGACGAGCTCACAATAATTGAAAATAATAATGAAAATCATTCTTGTTCAATTGACTTGTGAGGAGAGCTGTTTAGAATGCCCTGTTTGAGTATTTCACTTAAACAGGGCAAAATTAATGAAGAAGATCCTTCCTTTAGTTATCGCATCTATCCTTTCTGTAACGAGCTTCTCTGCGTTAAGCAAAACATCAATCGAATACCAACCTAACCAAGTTATTAGTCAGCAGAATGACAAGATGATGATTAAACACCTGTTGGGTGAAACGTCGGTTATTAAGGATCCTTCAAAAGTTGTTCTATTTGATTTTGGTCTTTATGATTCTTTAGTTCAGTTAGGTTTAGCCGATAAAGTGGTAGGATTGCCATTGGGTAATGCACCTACATATATTAAAGAAAGTATTGCAAGTAATGTTGCTAATGTCGGTGGTATGAAGTCGCCTGACTTAGAAAAATTAGCTGAGATTAAACCTGATTTAATTATTATTACTGGCCGTCAAGGTGCGTCTTATGAAGCGTTAGCAAAAATTGCACCTACGGTTAATTTAGGTACTAATAGTGCTAATTACCTCAATTCCGTTGAATCAAATATCAAGTTATTAGGTGAATTATTTGATAAACAGCAAGCGACTGAAGAGCAACTTGCTAAGTTAAATACTGTTATTGAGCAAGCTCAGAAAAAAGCAACGGCGTCTGATAAAAAAGTTTTAGTGCTATTACATAATGCTGGCAATTTAATGCCTAATAATCAAAGTGTTGTTTATGATGTTGTTAAAGCAAAAAGAGCAGAATTACCGCCTATTGCTGAAGAAGAAAAAGGTAAGCGTCGTGTCGTGACACCTGAAATGATCGCAAAAGCTAATCCTGATGTTATTTTAATTGTCGATCGTAGCGAAGCTATTGGCGCAGATAAATTAGATAAAACAGCATTTGAAAATGAGATAATAAAGACAACTTCTGCCTATAAAAATGGCGGTATTGTTTATCTGCAAGCAGATCTTTGGTATCTCTCTGGTGGTGGATTAGACAGCTTAACTAAGCAGATTGAGGCAGTAGAAAGCGCACTTTAATTGATAGAACCTTAAGATTTTTATGGTGTTTTAAGGTTTACAATAAAGGAAAATGCCCAACTGTGAATGAACTGGGGCAGTTCGAATAACAGTATGGGCATTTTTTAAGTTAGCTATTTGAAATCAGTAATATTAAAGAAATAACTCAAGTAATGAATTAAGGAACAATTTACCGTGTGGCGTTATTTGCCAGTGTGTTTCAGTCTCACGGATATAATCTAAAGCCAACGCTTCATCTATTTGATGGCGAATAGTTTCTTCGGTAAGCCCCGTATAATCGCTAAAATCTTGTCTTGGAAATGCTTCTAATAGACGAAAACGGTTCATAAAAAATTCAAATGGACGGTCATCATTATCAACAAAATTTTGCTGGTGGAGATAACGACCTTCCATAAAGCCTTTAGGGTGCTTGGTTTTTACTGTTCGCATTATGCGACCATCTTCAAAGCTTATTTTTCCATGAGCGCCACAACCAATACCTAAATAATCCCCAAAACGCCAATAGTTTAAATTGTGCTCACATTGAAAGCCTGGTTTACAATATGCTGATGTTTCATATTGTTGATAACCTGCAGCTGTCAGTAATTTATCGCCTTCTGAGAAAATATCCCATAGCATATCGTCATCAGGTAATTTTGGCGGGCGAGAGCCAAATTGTGTATTGGGTTCAATGGTTAATTGATACCAAGACAAATGCGGGGGGGATAACGCTATTGCTTGCTGTAAATCCGAAAGTGCTTGAGATAATGATTGGTCTGGTAATCCATGCATTAAATCTAAATTAAAGCTACGTAAACCTAATTCTTTGGCTAAACGAGCCGCATTTTTAGCTTCATCAGCATCATGAATACGTCCTAAGCGAATAAGTTTATCATTGCCAAAACTTTGTACACCAATAGAAATACGATTTATACCCGCGCGTTGGAATCCAGCAAAGCGTTCAGCTTCTACAGTTCCTGGATTTGCTTCCATCGTAATTTCTGCATTAGGGTTAACAGCAATGCGTGCTTTCACACCATAGAGTAAATCAGCCATTGACTCAGCGCTTAATAAGCTAGGTGTACCGCCACCAATAAATATTGTTTGGACTTCACGGGAGCCTATATGAATAAGATCGGCATCTAAGTCATTGAGTAAATGTTGCACATATTCCTGATGTGGTACTTCACCCTTTAAGGTGTGTGAATTGAAATCACAATAAGGGCATTTTTGTACACACCAAGGAATATGAATATACAAACTTAATGGAGGCAACTTAAGCATTCTTAAGGGCATCCAACATTAATTTAAGTGCTTTACCACGATGCGAATGCTGATTTTTTTGCTCTTTAGTTAATTGCGCAGCTGTGCAATTTAATTCAGGAACAAAGAAAATAGGATCATAGCCAAATCCTCCTTCGCCGTGCATTTCAGTGCTTAATACGCCGTGCCAAATACCGTGAAAAATCAGCGGAGTGGGGTCGTTCTCATGGCGCATATAAACCAATACACAGTTAAATTGTGCTTGGCGTTTTTCAGCAGGAACATCTTTCATTGCATTAAGCAATTTATCCAGATTTTGCTGATCGCTTGCATCAACACCCGCATAGCGTGCTGAGTAAATACCCGGGGCACCACCTAAAGCATCTACCGAAATACCAGAGTCATCAGCAATTGCTGGAAGGCCAGTTACTTTTGCTGCATGACGCGCTTTAATCAGTGCATTTTCAACAAAGGTTAAGCCAGTTTCTTCAACAGAATCAACCCCAAGTTCTGTTTGAGCAACAATATCTAAACCAAAATTAGAAAGCAAAGAGGCTAGCTCTTTGACCTTTCCCGGATTTCCTGTTGCGAGAACGACTTTTTGCATAAGTGTTATCCTTAATAAAGTGTTACGCTTAGTAGCCATTGTAAAACGTCTACACGCAGATAATTCAGGGCGTAAAGCACAAGAATAACAATCATTGCAGAGAAATCTAAACCGCCCATCGCTGGAATTACACGACGAATTGGTGCCATTAAAGGTTCTGTTAATTGAAATAAAAGGTGATCAATTGGATTGCGACCTTGGCTTACCCAGCTAAGGATTGCTCGGATAATGATCAACCAGAAAATTATCTTACCAGCTGCTGTGAGCAGTTCAATAAAGGCAAACGGGAACATTAAAGAGAAAGGAATAGATGTTCCTGATAAGTAAGATGGAATAATAATACCAAGTAGAATGAGTATATAGGCCAATAAGACTGAAGCGGTATCAATAGGGCCAATAGAAGGAATAACACTTCTTAATGGGCGAACAATTGGCTGTGTGATTTTGACGATAAATTGTGAAAAAGGATTATAAAAATCAGCTCTAACACATTGCATCCAAACACGTAATAGTAGGACAGATGTGTAGAGTTGAAGAAGAGTCAGAATGACGAAATTTAAAAAATTCATTAGTTGGCCCTGATGAAATTAAAATTGTTTTTCCATTTCTTGCGCACGTTTAATCGCAGCTTGCATGGCAGAAGCGACGTTTTCAGGTAATTTACCTTCATAAAACTGCATAAGTGCAGCTGCAGTCGTTCCACCTTTTGATGTTACTTGCTCGCGTAAAGTTGAGAAAGGCAACATATGCTGTTTTTCAGCTAAGGCGGTAGAACCACTGGCTGCTTGTTGCACAATAGCTCTAGCGACTTCAGGTGAAAAGCCTAAACGTTCAGCTTCTTGCTGCATTGATTCCATAAACAAGAAGAAATAAGCGGGTGCACTACCCGCAACGGCGATAATATCATTGATGGCAGATTCTTGCTCTACCCAAACAGTTGTTCCGACACTTTTCATTAATTCATCAGCAAACTGTTTATCTTGAGATGACAGCGAATTATGCGCAAACATACCACTTAAGCCTTTACCTACCAGTGCTGGGGTATTTGGCATAATGCGAACAAGCTGTAATTGAGTCGCAAAGTAGTCGTTATAACGTGTGGCAGGAATGCCAGCGGCGATAGTAAGGACTAATTTTTTACTCATGGCGATATTTTGTAAAGGCTTACACACTTCTTCCATCATTTGTGGTTTTACTGCCAGTACAATAACATCTGCTTTTTGAACGGCATCAATATTGTCATTAGTGCTATAAATACCAAACTCTTTCTCTAAAGGTTCACGGCGAACGGCAGAAGGTGAGCTGACGGTTATCTTATGTGCTGGATATTCACCTTGAACTAATCCTGCAATAATGGCCTGAGCCATATTTCCAGCGCCAATAAAAGCGATGTTACGATGTTCCATATAAACCTCTATTTTTATTTAGTCGTGTAATCTCTTGCGCCAAAAATTGCTGTACCAATACGAACGAGGGTTGAACCACAAGCAATAGCTGCCTCCATATCACTTGTCATTCCCATAGATAACGTATCTATATCGGGATATTGAGATTGTAATTGTTTAAATGCAAGATGCATTTTTTCTAACACTTCAACTTGTTTTTCATACTTGCTTTCAGGTGCTGGAATAGCCATTAATCCGCGTAATTTAATACCTGAAAGAATAGAGATTTGTGCTGCTAACCCATCAAGCTCAGTTAGATTAATACCTGATTTACTGTTTTCATCACTGATATTGATTTGAATAAGTACATTTAATGGTGGCAATGAGTCAGGACGTTGGTCGCTTAATCTTTGAGCGATCTTTAACCTATCAATGGTATGACACCAATCGAAATTTTCGGCAACAAGGCGCGTTTTATTGGACTGTAAAGGGCCGATAAAGTGCCAAACTAAGACAGGGTTATCAGCAAAATAATGGATTTTATCAACACCTTCTTGGACATAGTTTTCACCAAATTCAGTTTGTCCACAGGCTATTGCTTTTTCGATGTCACTCACAGGTTTTGTTTTACTCACTGCAAGTAGTGTTATGTCTTCTGAAGAACGACCGCATTTCTGCGCTGCTATGTCAATGTGAGACCTGACATTGACGAGATTCTGTTTAATAGTATTCATGGCAACTCAGGAGATAATAAGATGAAAATGGAAAATTTAATTGCATATAGTGTAAAGCATAATGCGTCGGATCTGCACCTTTGTTGTGGTGATGTACCTCGATTGCGGATCAATGGAATACTTTATCAACAAAATCAATGTAAACCTATCACTTCGGATAGTTTACTAACTTGGATCAGACCTTTTTTGAGTGACGTTCAAAAGCAAACTTTTGAGCATGAAGGGCAGGTTGATACGGCACTTACACTGTCTTGTGGACAACGACTGCGTGTTAATTTATTTCGCCAACAAAAAGGTGTTTCCGCAGTATTAAGAATAATTGAAACACAAATTCCTTCTTTAGATAAACTTCGAGTACCTAAATCAGTTTCAACATTATTAGATAGCTATTCTCATGGACTTATTTTAGTGACTGGTGCTACAGGAAGTGGAAAATCATCGACATTAGCGGCAATGCTCAATCATTTAAACCAATATCAACGTCAGCATATTTTGACATTAGAAGATCCTATTGAATTTATACATAGCAATAAGCAAAGCATTGTACAGCAAAGGGAAATAGGACGAGATGTTCAACATATTGAAAGTGCGATAAAGAGTGCTTTACGCCAAGATCCGGATGTCATTATGTTAGGTGAATTAAGAGATGCACAAAGTATTAAGTTGGCATTAACAGCAGCAGAAACAGGACATTTGGTGTTAGCAACATTGCATACTCAAGGAGCAGTACAAACGCTTGAGCGCGTAACTAATGTATTTACAGGTAATGAGCGACAATGGATTTCATCACAATTAGCGTGCAGCTTAAGAGCGATAATTTCACAAGAGTTAGTCTCTTCAACTGAAGGCGGGCGAGTGGCGTTATTTGAAATAATGCAGGTTACGCAGGGTATTTCGCATCTTATAAGAGAAGGGAAATATCACCAAGTGACAACATTAATGCAAACGGGTAGCGAATACGGAATGCAAACCTTCATGTTAAGTCGGCAACAACGCCAACATGAAGGTTTAATTCAAGCTGAGTGATAACGTAGAAGTAAAAATAGGCGGATATCACACGAGGTGGAACTTATTTTTTAGCATTGTTGTTCAAACCAGCTTTCAAGAATAATAACGGCAGATGCTGCATCTACACTGCCTTTATCTAAGGAACGGTACCCACCACGTTCAAAAAGATGAGCGCGAGCTTCTACGGTGCTAAGGCGTTCATCATGTAACGCAATTTGTACACCAAATCGACCGTGAAGGCGATTAGCAAACTTTTTTGCTTGAGTTGTGACTAACTGTTCGGTGCCATCCATATTAAGAGGTAAGCCGACAACGACTAAGTCAGGTTGCCACTCTTTTATTATTTTTTCGATTTGAGCCCAATCAGGAATACCATCTTTTGCTTTAAATGAAGCTAAAGGTCTTGCTGTTCCTGTAATTTCTTGACCGATAGCGACGCCAATACTTTTAGTGCCGAAATCAAATCCCATTACCGTTTTGTTTGACATTATGCGTGGCCCGCTATTTGTGAAATGGTGTGGATATTAATCCCAATTAATTCAGCGGCTTTATGCCAACGTTCAGCAATAGGAGTATCAAAAATAATTTGAGGTGAGGCTTCAACGGTTAGCCAGCTATTTTCTAAAATTTCTTTCTCTAATTGGCCTTGTTCCCAACTAGAATAACCTAGAGAGACTAATGTTTTTTCTGGTTGTCTTGTTGTACCTAAGGTTTCTAAGACATCTTTAGACGTTGTGATCATCGTGCTATCACTAATTTTGATGCTAGAACTAAAACCTGAAACCGGAGTATGCAAGATAAAACCATGCTCTTCTGCAACTGGCCCACCTGACATCACGGGTTTTTGTAAGCTAATCGTTTCATCTCTGTCAGTTGAAAAAATTTCCAGTTGATCTAATACCCCTTCCACAGAGATGTCTTCGATAGGTTTATTAATAATTAAGCCCATCGCACCGTTTTCATTATGTTCGCAAACATAGACGACCGAGCGTTCAAATAACGGATCGCTTAATGAAGGCATAGCAATAAGAAAATGGTTAAGTAAGTTCATAATAGTAGTACTGTTCCCTGATCATTTTTATTAAAAAACCTAGCCCTTTTATACATTGTATTTCTTAATGTATACCGCTTATTGATTAATATGTGGGGGCTAGGTTCATACTTTTAAACCTTTTAATCTCAGTGTCTAAAAGTTAGTTTTTCTTGTTTAAGCGTACTTCAATTGCATCCATTAACATGCCTGTAATAGAAACATCAGGATAAGCCGCTTCAATTTCACGCGCACATGTTGGACTTGTAACGTTAATCTCAGTCAATCGATCGCCAATAACATCTAATCCGACAAAAATAAGACCTTTTTGTTTAAGAATAGGTGCAACTTGACGGGCTATTGCCCAATCACTTTCTGTTAATGGACGTGCTTCTCCACGACCACCAGCTGCTAAGTTGCCTCTCGTTTCACCTTTTGCAGGAATTCGGGCTAAGCAATAAGGCACTGGTTCGCCATCAACAACAAGAATACGTTTGTCACCGTTAACAATTTCAGGTAGAAAATTTTGTGCCATACAGAAACGATGACCATGTTCTGTCAATGTTTCAATAATAACACCTACGTTTGGATCATCTTTTTTCAAGCGGAAAATTGATGCTCCACCCATACCATCTAGTGGTTTGAAAATAACATCACCGTGTTTTTCATGGAAAGCACGTAAATGCTTAGCTTCACGAGTGACTAATGTGTCTGGTGTTAATGTTGGGAACCATGCAGTAAAGAGTTTTTCATTACAGTCACGTAAACTTTGTGGCTTATTAACGATTAATGTTCCCATATCTTCAGCGCGTTCTAAAATATAGGTTGCGTAGATAAATTCGGTATCAAAAGGCGGATCTTTACGCATTAAGATGGTATCTAGTTCACCTAGTGCAATATCCTGCTCTTGGCCAAACTCAAACCATTTTTCTGGGTTTTCTTCTACGCTGAGTAAACGAGTGTGAGCGCGTGCTTCACCTTGGTGCAGGTAAAGATCGTTCATCTCCATATAATGAATTTCCCAGCCACGACGTTGAGCTTCTAATAGCATGGCAAAGCTGGTGTCTTTTTTGATTTTGATGGATGAAATAGGATCCATCACAATACCTAATTTAATCATTACTTCTCCTTTATCCCAGATCGCCGAACCGAACCTGTAAAGCGGTGATTGCGGTGAGTGCTGTTGTTTCAGTTCTTAATACACGAGGACCTAATAAAATATCAGTAAAATGGTGCTCTGCTGTCATGGCGATTTCTTCAGGGGAAAGTCCACCCTCCGGGCCAATCAATAAGCGCACTTTTTTAACCGGTAAGGGTAAGGTATTAATACTTTTGTTAGCTCGAGGATGTAAATTGAGTTTTAAACTACCATCATCTTGAGCACACCATTCTTCTAATGACATCACGGGCATTAATTGTGGAATGCTATTTCTGCCACATTGCTCACATGCTGAGATAATAATTTTTTGCCATTGCTGATGCTTTTTCTCTAAACGGTTGGGGTCAAGTTTAACACCACAGCGTTCTGAGATCAGTGGCGTGATCGTATTAACCCCTAACTCAACTGATTTTTGAATAGTAAACTCCATTTTTTCGCCGCGAGAAAGCACTTGCCCTAAATGGAGGTCGAGAGGGGATTCTTTATCATCAACAATGCCTTCATTAATTTGCACAGTGACTGACTTTTTTGTGCTTTCTATGATTTCAGCATCAAATACCTGATTTGAACCATCAAATAGAGCCAGTTTTTGCCCAGTAGACATTCTTAATACACGCCCAACATGATTAGATGCTTCTTCATCTAATGCTGTTTGAGTACCTGCTGTGAGTGGTTCTGGATGATAAATGCGAGGAATACGCATAACGTGAAACCCTTACGTAAAAGATGGTTAACCGTGATAAATAAAATATGTGATATGCATCATACGCATGACATTATGGCATGCAAGTTATCACTTTGCTTTTGTTGTTATTATAGCGCGGATCTTATTGCGTGTTTTGTCGCAAAATTTCATGTTTTCATTGTTCTCATAAAGAAAATTCTCGGTATTAAATTGATCTTCTTATACAGTCGCTTAGCAAGGATAACGAGGTTTCTAAGGAGTAGATATTTATGCTATTAAAGCGCTTTTGTTTTATAAAAATACCTTTGCTTTCTTTTTTGCATGATTTTTTTGTTTTTATTAAGTTTTGTCTGCCTTTTTCACTATTATTTCTGTTACCTAAAACTCGCCGTAAACAACTTGTTATAAGCTATATTACTGTTTGTTTATATTGGTTTTTTTCAATTAATTCACTTTCTTTATTAATATTACTTTCAATATTAAGCTTTTATTTGTTAATACTCTCTTTCTTTGATGCGGACTATTTTCTTCTGCCTAATACATTGACTTATTGGTTAATATTTTTAGGGTTATTGTGTAATTATACCGCATATGGATTAGTACCTTTTGATCATGCTTTTTATGGTTTTTTAAGTGGTGTGGGGCTTTTTTATAGCATCTATTTATGGGGATATTTTATCTGTCAAAAATGTGTTTTAGGCTTTGGTGATGTGAAATTATTTGGGGCTATTGGAGCATGGTGTGGATTAGAAAAGTTGCCCTATATTCTTTTACTAGGTTCTTTTCTAGGATTAAGTATTTATTGTGCAGTATTAATCACGATAAAAGATCGTATAAAAAAAGTGGCATTTGGTTCTTGTCTTTCATTTTCGACATTAATGGTATTAAGCTTCTACTTTTCATCTTATCACTCCATTAATTAATTGATTTCAATGTTTTTTATTAGAAATTTATAACAAAAACACAAAATAGTAAGAATAGAACTCAAGAAGGCAGTGTGCGGAAATTAATCAGCACACTGAAAGAAGATTATAGGTTGTCTTTTATAAATTGCTGCCAACGTTTTGTATCACCTAAATAATTTTCAACTGATATCAGGCGATATTTTTGATTATCTTCAATAAATAAAGTTGGAAAACCGCGACCATTAACTTGAGCCATTAACTGTTGTGTCTGGTTTAAATGTTGTTGAATATGTGTTTCACCAATCTCAGTTATTAATGATGCAAATTGTTCAACATCAAAGCCAAGTTTTTTCACAATAAATAGCAGTGTATCTTTATCACTGATATTTAAGCCATCAAGGTAATAGGCCTCTTGTAACGCTTTTAATAAATAAATATCCCGCTTTCCCATTATTCCAGCAACAATAATGGCTGAAATAGGTAGTAGTGAGTTTAATACCATTTCAGTGTTGCCAAGAGTGTCTCGGTATGCGTGACTAAAAACTTGGCCTGATAATTGACTAATACGCTCATCAATTGGTGTGACATGCTCTTTCCATGATTGACCACCGGTTACGGCTCTTGCTGGTGTAAACAATCCACCACCATGTAATTTAATGGAATTTGGAAAAGCATTGTTTACCATTTCAATGAGGGGCGCAATGCCGTAGCACCAACCACACAGAGGATCATAAACATAGTGCAATATTTTAGTACTTTGGGTATTACCTGAATTGCTTGCTACTGGGGCCATTGCATCTCTCCTTTTAGTACTTTTGCACTAAGTTCTAGGCTTGATTTATCTGCTAAATTCTGATGATTTTTTTCCATCGCAGCAATGAATTCATCTGAATTTTTTGTTTTTTCAAGATTTTTCTCAGCTTCAATAAGATAATTTATTGTGAAGTCAACAGCTTGTAGATCATAGGTTGCTTTTGGTAAATAGTGACCTGGAATCACCGTTTTTGGGGATAGTGCTTTTATTTGTTGTAACGCACTAATCCAATGTTGGCGTTCTTCCACAGTCTGAGTGTCTGCTAACCAAACATGAATATTTTCAGAAACTAAAACGCCTCCCATTACTGCATTAAGTTTTGGAACATAAAGGTATGTTCTATCTGGAGATTGTCCGTCTAAACCTTTGACTGAAATGGTTTCACCTTCTAGCGAAAAACTATCACCTTTTAGTACTTCAGGAAGGATGATTTTCTGAGGGGCATTTTCTTTAAGTACAGGTCCCCAGTAGGCAAGTTTTCCTGTTTGAGTTTCATTAATGGCTTTAATTGTGGGTTCTGTAGCAATCACTTTGGCATTTGGAAAGGCATCCGTAATGACATCTAACCCAAAATAAAAATCAGGATCAGAATGGCTGATATAGATATAAGTCAGGTTTTTTCCAGAGGCTTTTATTTTATCAACCAACGCTTGTGCATCATTTTTTTGAAATTGTGCATCAATTAAAACGGCATCTTTATCGCCATAAATTATTTCAGAAGAGACAGGAAAAACACTCGCTTCCCCTGGGTTGTAAATATCTAATGTTAAATCAGTTGCTAGTGTTGATGTTGCGAAGAACGCAGTCGTTGCAAGTGTTAAAGGAAGTAATTTTTTCATCTTTTGTTTTCTCCATAATGTTGTTGCTGACTATAATATGTTGCATAAAACAAGAGAAAAACCCTATTTTAGGCAATTGATTGTTGCGTAAATCGAGTAAATAGAATGGATAAAATAAAAGCATCAGAAGTGTTTGTAACCATTGTGAAGCAGGGGAGCATGATAAAAGCGGCTGATTATCTAGGTATGTCTAGAGCCATGGTGACGCGTTATTTAAATGAAATGGAAGAGTGGGCAGGCGTTCGCTTATTGCATAGAACGACACGTAAACAAAGCTTAACATCCGTTGGTGAAATGGTTTATGAGCAGAGTTTACAGCTATTAGAAATGGCTGAACGTATTCCCGCCAATATTCCGAAAGAACGTCATCAAATCAGTGGGCTTGTTCGTATTACCAGCTCACAATCGTTAGCAAATAGTATTTTGTCAGTGGCGATATGTGAGTTTATGCAACGTTATCCTTTAATTGCGGTTGATTTACAAATTACTAATCAAACCGTGAATTTGGTGGAAGAACGGATTGATATTGCCTTGCGTATTACCAATCACCTTGAACCTAATCTAATCGCACGTTCGCTAGCGACATGTCTTTCGGTGGTGTGTGCTCATAAAGATTACTTAGCAAAAAAAGGCATACCTCAAACGCCCGATGAACTCGCTCAGCATCAATGTTTAACTTACCGATTTTTTGGTCGTAGCTTGTGGGAATTTAATTTAGGTGATGAACGTTATTCAGTGCCTGTTGGTGGTAATTTAAGTGCAAATGAATCCGTTGTTTTATTGCAGGCTACGTTAAAAGGAGCGGGTATATCGCTACAGCCTTATTATTCTGCCAAACCTTATCTTGATAATGGAGACTTAGAACAAGTCTTGTCTGACTATCAAGCTCAACCCATGGGTATTTATGCGGTTTTAGCGAGCCGGCAAAATATGCCTGCCGCTGTCAGAGCATTGTTGGATTTTTTAGTTGAATGGTTTTCATCATCACCGTATTGGTTTGCTTTATCGGGCAAAAGCTTGAGTTAGTCGTTTGGGGTAATCTGATAATGCCTCTTTCATTACATCAATAAAATAGGAAACAAGTTGTGATGAAGGGCGATGTGATGGGGTAATTAAGCTGATGGTAAAGGGGATAGAAAAACTTAAAGGGCGAAGACAAATAGACTTATCTAAGTAATCAAGAGCAGTGATAGGGTTAACTATTGAAATGCCGATGTTCTCGCTTACCATGGCACAAATAGAGGCTGCGCTTTGCGTTTCCATCACTAGTTGCCGCACAATTCCATCTTTAATAAAGACGGTGTCAATTAATTGTCGGTAGCTATCATTGGCAGACAAGCTAATAAAGCGCTGACCTTGAAAATCCGCAGGGTATAACAATCGCTTTTGGCATAATGGGTGAGATTTGGGTAACACCGCGACTTCATTGAGTGTAAGTATGGTTTCTTGTTGAGTTCCGGCTGGTGTTTGTGTGTGTTCAGTCAATCCTAAATCATAATGTTGAGCAGATAACCACTCTTCTAATAAAGGAGATTCTTGAGGAACAATGGTTAAGTTGACATCAGGATATGTATCTAGAAATTGTCGACATATTGAAGGTAATAATGATTGAGCAAATGCGGGTAAGCAGGTGATATTCAATTCTGCTTGATTAAAATAGCGAATGTTTTCAGCTGCGTTAATTATTCTATCTAAGCCATAATAAGAACGTTGCACTTCCTCAAAAAAGCGTAATCCTTCAGCTGTGGGTTGTAAACGGCCTTTTATTCTATCAAATAATTTAAATGCTAATAGATGCTCAAGACGAGATAATTCTCTACTGACAGTGGGTTGTGATGTTTTCAGTAACTCTGCGGCTTCAGTAAGATTTTGAGTGGTCATCACGGCATGAAAAATTTCAATATGTCGCCAAGTAAAAGGAGTTTTCATGGTCTATTCCTATATCACAGATGAATAGAGTGTAGCTTATTTGATATTTTTATTCCCTTTTAAGTTAATAAATAATGATTTCATTCACCTGTGACTTTTATGAGTAGATAACATGACAACATCAATAACTATGGCTCAATACCAATTAGCACAAACTTATGGAACGCCATTATGGATTTATCAAGGCGATACAATTTCTCAGCGTATTGCCCAGCTTAACTCTTTTGATGTGGTTCGCTTTGCTCAAAAAGCGTGTTCCAATATTCATATCTTACGTTTAATGAAAGCACAGGGTGTGAAAGTTGATTCTGTTTCATTAGGGGAGATTGAACGTGCTTTAGTCGCGGGTTATCAAGGTGGCAGAGAAAAAAGTGAAATTGTTTTTACTGCTGATTTGCTTGATGAAAGAACCATTGAACGTGTTGTTGAGTTAGATATTCCTGTTAATGCAGGTTCTATTGATATGTTGCGTCAATTAGGAGAACGCAATCAAGGTCATGCGGTTTGGATAAGAATTAATCCTGGATTTGGGCATGGGCATAGCCAAAAAACCAATACAGGTGGTGAAAATAGTAAGCATGGTATTTGGTATGAAGATGTGCCTGAAGCATTAGCAGTGATCCAACAATACAATCTAACGCTAGTTGGTTTTCATATGCATATTGGCTCAGGTGTTGATTATCAACATCTTTCTAGTGTCTGTGATGCGATGGTAGCGCAAGTGCTTACCTCTCAAGTTGATATTCAAGCTATTTCGGCAGGTGGTGGATTATCAACGCCGTATCAAGAGGGGGAGGCAACAGTAGATTTAGAACACTATTTTTCTTTATGGGATAAAGCACGTCAACGTATCGCACAACATTTAGGGCATGCTATTGAGCTTGAAATAGAACCAGGTCGTTTCTTAGTGGCTGAATCAGGTGTATTGATTTCACAAGTGAGAGCTGTTAAATCAATGGGAAGCCGTCACTATGTGCTGGTGGATGCTGGATTTAGTGATTTAATGCGTCCTGCAATGTATGGCAGTTACCATCAAATTTCAGTTTTAGATAACCATGGTCAAATTAAACCAATGACAGAATTACAAGAGACAATTGTGGCTGGTCCTTTGTGTGAGTCTGGCGATGTTTTTACTCAGCAAGAGGGCGGTATGGTTGTTCCTCGTTTATTGCCTCAAGCACAGGTAGGTGATTATTTAGTTATTCATGATACAGGGGCTTATGGTGCTTCAATGTCATCAAATTATAATAGTCGACCACTTATTCCTGAAGTATTGATAACAGAGGGTGTTCCTCAATTAATTCGTCGTCGTCAAACAATAGAAGAGTTATTAGCATTAGAGTTAGATCTCTAATTCATTTTTTGCTTCTCAATAATTTGGCTTGTGTAAAAACACCTCATGACTAAAAGTGATGAGGTGTTTGTGTTTTATCAGAGGAAACCTTTCCCTTTATATCTGTTGTTAAGCGGCTTTGTCTGTTTTGATTAGGTCAGCTTTCGGCTTTTTTGCAGGCACCGCCAATGCATCAAAGTCAAACTCATCAACATTGATACTGCGTAAGCGACTCTGCTCTGCTTTACGTAAGATATCAGCTTCTTCTTGGGTTACTCGTTTATCTGCTAGTGCTTTGTCCGCTAATTTATCTAATTGAGTAAAGCTAAACTTCTTCTCATAAAGTCGACAAATTCGGTCGAAAATAGGCTCTGCGGCTAAGATATCCAGTAGTGCTTCTTCCATTAAGCCATGCGGATTATGTTCACTAGGTGTTAAGTATTGACCTCTACCAATTCGATCACGAGTTTCAGACGGTTGTTGGATTAGTTGCGCGACTTTGCTATCTAATTTATCTGATGGTAATTTTTGAGCTTTACCCAGAGGGAAAATAATTGCACGCATCGAGCCTGCGATGACACGGCTTGGAAAATTGCGCAACAGTTCATCAATTGCATTTTCAGCTTGGTATAAACACTCTTTTACGCTCCAATGCACGAGAGGTAAATCTGCGGTATGGCGACCTTCATCTTCATAACGCTTTAGTGTGGCTGATGCGAGGAATATATGACTTAATATGTCACCTAAACGTGCTGAAATACGCTCACGACGTTTTAAACTTCCACCTAAAACGCCCATTGAAACATCAGATAATAGCGCCATATTGGCACTCAAACGGTTAATTTGTTGATAATAACGACGGGTTTCATCATTAGTGGGGGAATTACTTAATCGACCATTAGTGATACCCAACCATAAACTACGCAGAGTATTACTTATTACATGACCGATATGACCAAATAAAGCACGGTCAAAATCATGTAGGTTATTGTCTCGTGCAGCAGCAATTTCATCTAATACATAAGGATGGCAACGGATAGCACCTTGACCATAAATTATCATACTACGAGTTAAAATATTGGCACCTTCAACAGTGACCGCAATAGGGGAGCCTTGGTAAGAGCGAGCAACAAAGTTTGAAGGGCCAAGACAGATCCCTTTACCTCCAACAATATCCATTGCATCGATAATCCCTCGTTGCGCTCTATGAGTACAATGATATTTGACTATGGCGGATAATACGGCAGGTTTTTCACCTAACATAATACCTGTAGTAATTAAGGTGGATGCAGCATCTAAGAGATAAGCATTTCCAGCAAGGCGAGCTAATGGCTCTTCAATACCTTCCATTTTACCAATAGGAATTTTGAATTGACGACGGACACGAGAATAAGCCCCTGTTGCCATAGCTGCACTTTTTAATCCACCGGTAGAGTTTGATGGTAATGTTATGCCGCGTCCGACAGAGAGACATTCCACTAGCATTCTCCATCCTTGTCCTGCCATTTTTGGTCCACCAATAATGTAATCGATAGGAACAAAAACATCTTTACCACGAGTCGGTCCATTCATAAATGGTACGTTTAATGGGAAATGGCGATGGCCGATTTCAACACCTTTGACATTAGTTGGAATTAACGCGCAGGTAATACCTGGGTTTTCATCATTGCTTAATAGGTGGTCAGGATCACGTAATTTAAATGCTAATCCTAATACAGTCGCGATAGGAGCAAGCGTGATATAGCGTTTGTTCCATGTTAAACGAAGGCCAAGTACTTGCTCACCTTGCCATTCTCCCATACATACAACTCCACTATCAGGGATAGCGCCAGCATCGGAGCCAGCTTCAGGGCTTGTTAAGGCAAAGCAAGGAATTTCATCCCCTTTGGCTAAACCTGGTAAATAGCGTTTTTTCTGTTCATCAGTGCCGTAGTGTTGCAGTAGTTCACCGGGGCCTAAAGAGTTAGGTACACCAACGGTAATGGCTAAAATGCCAGACACTCCCGATAATTTTTGTAATACGCGTGACTGAGCGTAGGCTGAAAACTCTAACCCGCCGTACTCTTTTTTAATGATCATCGCGAAGAAGCGATGATCTTTAAGGTATTGCCAAATTTCAGGAGGTAAATCAGCTAACTCATGAGTGATCTGAAAGTCATTTGTCATGCGACAAACTTCTTCAACCGGTCCATCAAGGAAAGCTTGCTCTTCAGCTGTTAGCTGTGGTTTAGGGTAATTATGAAGTTGTTTCCAGTCGGGAGCACCACGGAAAAGCTCACCTTCCCACCATGTTGTTCCTGCATCAATAGCTTCTTGTTCTGTTTTAGACATAGAAGGCATGACTTTTTGAAATGCTTTAAGTGCCGGTACTGAGATATAGGCTCTACGAATAGAAGGGATAGTAAAGGGTAATAAAACCAATGCAACGGGAAGGAGTAACCAATAACTCCAAATATTGGCGAGACCCATAACGAATGTATAAGCAATAAGCGCAAGACTACTTACTGTGATACTGAATTTGCGATAACTAAGTACGCCAATAAGAACAATAAAAAGTACGATACTGAGTAGTGTCATAATAAACTCCTGCATTTGCCAAGAGATCAGAGGTCAGACCTGTTGTTTGTTATTTAGATCTAATTCAGTCACCAACTTTTATCAATATATTTACATTCTAATTACAATATAGCTCACAATTTATTCGTAAATGAGAGAAGTTAGCATTTGTCGATCATAGGTATCTTCTTTCATGACATTTAATCCGTTACACTGAGAAACAGAAAATTTCGATTACCCTTTCTGGAGTAAAAATCCTATGTACCAAGATCTTATCCGTGGTGAATTAACTGAAGCAGCAGATACGCTTTCTCGTTTTCTTCAAGATGATGTAAATATTGAAGCTATTCAAAAAGCTGCAGTGTTATTAGCCGATTCTTTTAAAGCCGGAGGTAAAGTATTATCTTGCGGTAATGGTGGCTCTCATTGCGATGCAATGCATTTTGCAGAAGAATTAACTGGACGCTACCGCGAAAATCGTCCTGGTTATCCTGCTATTGCTATCTCAGATGTAAGCCATATCTCATGTGTAAGTAATGATTTTGGCTATGAATATATCTTCTCTCGTTATGTTGAAGCTGTAGGTAAAGAAGGTGATGTTCTGCTAGGTATTTCAACCTCAGGTAATTCAGGCAATATCATCAAAGCAATTAGTGCTGCGCGTGAGAAAGGCATGAAAGTCATTACGCTAACCGGTAAAGACGGCGGAAAAATGGACGGTACAGCTGATGTTGAAATTCGTGTACCTCATTTTGGTTATGCTGATCGTATCCAAGAAATTCATATTAAAGTTATCCATATTCTGATCCAATTAATTGAAAAAGAAATGGAAAAATAATTTGTTGATATTGCTATAAATTAGCAATAAACATCGGCAAGAAGGAGTGAGCGATGTGTGAATTGTTAGGCATGAGTGCAAATGTACCGACAGATATTAATTTCAGTCTAAGTGGATTAATTCCAAGAGGTGGTAAGACAGGACCTCATAAAGATGGTTGGGGAATTACTTTCTACGAAGGATTAGGATGTCGTATATTTAAAGATCCTCAAGCTAGCGCAATTTCGCCAGTCGCTCGCTTCGTGCAAGAATATCCTATTAAATCAGAGGCGGTGATAGCTCATATTCGTCAAGCGAATCGAGGGAATGTCTCTTTAGAAAATACCCATCCTTTTACCCGTGAATTATGGGGAAAAAATTGGACTTATGCGCATAATGGTCAACTAAAAGGTTATCAATCTCTTGATACGGGTCGTTTTAGAGCCATAGGGCAGACGGATAGTGAAAAAGCTTTTTGCTGGATCTTAAATCAACTCGAGAATCGTTATAAACGAACCCCTGTGAATTGGCCTGCTGTATTCCGTTTTATCGCTGTTTTAGCCTCTCAATTAAAGCAAAAAGGGGTTTTTAATATGCTGTTGTCAGATGGTCGATTTGTGATGGCATATTGTTCAACAAATTTACACTGGATCACGCGTAAAGCGCCTTTCGGCAAAGCCAAATTACTTGATCAAGATGTAGAAATCGATTTTCAACAACACACACAATCTGATGATGTCGTTTCAGTGATTTCAACATTACCATTGACTGGGAATGAATCTTGGCAACGTATTCCCGAAGGTGAGTTTGTCTTATTTGATCGTGGTGTGCGTATTCTCTAACCATTTGTTTTCACTATTTTGTGATAAGTTAAGTACGGGACTTACACTATTAGGTGAAGCCAAAGTGCTATTAACGAAATAACGCCCATTTTGAACAGTAATAGATGGGATTTGTTTGTATTCTTCAACATATTGGTAGGCTGGCATAAGTTGTTGCCAGAAATCCATATCTTTTGAATACTGATGTTTTTTCATATTTTCGGCAGTCATTTTAAATGGAAAAATATGAATATTAATCGTAGATTGACCTTTTTGTAGCGCCAATTCAGCATACTGATAAATTTCATCCATCACCGGATCTGTCATTGCATAGCAACCAACTGATTTACATGCGCCGTGGATCATTAAAAAATCGCCAGTGTATCCTTTGGATTTATCATATTGATTAGGAAATCCCAGGTTAATAGCTCGGTAAAATCGACTGTTCGGATTTAATTGTGAGAAATTAACCTGATAAAAACCTTCCGGACTTTTTAAATCACCTTGAAACTTTTTAGGTCCAAGTCCCCCAGAATAGCTACAAATAGGGTAGGTACGTACTTTTTCTAATTGCCCATCTAATTTTTCCGTATACAGTTCAAGCAAACTTTCTTCTTTGAAAATTTGAATATAGATAGGTTGACCTGTACTTTTTTTAACAGGTTTCATTAGAAAACTTGAATTATTTTCAGCGTTAACTAATAAAGGAATTAACATTAATGTTAAAAAACTGATTAGTTGTTTTGCGTGACTGGTCATGGTTTTATCAGAAAAATAGCTTAAAATTTGTTGATAAAGTAGATAGTAGATTGCTATGAAGCAATAAAATTGTAAATTAAAATCTGATATAGTTTCTTTTCTTTTACAAAATATTCTGTGTGAAATTTAATCGCTAGTCGAAAAAGATGATATTTTAATTCGGTTTATACGAGTTGTTAACGTTTCAGTCAAAATAATATTCCCATTTGCTTGAGCTAAATCACTCGAATAGTCAGACAGGCTTAGGCTGAGATGATAAAATTCAGTTCGGCGGAATAAGAGAAAATAGTAACAATTATCGGAGATAAATAACTTAGGGTTCAAAAACACCTTAAGATGTTTTTATTACAGAGTCGCTACATTTTCGGGGTGAATTTGTAGCTTAGGGTTTAACTGATAAACTTGTGCAAATCTTATGATTAAAATTAAAAAAGGACTCGACCTCCCAATTGCAGGAGCGCCTGCCCAAGTGATAGAAGACGGACCCGCTATTCGACGCGTAGCATTGCTAGGTGAAGAATATGTCGGTATGCGTCCTTCTATGATGGTTTCGGAAGGTGAGCATGTAAAAAAAGGGCAAATTCTTTTTGAAGATAAAAAGAATCCCGGTGTTGTTTTCACCAGCCCTGCTTGTGGTAAAGTCGTTGAAATTAACCGCGGCGAACGTCGTGTGTTCCAATCTATCGTTATCGAAATTGATGGCGATGAAGAAATCACCTTTAACCGTTATGATAGCTCAACGCTTTCAGACCTGACCCGCGAACAAGTCGAAACTAATCTTGTTAATTCGGGGATGTGGGCTGCGTTAAGGACTCGTCCTTATAGTCGTACTCCGCATTTAGGCACAACACCTGTCGCCATTTTTGTCTCTGCGATGGATACAAATCCGCTTGCAGCAGATCCTATGGTTATTATTGAGCAAAATGAGAAGGCATTTAATGATGGCCTTGTTGTTTTAACTCGTTTAACTGAAGGCAAAATTTATGTTTGTCATGGTGAAAAATCACCGACAAAATTAAATGACGGACAAATTAGCTATAACCAATTTGTGGGTCCACATCCTGCTGGATTAGTTGGTACGCATATCCATTTCTTAGAACCTGTGAGTGCTAAGAAAATGGTTTGGCATTTAAATTATCAAGATGTCATTGCTATTGGTTATCTGTTTACAACAGGTTCTTTATATACAGAACGTGTTGTTGCATTAGCTGGCCCTCAAGTAAAAGCACCTCGTTTAGTGCGTACTCGTTTAGGGGCTGATCTCTATGAGTTAACTAAAGATCAATTAGTTGATGGTGAGAATCGCATTATTTCTGGCTCTGTATTATGGGGATGGAAATCTGATGAGGCTCATCACTATTTAGGTCGTTTCCATAACCAAGTTTCTATATTACGTGAAGGTCGTGATAAAGAGTTATTTGGTTGGGGGATGCCGGGTTGCGATAAATTTTCTATCACTCGTACGACTATCGGTCACTTCTTAAAAAATAAACGCTTTGCATTTACAACCACAATGAATGGTGGTGAACGTTCGATGGTACCAATTGGTAACTATGAGCGAGTAATGCCTTTAGACATTATGGCAACGCATTTATTACGTGATTTACTTGTAGGTGATACAGACAGTTCTCAAGCTTTAGGTTGCTTGGAGTTGGATGAAGAAGATTTGGGATTATGTACTTATGTTTGCCCAAGCAAATATGAGTATGGCCCAGCACTGCGCCAAGTATTGACCAAAATTGAGCAGGAAGGGTAACTCATGGGTTTGAAAAATTTATTTGAAAAAGTAGAGCACCATTTTGAGCCCGGTGGCAAATTAGCCAAATGGTATGTGCTTTATGAAGCAGTTACCACGGTATTTTATACGCCAGGTACTGTCACGCGTAATGGTGGGCATGTTCGTGACACTATTGACCTAAAACGCATGATGATCTTAGTTTGGTTGTCCGTTTTCCCAGCAATGTTTTGGGGAATGTATAATGTCGGTCATCAAGCGATCCCTGCACTTAATCAGTTATATAGCGGTGCTGAATTACAGCAAATAATTGCTTCAGATTGGCACTATCGTCTTGCTGAATTCCTTGGCGCATCATTAACAACAGATGCTGGATGGGCAAGTAAGATGCTACTTGGTGCAACTTACTTTTTACCTATTTATCTTGTTGTTTTTGTGGTTGGTGGATTTTGGGAAGTTCTTTTTGCCTTTATTCGTGGTCATGAAATTAACGAAGGTTTCTTTGTTACATCAATCTTATTTGCCTTGATTGTACCGCCAACATTACCACTTTGGCAGGCTGCATTAGGTATTACGTTTGGTGTTGTTATTGCAAAAGAAATCTTTGGTGGTACAGGGCGTAACTTCTTAAACCCAGCATTAGCAGGTCGTGCATTCCTGTTCTTTGCTTATCCTGCTCAAATTTCAGGTGATCTAGTTTGGACTGCGGCAGATGGCTTCTCTGGTGCGACACCATTATCACAATGGTCTGTATCGGGTGAAAGTGCATTATTAAATACCGTCACTCAACAACCTATCTCTTGGATGGATGCTTTCCTTGGATATATTCCAGGGTCAATCGGTGAAGTTTCAACACTGATGATTTTAATCGGTGGTGCTGTCATTCTTTTTGCTCGCATTGCTTCATGGCGTATTGTTGCTGGGGTAATGGTGGGCATGATTGTAATGTCATACCTATTTAATTTTATCGGTTCAGATACCAATCCTCTCTTCTCAATGCCTTGGCACTGGCACTTAGTATTAGGTGGTTTTGCTTTCGGTATGATGTTTATGGCAACCGATCCAGTATCTGCATCGTTCACCGATAAAGGTAAATGGGCTTACGGTATTTTGATTGGCGTAATGGCTGTGCTTATTCGTGTCGTCAATCCGGCTTACCCAGAAGGTATGATGCTGGCAATCTTATTCGCAAACTTATTTGCACCACTGTTCGATTACGTGGTTGTTCAGGCGAATATTAAGCGGAGAAAAGCTCGTGGCTAAAGAGAAAAACAAAGATAGCGTCGCAAGAACGTTCCTCGTTGTATTTATTCTATGTCTTGTGTGTTCTGTGGTAGTAGCAGGAGCTGCTGTTGGACTGAAGTCTAAACAAGAAGAACAGAAACTTCTTGATAAACAACGTAATATTCTTGATGTTGCGGGTCTGCTCGTACCTAAAATGAGTGCGACAGATGTACTTAAAGTGTATGACACTCGAATTAAAGCAAAAATTGTTAATTTTCAGACCGGTGAGCTGACTGATAGTAAAGGCAATTTTGATTTAAATGCTGAATTGCGTAGTGATGAGACATCTATTGCGTTATCACCCGCTGAAGATATTGCTAAAATTCGTCGTCGTGCCAATACCGCTGAAGTTTACTTCGTTCTCGATGCTCAAGGTAAAACAACGGAAGTTGTGCTACCTGTATATGGTTCAGGTTTATGGTCTGTCATGTACGCTTTCGTAGCTGTAGATATTGATGGAGTAACAGCGAAAGGGATTACTTATTATTCACATGGTGAAACACCAGGGTTAGGCGGTGAAGTTGATAACCCACAGTGGAAAGCACAATGGAAAGGTAAGCGTTTACTGACTGAAGAAGGTATTCCCGCGATTAAAATTGTGCGTGGTGGCGCATCTGACAGCCCTTATGGTATTGATGGGCTTTCTGGCGCAACATTGACCTCAAATGGTATCCAGCATATGTTCGATTTCTGGTTAGGTGAAAAAGGTTTCGGTCCATTCCTGAAAAAAGTTCGTGAAGGAGAGATCAATGGCTGATACAAAAGAAATTAAACGAGTTTTACTTGGGCCATTGTTAGATAACAACCCGATTGCCTTACAGGTGTTAGGTGTGTGTTCTGCATTGGCGGTAACAACAAAACTTGAAACTGCATTAGTGATGACAATTGCGGTGACTTTAGTTACTGCATTTTCAAACTTTTTTATCTCACTGATCCGTAATTACATACCAAGTAGCGTTCGTATTATTGTTCAAATGGCGATCATTGCTTCATTAGTTATCGTTGTTGACCAAGTTTTACAAGCTTATGCCTATGAGATTTCTAAGCAACTCTCTGTTTTCGTTGGTCTTATCATTACTAACTGTATTGTAATGGGGCGTGCTGAAGCTTATGCAATGAAATCACCTCCTATTGAAAGTTTTATGGATGGTATTGGTAACGGCTTAGGGTATGGCGTTATCTTGATCCTTGTTGGTTTTCTACGTGAACTCTTTGGTTCAGGTAAATTATTCGGCATTACCGTAATGGAATCTATTCAGAATGGTGGCTGGTATCAGCCTAATGGTTTATTCCTGTTAGCTCCAAGTGCGTTCTTTATCATTGGCTTGCTAATTTGGGGATTACGTACATTAAAACCTGCACAGGTTGAAGAGGACTAATCGCCATGGAACATTATATAAGCCTGTTTGTTCGTGCTGTTTTTATTGAGAATATGGCGCTCGCATTCTTCTTAGGGATGTGTACATTTCTTGCTGTTTCTAAAAACGTAAAAACAGCTTTTGGATTAGGTATCGCTGTTACCGTTGTTCTAGGTCTTTCTGTACCGTTGAATAACTTGGTTTACAACTATGTGTTACGTGATAATGCATTGATGGAAGGTGTTGATTTAAGTTTCTTAAACTTTATTACTTTCATCGGTGTGATTGCAGCACTGGTACAAATCCTAGAAATGATTTTAGACCGTTATTTCCCAGCGCTGTATAACGCACTAGGGATCTTCTTGCCTCTTATTACCGTTAACTGTGCCATCTTTGGTGGTGTGTCATTTATGGCACAACGTGACTATAACTTTAGCGAGTCTATTGTTTACGGTTTCGGCTCCGGAATTGGTTGGATGTTAGCCATCGTATTACTGGCTTCTATCCGTGAGAAAATGAAGTACGCGGATGTACCGGCAGGTATGAAAGGGTTAGGCGTTACTTTTGTCACCACAGGGTTGATGGCATTAGGTTTCATGTCCTTCTCTGGTGTTCAGCTATAAAGGGTGAGAAGAACTCATGGATATAATTATTCTAGGTGTCGTGATGTTTACCCTGATTGTATTGGTATTAACAGCGTTGATTTTGTTCGCAAAATCAAAACTGGTCAATACAGGGGATATTTCTGTTGAGGTCAATGGAGACCCAGACAAAAGTTTTAATGCACCAGCAGGTGATAAATTACTTAACGTATTATCAAACGAAGGTATTTTTATTTCATCAGCTTGCGGTGGTGGTGGCTCTTGTGGTCAGTGTCGCGTTAAAGTGCTGGAAGGTGGCGGTGATATTTTACCGACAGAACTTTCACATATTAACAAACGTGAAGCTAAAGAAGGTTGTCGTTTAGCGTGTCAGGTAAACGTAAAAAACAACTTGAAATTAGAATTACCGGAAGAAATCTTTGGTGTTAAAAAGTGGGAGTGTGAAGTTATCTCAAATGATAATAAAGCCACTTTCATTAAAGAATTGGTGTTAAAAATCCCTGAAGGTGAGGTTGTACCTTTCCGTGCAGGTGGATTTATTCAAATCGAATGTCCTCCTCATACGGTACGTTATGAAGATTTTGATGTACCAGAAGAGTATCGTGAAGATTGGGATAAATTTAATTTGTTCCGTTATGTTTCTGAAGTTAAAGAAACTACAGTACGTGCTTATTCAATGGCGAACTACCCTGAAGAGCATGGCATTATCATGCTAAACGTGCGTATTGCAACACCTCCGCCACGTAATCCTGATGTGCCACCAGGAATTATGTCATCGTATATTTGGTCGTTAAAACCGGGTGATAAGGTGACAATTTCAGGGCCATTTGGTGAATTCTTTGCCAAGGAAACTGATGCTGAGATGATCTTTATTGGTGGTGGTGCGGGTATGGCGCCAATGCGCTCACATATCTTCGACCAATTAAAGCGCTTACATTCTAAACGTAAAATTAGCTTCTGGTATGGTGCGCGTTCTGTTCGTGAAATGTTTTACACTGAAGATTTCGATATGCTTGCAAAAGAAAACGAAAACTTCACATGGCATGTCGCGCTTTCAGATGCATTGCCTGAAGATAATTGGACTGGCTATACTGGATTTATTCACAATGTGTTGTTTGAGAACTACCTCAAGAATCATCCAGCACCAGAAGATTGTGAATTCTATATGTGTGGACCGCCAGTGATGAACGCAGCAGTTATTAAAATGCTCAAAGATTTAGGCGTTGAAGATGAAAACATTATGCTGGATGACTTTGGGGGTTGATCCTCTCTTGGTATAAAGCATAAATGAATGAAATGACAAGCGCCCACTTATGTGGGCGCTCATGATCAGAAGAGAGAGTTATGTTAAAAAGAAAGATGATAAACTGGATAGTGATGCTGTCTGCATTAGTTCTATTATCTGCATGTGGTGAAAAGCAGCAGGTATTAGAAGGTGAAACCATGGGAACTTATTACTCGATTAAATATATTCCTGACAGTAACTCACCTCCACAAAACGTCTTACAAACAGAGATTGATCGTATTCTTGAAGAAGTTAACGATCAAATGTCAACATATCGTCCTCATTCTGAACTTAGTCGTTTTAATCAAAGCCGTGAAATTAATACTCCATTTCCTGTTTCACCTGCGACAGCAAAAGTAGTCAGTGAAGCTATCCATATTAATAAAATAACTGAAGGTGCTTTGGATGTAACCGTTGGGCCGTTGGTTAATTTATGGGGGTTTGGTCCTGAAGGCCGATTTACGCATCAACCATCTGAAGATGAATTAGAAAAACGTAAACAGTGGATTGGAATTGATTACCTTGCTGTTGAAGGGAATACATTAATTAAGAAGATCCCTGAACTTTATGTTGATCTCTCTTCGATTGCTAAAGGCTATGGCGTTGATGCTGTGGCTGAATATTTAATTTCACAGAATATCACTAACTATATGGTTGATATTGGTGGTGAAGTAAGAACCCAAGGCGTGAATGGTAATGATAAGCTTTGGCGTATAGCGATTGAAAAACCGGCGAATGATGGCACAAAGCAGAGTGTTCAGTTAATTATTGAACCGGGTGATAACTCAATAGCCACTTCTGGTGATTATCGTAACTATTTTGAAGAAGACGGTGTCCGTTTTTCTCATACTATTGACCCAACAACAGGTCATCCTATTAAACATAATCTTGCTTCTATCACTGTGATTGTGCCAAGTTGTATGAGTGCTGATGGTCTTTCAACAGGATTAAATGTTTTAGGACCTGAAAAAGGGTTAGCAGTAGCAAATGAGTTAAATATTCCTGTCTTTATGATAGTGAAAACTGAAAATGGGTTTGAAGAGCGTTATAGTAAAGCATTCGCCCCATTCTTGAAAAAGTAGAATTTAAGGAGAGAAGGTTATGTTAAAAATATTTTTATTTGCCTTCATCTTATTCTTGATTGCCTTCTTTGGTATGGCATTAGGCTATATTGTAAAACGTAAAAGCCTTCAAGGTAGCTGTGGCGGTTTAGGTGCTATGGGTATAGAGAAAGAGTGTGATTGCCCTGAACCTTGTGATGCACGTAAAAAACGTATGGCAAAAGATGCAGCAAGAGAAGAATTGCTTAATAAAAATAGAATTCTTTAAGTAAGATATAAAAATAAAAAAAGAGTGGTGTATCTGTTTACATCACTCTTTTTTATTTTATTTTTCTAAAAAAACGAAGCTAAAACTAGACGTTTACTCTTTTCTAAATGCTTTCATATTTGCAGGTGAATCAACCATAACTGCATCAGCACCTAATTCTTTGGCTTGAATATAATCTTTCTCTGTATTGATCCCAAAAAGAATAATATGAGCATTGCCACCAGCACGAAAACAAGACATGGCATCCTTATCCCAACTCAGAATAGATGCTGAGCGAGCTTCACCTAGTGTGTACTTCTCAACGACCTCTACTTTGCGGTGAAGCTCAAGTCCATACCAACGAGTAATATCTAAACTTTCTGGTAATAAGCAAACATGGTTCATGGTGATATTAGCTAAAATATCACGAGTGATATCACGGCTTTCAAAACGTTGTACATTATCCGGCAAGGCATTAAGAAATGCGGTATTTGTAGAGTAGATGCGAGTTCTATCCAGAGCGTTATGTTTACGAAGCACAGTAGTTAATGCTTCACTTTGGATTGTTGGATCAGCATCTGGCGATTTTAAATCAAGATAAAACTGTGTTGTCGGAAATTGAGTTAAGATCTCATCTAATGTTGGAATGGTGACGCCTTTATTTCGATAAGGAAACTGTTGTGCTTCACCAAATTTATAACCCGCATCCCATTGTTTAAGTTGCTGTGCAGTAAAGTCAGAAATACTGCCTTGTCCATTCGTTAAGCTTTTTAAGTCGCTTGGACGATAAAGAACGGGAATATTATCTTTCGATAATTGAATGGTGATCCAAATTGCATCAGCTTGATTAGAAAGGGCTGTTTTTATAGCAATTTCAGTATTTTCAGGGGCATCAGCTGTGCCACCACGATGTGCGATAATTTTAGGAGATGCCATAAGAATTACAGAATAAAAAAAGAGAGAAATAGCGATAAATAATTTGATCATGAAAAATTATTTCCTTGTTTTATATATAGTTACAAAACAATACTTAAAATTAATGTAATTAATCAACGAGCAAAAACAATCTATCATCACTTTGTGACATTTCTATAAATAAACAGACTAATTCAGAGTTTTATGAGAAATACACCTCAATAGAGGGAGATGAGAAGGAATAAAATTGTAGTTAATATTTATTTACTGTATATTTAAACAGTAAATAAGATGAGGTGATTGTATGCGTAAAATTATTCATGTTGATATGGATTGTTTTTATGCTGCGATTGAAATGCGAGATAATCCAGCACTAAAAGCGATCCCAATTGCGGTTGGAGGTAATGCTTCTAGCCGAGGAGTGATCTGCACGGCGAATTATCCAGCTCGTCGTTTTGGTGTTCGTAGCGCGATGTCAACAGCAACAGCGTTGAAGTTATGTCCTCATTTAAAAGTTTTACCAGGTAGAATGGCGCTCTATAAAGAGACATCAGCAACGATCCGTAAAATTTTTTCTCGTTATACCCATCTTATTGAACCTCTTTCACTCGATGAAGCTTATCTTGATGTATCTGACAGTAAGCATTGCCACGGCTCAGCGACGTTGATAGCACAAGAGATTCGCCAACAAATTTTTGATGAATTAAATCTCACTGCATCAGCTGGTATTGCACCGATTAAATTTCTTGCAAAAATTGCCTCTGATATTAATAAACCAAATGGACAATTTGTTATTACACCAGAGCAAGTCGATGATTTTATTTTAAAATTACCGCTTAATAAAATACCAGGTGTAGGTAAGGTGACATTTGCTCGCTTGCAAGAAATGGGGTTAGAAACTTGCGCTGATATTCGTCGTAGCGATGTTATTTCTTTGGTAAAAGTGTTTGGGAAATTTGGTCAAAATTTGTGGGAACGTAGTCATGGCATTGATGAGCGTGAAATTAACCCTGATAGACTCAGAAAATCTGTTGGCGTTGAGCGTACTTTTGCCTCAGATATCAATTCTTGGGATGATTGCTTGGTGTTACTTGATGGGTTATATAACGAATTAGAAAGGCGGCTCATAAAAGTGAAACCTGATTTAAGAATAGCAAGGCAAGGCGTTAAACTAAAATTTGATGATTTTCAATTAACAACACAAGAGCATACTCATCCTATTTTAGAAAAAGCCGATTTAATAAATATTGCCTATCAAGCATGGCATGAGCGCCGAAATGGCCGAGGTGTGCGATTAATCGGTTTTCATGTCACTTTGCAAGATCCACAAATAGAACGACAACTTCTTTTAGCATTATAAATATTAAAAAAACCATAGCCTCTTTATCGATAGACTATGGTTAATGCAGTTCATTTATGTTGTTAATCTAATACGGGATCACCAGCGATAATTCATTGTTGCTGTCATTGTTCTGCCAATCCCATAAAAACATGCAGTATCACCTGCACAAGATGCCACATAGTGTTTATTCGCAATATTATTTATATTGAGCTGAATTTCAGCACCTTTTAAAGAGGGTGATAGCTTACCTAATGAATAACCAATCATTGCATCGTAAAGAGTAACCGCTGGTACACTGACTGTATTTTTGGTATCACCTTGAGATACCCCCACATATCTCACACCAATACCCGTTTTTGCCCCATTAAATAGTCCGGATGTTTCATCATATTGCCCCCAAAGAGATGCCATATGTTTAGGGACTCTAGGGAGTTCTTTTCCTTGTGTTCCCGCAATAATGGTTTTTCTGACTTCAGTATCGATATAAGCATAGCTACTGATAAATGAAATTTTTTCAGTTAATTGACTATTAATTTGCGCTTCAACACCTCGATTTCTAATTTCACCCACCGGTTCAAAATACGCTTTTTCAGCATTGTAATTGGTAACATTGCGTTGTTGTAATTGATAAACAGAGAGTGTTGCTAATGTTTGTTCATTTGGTGTGAGGTATTTAATTCCTGCTTCTAATTGACGACCTTCGCTAGGCTCAAAAGGAGAACTTCCTGGTGCTCGACGAGTTTGTAAATTAGGTTCAAATGAGGTGCTATAACTAATATAAGGAGAAATGCCATTATCAAAAGAATATAAAAGCCCTACGCGCCCCGTCAATTTATGATCGTCTTGTTGGTCATAGCTTTTAGCTAAGAAATCATGAGTCCGAACTTGAGCCCAATCTTGACGTAAGCCTGCAAGTAAGATCCAGTTTTTCCATTGGAGCTGATCTTGTAGATACAGACCGATCTGATCACGTTTTTGGCGCTGATCGGTTGCGGGTTTTTGTAAGTTCATATTAATTGGATAGTGATAATTAGGATCACGCCAATCAAGATCGTACTCAGGCCCCATTGCACGGAGTAAGTTATCTTGATCTTTACTCCATTGATAATCAATACCAGCAATCACAGTATGATCAAGTTTTGCAGTAGCAAAGTCGGCTTGTAAACGAGTATCTATTCCTAAAGTATCGGTTTCTCGTTGCTCTTGTTGTGCTCGGCGTTCAAGGACATAAGGGTTATCTTTTCTTAAAGATCCAAATACAAGGTATTTATATTTCTGATTAATATGGCTATATCGAGCATTTTGTACAATTTTTAGTGAGTCACTAAATTCGTGTTCAAACTCATAACCTACACCATATTGTTGGCGCCATGATTTATGGTAATCGGGATTGTTAACATCAAAATTAAAGGGAATAGTACCCGCAGGAGTGCTTTTAACCGTACCATAGGCAGGTAAAAAATTACGATATCCTGCTTCAGGCTCTTGTTGAATAAAACTTAATAATGTTAAGCGAGTTTGTTCATTAGGTAAGAATGTTATCGCAGGAGCAAGTGCAAAACGTTCTTCTTTATAGTTTTTTATTTGTGTATGTTGTGTTTTGGCAATACCGTTTAGACGATAAAGTATACGATTATCATCACTTAATGTACCTGAAAAATCAAAAGCAGTTTCTGCTAATTTATCATTGCCTACACGTACTTGAATGTGACGAATAGGGGATGCTGTTGGTCTTTTACTTGTCATTGCAACAAGACCACCAGGGTTTACTTGACCATAAAGAACCGATGCTGGTCCTCTAACTACTTCAACGCGTTCTAATAACCATGGATCAATTGCGCCAGTTGATGATGATGCTCCCATTCCATAGCTTAAACCATCAAGAAAACGTGGCGCATAACTGTATCCACGAATAAAAACTTCATCATTACGATTAGAACTTCCACGATATTCTGTGAAAACTCCCGGTGTATAACGCAACGCCTGAGAAACAGAACTGACATCTTGAGTATCCATTTGATCACGTGTGATCACGCTAATAGATTGCGGTGTTTTTTCTATTTCAGTCGGTGTTTTATTTGTTGATAATGTTTTTGTTGCTACAAAGCCGGAAACCGGTGCTTGAGGATCTTGTGATGGAGATGCTGTAACAATTATCTTTTCAGGTACATTTTGAGTAACGGCTGCATGGATCTGGATAGAAAGTAAACTTAGAGGTAAAGCGAGAAAGAGGCTAACAACGCAATTTTTATTAGACACAATTGAACCCTTTGTTTTTTATTATTTAACTTTAAATGCGGAAGCCATGAAAATATCACTCTAAAAATATTAATGCTAATGATAATGATTAGCATTATATATATTTAATTTATTAAGATCTGTTTTTTTATTCCATTATGAAATAAGTGATTGAGAAATTGGCTATATGAGGAATAAATTATGATCTTTAAGGGAAATAGGGGAAGGAGGGATAAATTATTTTCTTGCTGGTTGCGTTACAAAAAACCCGCCAATTAAGCGGGTTTCATTATTAACGCTAAAGCGAGATTATTTAGCAGGGATTGCTTTTAAAATCGCGGTTAATAATTGCCAGTATTGACCGACGCTCTTAATGTGAACGCGTTCGTCTGGTGAGTGAGCACCACGGATTGTTGGCCCAATAGAAACCATATCCATATCTGGGTAAGGTTTTTTGAATAGACCACACTCAAGACCAGCGTGGATAACCATGATGTTTGGTACTTTATCAAACAGTTGCTGGTAAGTGTCACGAACTAAATGCATAACAGGAGAGTCTGCATCAGGTTTCCAACCAGGATAGCCGCCTTTGGTTTCGATATCTGCTTTCGCCAGTTTTGCTAATGATGTTAGCATGCTAACAACATAGGTTTTACCGCTATCAATCAGTGAGCGAATTAAGCATAAGATCTCTACTTTATCGTCAACAATGCTAACAACACCGACGTTTAATGAAGTTTCAACAACACCTTCAACGTCGTCACTCATACGTATAACACCATTTGGCATTGCATTAAGTAGGTTGATTAAGCGCTCTTGGCAATCTGCAGTGAAAATTTTCTTATCTGTTGTTGTATCAATTAATTCAACTTTCAGATTTTTTTCAGCAATAGCTAATTCTGTTTTTAACAGCGCTTCAAATTTCGCTTTTACTTCATCTAGTTGGTTTGCTTTATCCGCTGGAATTGCAAAAATAATGTTTGCTTCACGAGGAATCGCATTACGCAGTGTACCACCATGAAAATCAATTAATTTCAGCGATAATTCTTCGGCATGACCCGCTAAGAAACGCGCTAATAATTTATTGGCGTTACCTAAGCCTAAATGGATATCACCACCAGAGTGACCACCATTTAATCCTTTTAAAACCAGTTGTTTAACAATGTGGCCTGCTGGCATTGCATCGTAAGAAAGGCTTACTGTGGTTTTAACATCAATACCACCCGCGCAACCCATGTAGATTTCGCCTTCTTCTTCTGAGTCTGTGTTGATAAGAATGTCAGCTTGTAACCAACCTGGTTGTAAACCAAATGCACCGTCCATGCCTGTTTCTTCAGTCATAGTTAGTAGCACTTCTAATGGTCCGTGCTTAACAGTGTCATCAGCTAAAACAGCTAATGCAGATGCCATACCTACACCATTATCAGCACCTAATGTTGTGCCTTTAGCTTTGATCCATTCACCATCAATGTAAGGTTGAATCGGATCTTTAGTGAAGTCGTGAACCGTGTCGTTATTTTTTTGTGGCACCATATCTAAGTGTGCTTGCAAAACAACGGCTTTACGATCTTCCATGCCTTTGGTTGCTGGTTTACGAATTAAAATATTGCCAACTGCATCGCGCTGAGCAAAAAGACCTTTTTCACTAGCCCAAGAAAGAATATGGGAAGCTAAGGCTTCTTCATGATGTGATGGATGTGGAATTGAACAAATTTTTGCAAAAATATCCCATAGTGGTTGTGGGGATAGAGTAGATAGTTCAGACACGATGGATCTCCTCTAACAGCATCTGTGTTATTGATAGCCTACCGCTTTTTTAAGGGTTAGCTTTATTATTCTGAGCGTTATACGCCAATATAGTTGAGAATATCACTTTCTTCTGATGAATGCGTCATTCTATTCACATCTCTATCTAAGAAAGTAGATCTCTATTTTGTATTCATTTTTTATATAGTTTGTTTTTTAATCAGAAAAAGGTATTACATAAAAAAATGAGGATAATCTCACCTGTTTTCACGTTTTCTCTGGTTTTTAGGCGCTCAAATCACTATAATCTCGCGCAACCTTTTTTTCCGCAAAAAAGCTTCTCTCGAAATTCAAGTAGCTAGGATCACAATATTATGAGCGAAAAATATGTTGTAACGTGGGATATGTTGCAAATACATGCCCGTCAATTGGCGCAACGTTTATTACCAGTCGAACAGTGGACAGGCATTATTGCTGTCAGCCGTGGGGGATTAGTCCCTGCTGCATTACTTGCTCGTGAATTAGGTATCCGCCACGTGGATACAGTTTGCATTTCTAGCTATGACCATGATCATCAGCGTGACCTCAAAATCTTAAAAAAAGCAGAAGGTGATGGTGAAGGCTTTATCGTTGTTGACGATTTAGTCGATACTGGTGGTACTGCTAAAGTTATCCGTGAAATGTATCCAAAAGCGCATTTTGTTACTATCTTTGCAAAACCAGAAGGGCGTCCTTTAGTGGATGATTTTGTGGTTGATATTCCGCAAAACACATGGATTGAACAGCCTTGGGATATGGGCGTTGCCTTTATACCTCCAGTTTGTGATCAAAAATAAATTGATAGCATTTGCTTTGCTGTTTTAATTGAGATCCTCGCTTAGGCGGGGATTTTTGTTTTTACACTTCTCTCTCTTGTTATGGTGTCTTCGTGCGATTGCTTGTCGTGATACACATTGTTGTAGCCGATTTCATGCTATGATAAAGCCAGACTTTTAAGCCCCTTTATACGGTATCCACTGATTTGAAGAGTGATATGGCAAACAATACGAATCTTTCTGAAACTTTATTTAAGCCACGAGCAAAGCACGCTGAAACCTCAACGCTAATTCAGTACACCCATCCAAAATCGAATATTAATACCTATACTGTACTTAATGGTACGAGCCAGCAAAATTGGTATCGGACTATTCAACGTTTACTTTGGATTTGGCGTGGAATTTCTCCTATTGAAATAGAAGAAGTGTTAAGTCGAATTGCGGTACACGATGCTCCTCGCAGTGATGATAAATTTATTGATACCGTTGTAGGATATCGTAAAGGAGGTTGGTCATTTGAATGGTCACATCAAGCGATGATCTGGCAACAAAAAGCATTACGTGAAGAGTCTGGTGATGTCGCAGCAGAGTGTTGGTTACAAGCCGCACATCTTTATAGTATTGCCGCATATCCCTTTATTAATGGTGATTTCCTAGCGGATCAAGCTGTAACTTTATCGATGAAGGCCTTTGAAAATGCGACTAAATTTTCTTCTTTTGAAGTAAAAAAACTGACATTTAAATTAGAGGGAAAAGGGTCGACAACGGGTTTTCTGCATTTACCTAAAGATTGTAGAGGCCCTTATCCTACTGTGTTATTTTGTGGCGGGCTAGACGGCTTACAAAGCGATTATGTTAGCTTCTTCCGTGATTACCTTTCCCCTAAAGGGATTGCAATGTTAACACTGGATATGCCCGGAATTGGTTATTCAGTAAAACAAAAACTAACGGAAGATACATGCCAATTACAAGGTGACGTTCTAAAACAACTTTCTGAAGTGCCTTGGATTGATCATACTCGCGTTGGTGTGATGGGCTTTCGCTTTGGTGGTAATATTGCTGTGCGATTAGCTTATATCTACCCAAAATTAATTAAAGGTGTTGTTGCTTTAGGTCCTTTGATCCACGCTTTCTTTACTCAAGCTGAATTGCAGAAAAAGATCCCTGTGATGTACCTTGATGTATTAGCAAGTCGCTTGGGGTTATGGAATATAGATGAGAATAATCTTCGATTATCGTTGAGCAGTTATTCCTTGAAAAACCAAGGATTGATTGGCCGACGTATGCCTGTTCCTATGATGGGCGTTTATTGGAAAGGGGATGAAATGAGTCCTAAAGAGGATTCGCAGTTAATTGCTCGTTCCTCTATGGATGGTGATATTCTTGCTATTAATGACAAACCGCTTTACGAAGGTTTAGAGCTTGCGTTACAAAAAAGTGCAGATTGGATCTATGATAAATTAATATAATTAATTTTGAACAATAACTTGCTAATTATATTAGATTATATAACAGTAGAGTTTCTAAGGAGGCTGAATTTATGACTTCATCTTTGAACCCTACCCGAGGTAAGTTATTAAAGCGTTTTGCTCAAATCGGTCCTTATATCCGAGAGCAACAATGCCAAGAGAGCCAGTTCTTTTTTGACTGTTTAGCGGTTTGTGTAAATAAAAAAGTCGCGCCGGAAAAACGAGAGTTTTGGGGCTGGTGGATGGAATTAGAACGTAATAATGAACAGCTCATTTATCATTATCAAATTGGGCTATTCGATAAAAATGGTGACTGGCTTCATCAGAACATAAGTAAGAATGATGTTGTTGAGTCAATCAATGAAACACTTATTCGTTTTCATGAATTTCTTCAACTTGCGGTGAGTGAATTAGAGATGACACTCATCCCCGATGAAAAAATGAACAAATTTCCTCTTCCCATTCAGCCCTAATTTTGTGTTAGGGCAACTTTTCATAGATTTTGCGTTATGTCAGTTGGCATAACGCTTCTCTCCTGATAAAACTGTGTATTATCTTTTTAAATAATCAACAAGAATGGTAAATGTTATGAGTAGCAGCCAAACGCTGGTTGTTAAATTAGGGACAAGTGTACTGACTGGTGGTTCACGACGTCTAGATCAGTCTCATATAGTTGAGCTGGTTCGCCAATGTGCTAAACAACATGAAAAAGGTCATCGGATTATAATTGTCACGTCAGGTGCAATTGCCGCTGGGCGTGAGTATTTGAATTATCCTGATTTGCCAGCAACTATTGCTTCAAAACAGTTGCTGGCCGCTGTGGGGCAAAGTGCCTTAATTCAAGTATGGAAACAGTTATTTGCCATCTATGGTATTCATATTGGTCAAATGCTATTAACGCGTGCAGATATTGAAGATAGAGAACGTTTCCTAAATGCGCGTGATACATTACATGCACTGTTGGATAACCATATTATCCCCGTTATCAATGAAAATGATGCTGTTGCTACCGCGGAAATTAAAGTGGGTGATAACGATAACTTATCAGCATTAGCTGCTATTTTAGGTGGTGCAGATAAATTGTTATTACTGACGGATATTGAAGGGCTGTATACAGCTGATCCGCGTAGTAATCCAGATGCTAAATTGATCCCTGAAGTTTTTGATATCAATGATAAATTACGTCAAATGGCAGGTGATAGCGTATCAGGCTTAGGCACGGGGGGAATGGCTACAAAACTGCAAGCTGCGACCGTTGCAGGGCGCGCAGGTATTGATGTTGTCATCGCTGCAGGTGTTCAACCTGAAGTTATTGCTAAAGTTATCAATAATGAACCTGTTGGAACGTTATTCCATGGCTTAAAAAGCCCATTAGAAGCGCGTAAACGGTGGATCTTTGGTGCGCCAATTGCTGGTGTGATTGTGGTTGATGAAGGCGCTGAAAACGCAATTAAAGAAAAAGGTAGCTCCCTTTTACCAAAAGGTATCAAAGAAATTAAAGGCGATTTCTCCCGTGGCTGTGTTATCCGCGTGCAAAGTTTACAAGGTAAAGATCTCGCTCATGGTGTTGCTCACTATAATAGTGATGCCTTACGTCTAATTGCAGGACATCATTCACAAGAAATTAGTCAAATTTTAGGTTACGAGTATGGCAGTGTTGTCGTGCATCGTGATGATATGATTGTTAGCTAAGGAGCCTTCTGATGTTAGAACAAATGGGTAAATCTGCAAGAGAGGCCTCTTGGCATTTAGCTCAACTATCAACAGAGCAAAAAAATCAGGCATTATTAGTTATGGCTGATTTATTAGAACAACATGAAGCCTCAATTCTTGCGGCGAATGAAAAAGATATGCAAGCGGCTCGCGAAGCTAATATCAATGCCGCTATGCTTGATCGTCTATTACTTAATTCTGCACGCTTAAAAGCAATCGCAGATGATGTACGACAAGTGTGTCGCTTAGAAGATCCGGTGGGTCAAGTTATTGATGGACGTATGCTAGATAGCGGTTTACGTTTAGAGCGTCGTCGTGTGCCATTGGGGGTGGTGGGAGTTATTTATGAAGCTCGCCCTAATGTGACAATTGATGTCGCTTCTTTATGTTTGAAAACAGGTAATGCAGCGATTCTTCGAGGTGGAAAAGAAACCCATCACACTAACCAAGCGGTTGTGGCTGTTATTCAACAAGCATTAGAAAAATGTGGCATTCCTGCCGGTGCTATTCAGGCAATCAATAAGCCTGATCGTGAGTTAGTCGCTAAAATGCTAAAAATGGATGAGTATATTGATATGCTTATTCCACGTGGTGGTGCAGGATTACATAAACTTTGCCGTGAACAATCAACTATTCCAGTTATCACTGGTGGTATCGGTGTTTGTCATACTTTTGTTGATGAAAGTGCTGATTTAGAAAAAGCATTAACGGTTATCATAAATGCAAAAGTACAACGTCCTAGTGCATGTAACTCGTTAGAAACACTTTTAGTACACGAAAATATTGCAGATCTATTTTTGCCACAGTTAAGTGATGCCATGGCTACTCAAAAGGTAACTTTGCATTCAAGTGAGAAAGCATTGGTAGGGCTGAAAAAAGGCGGAGCTACTGTAGTTGATGTGAAAGATGCTGATTATTGCGATGAATGGTTGTCACTTGATTTAAATGTTGAAGTAGTGAGTGGATTAACGGAGGCAATTAGTCATATTCGTCGTTATGGTACTGCGCACTCTGACGCTATTTTAACGCAATCTATCTCTAATGCTGATCGTTTTGTTCGTCAAGTTGATTCTGCAGCTGTGTATGTTAATGCAAGCACGCGTTTTACTGATGGTGGACAATTCGGTTTAGGTGCTGAGGTTGCTGTTAGTACACAGAAACTACATGCTAGAGGCCCGATGGGTTTAGATGCATTAACGACCTATAAATGGATTGGTTACGGTGATAATACAATTCGTAGCTAATTATTAAGATGACGAAATAAGCCATACTTTCTAAAGTGTGGCTTTATTTTTTTGTTACATCAGGTATGATGTTTTATACTTTACAGCATGTAAACTTTTAATTACAACCCTAAAAGGGAACACACTATGGAGATAGTGCATTTTATGGATAGTACAATTTACCTTATTGGGCCTAGAGGTGCAGGGAAAACAACAGTAGGTAAGGCACTTTCCCTCACTTTAAATTATAGATTTATTGATACTGATGATTGGGTAACTCAAAAATATCAACAAACTATATCTTTAATGGTTCAAGAAAAAGGTTGGGATTTTTTTCGTCAAATTGAATCAGAAGCACTAATCCAAGTTAGCCAACCTAATCAAGTTATCTCAACGGGTGGGGGTATGATTTTAGCAGAACAAAATCGTGATTATATGAAATCTTCAGGTGTTATTATTTATTTACAGGCGTCTGTTGAAACTTTAGTTGAGCGTTTATCTCAAGATCCGAATGAAGCACAAAGACCAAGTTTGACGGGTAAAACGTTAGTTTCAGAAATGAATGACGTTTTGGTTAAACGTGAACCTTTATATTTACAATGTGCTGATATCATTGTCGATGCGGGATTATCTATAAACGAAATTATTGAGGTAATTCTCGCAAAACTCATGAAATAATTAAGAAGTCGTCTGATATAAAGGATAAAACAGGGAAGATCTATTTTATTTTCATCACATCCTATTTATAGTAAGGCTAATTATAGCAAAATGAGATATGGATATGATGTTGATAGCGTTTTTTAAAACACTATTTAAATTCTTATTTAGAATAAGAATTGAAGGACTTGTTAATCAGTTTTCACAATATGAAAAATGTATAATTACACCAAATCATACTTCTTTTATTGACGGTATATTATTACGTTTATTCCTGCCTATTAATCCCGTGTTTGCTGTTTATACCTCTGTTGCTTCTGCAAAAACGACAAAATGGTTAGGTCGTTATGCTGATATTGTACCTTTAGATCCCGCTAATCCAATGGCTGTGCGCCAATTAGTTAAAGAAGTGGATAAAGGTCGTCCAATTGTGATCTTCCCAGAAGGAAGGATCACTGTAACAAATGGTTTGATGAAAATTTATGAAGGTGCTGCTTTTATTGCCGCAAAATCAGGCGCTAAAGTTGTTCCTGTTAGAATTGAAGGCGCTGAATTCAGCTATTTTTCACGAGTACGTAAAAGTTTACGAGTAAAGTCTCAATTCTTTCCTAAAATCACTATCAAAGTGCTTCCTGCCGTTGATTTACCGATGCCAAAAGCTGAAAAATCTTCTGAGCGTCGCCGATTAGCAGGTGAAGCGATGCGTGACATCATGATGGAAGCCATCATGCAAACACGCCCTAATCTTACGTTGTATGAAGCATTTTTACAGGCAATGTCTCAATATGGCCGATTTAGTCCACTAATTTCTGATATCAGCTTAAAAGAAGACTCTTATCAAGGGTTACTGAAAAAAACGTTAGGGATCAGCCGGTTGATTGAACGCTACACGGAGCCGAAAGAGCGTATAGGTTTACTGCTTCCAAATACAACGGTAACTGCAGCTGCACTATTAGGTGCCACTATGCGTCAACGTGTTGTGGCAATGCTTAACTACACGGCAGGTAGTTTAGGTGTACAAAATGCGATGAAAGCCGCATCAATCAAAACCATCTTTACATCACGCCAGTTTTTAGAGAAAGGGAATTTATTACATATTCCTGAGCAAACCCCTGAAGCTAATTGGATTTATCTTGAGGATCTAAAAGATACTGTCACCAGTGAAGATAAACGCTGGATCCTCAAACATCTCATTACGCCTCAAAAAGCGATGTTACCGCAAGATGCACATGATGCAGCCGTTATTCTATTTACATCAGGTTCAGAAGGGACGCCCAAAGGCGTTGTTCATAGCCATTCAAGCTTATTGGCTAACGTTGATCAAATTCGTGCTATTGCTGATTTTTCGCCAAAAGATAAATTTATGTCAGCATTGCCGTTATTCCATGCATTTGGTTTAACCGCTTGCTTGCTAACCCCAATTTGTTTGGGTGCACGCGTTTTTCTTTATCCCAGTCCGTTACACTATCGAGTTGTACCCGAATTAGTCTATGACCAAAACTGTACAGTGTTATTTGGAACATCAACCTTTTTAGGAAACTACGGAAAATTTGCTCATCCTTATGATTTTGCCAGAGTGAGATATGTGGTTGCTGGGGCTGAAAAACTCTCTGAATCAACACGTGTTTTATGGCAAGAGAAATTTGGTATTCGTATTTTAGAAGGTTATGGCGTAACAGAATGTGCACCAGTTGTGTCAATCAACGTGCCTATGAGTGCTAAAGCTCATACAGTAGGGCGTTTGTTACCTGGTATGGAAGGGCGTTTAATTCCAATGAATGGTATTACTGATGGCGGTAGACTACAACTACGTGGCCCTAATGTAATGATGGGGTACTTACGAGTAGAATCCCCTGAAAAATTGGAAGCCCCAGTCGCAGCTAATGCTGAAGGCATTGATGAGGAAGGTTGGTACGACACTGGTGATATTGTTGCTATCGATAGTGAAGGTTTCTGTACAATTAAAGGGCGTGTTAAACGCTTTGCAAAAATTGCTGGTGAAATGGTTTCTCTCGAAGGTGTTGAGCAACTTGCACGTAAAGCATCTCAAGGTGAGCATGCGGTTGTATCAATAAGTGATAAACGCCGAGGTGAATCATTAGTTCTTTTTACAACAGATAAACAATTAGATCGTAGTGTATTATCAACACTGGCAAAATCTGAAGGTATTGCCGAAATCGCTGTACCAAAAGACATTCGTTTTATCAAAGAGATTCCTGTCTTAGGAAGTGGAAAAACGGATTTTGTTTCATTGAAGAAACTAGCTGAACAGGAAAATAATTAATGCCAGAGAATATTAGCCAGCCTCCTTTAATGAGTAGGGGAATGAAAGCGGTACTTTTATCACAATTTCTTTCTGCTTTTGCCGATAATGCCTTACTGTTTGCCATTCTTGCGCAGTTTAAATCGTCACTGTATCCAGAGTGGAGCCAACCTGTTTTACAGATGGTCTTTGTGCTGGCTTTTATTCTTTTAGCTCCTTTTGTAGGACAGTTTGCTGATCGTAATCCTAAAGGTAGGGTAATGCTCAGCGGTAATCTGTTAAAATTTGTAGGTGCATTTCTTATCTGCGTTGGCTCTGATCCTTTTCTTGGTTATGCCCTCGTTGGAATTGGTGCCGCTGTTTATTCTCCGGCTAAATATGGCATTTTAGGTGAATTAACCGATGGCGAACGTTTAGTTAAAGCAAATGGTTTAATGGAAGCTTCTACTATTGCGGCTATTTTATTGGGATCCGTCATTGGTGGTTTACTCTCAGATTGGAGCATTGTTTTTGCATTAGGTGTTTGTGCTACAATGTATGGTTTAGCGGTATTTGTTAACTTTGGTATACCTAAATTATCAGCTGCTCAAATTGGTCGTGGTTGGAACATTAAAAAAATGTTTACACAGTTTCTTGAGGCTACACGAACTTTATGGGCTGATAAAGAAAGTCGCTTTTCTTTAGTAGGAACCAGCATGTTTTGGGGAGCGGGAGTAACATTGCGCTTTTTACTTGTGCAGTGGGTACCTATTGCTCTAGGTATGACTGATAATACAACCCCGACTGTATTAAATGCGATGGTTGCTATTGGTATTGTGGTCGGTGCCGGATTAGCTGCTAAATTTGTGACTCTGAAAACAGTACGTCGCTGTATGCCTGCGGGTATTTTAATTGGTCTTGGTGTTGTTTATTTCTCATTGCAAACCTCAATTATTCCATCCTACTTAATTCTTATCATCATCGGTGTTTTTGGTGGCTTCTTTGTCGTGCCATTGAATGCGTTATTACAAGACAAAGGAAAGCACAGTGTTGGTGCTGGTAATGCTATCGCTGTACAAAATCTCGGTGAAAATACAGCAATGTTATTAATGCTTGGTTTATTCTCACTAGTTACAAGCATTGGTGTCTCTGTTGTTGCTATCGGAATAGGCTTTGGGGCTATTTTTGCCCTAGCAATTGGTGGTCTATGGTTATGGGATTGCACTAGGAAGAAATCTTAAACAGTGAGATTTATAATAGAGGTTAGATGAACCTTAATGATAAATGACGATGAAATGACCCGCCTAAGTATTGAAATGGGTAAAGCATTACTTGAAAAGAAGCGTACGATAACAACGGCTGAATCTTGCACTGGCGGATGGATTGCGAAAGTTATCACTGATATTGCAGGAAGCTCTGAATATTATCAGCGTGGCTTTGTAACATATAGCAATGAAGCAAAGCATGAAATGATAGGTGTTGATGAACAAACTTTGCTTAAATATGGTGCGGTGAGTGAGGAGGTTGTTCGTCAAATGGCTAAAGGGGCGCTGATAAAAGCTAATGCAGATTTTGCAGTGTCTGTTAGCGGTATTGCAGGCCCCGGTGGTGGTAGTGAAGAAAAACCCGTTGGTTTAGTTTGGTTTGGCTTTGCAATGAAAACATCAACAGGTATTCAAACTACGGCAACACACTGTATATTTAGTGGTTCTCGAGATCAAATAAGAGCTGAATCTGTTATTTTTTCTTTAAAATCAATTCTTAAAGAAATTATTAATAATTAACTTGATACTGTATGATTATACAGTATAATGAGTTTCAACAAGCAAAATCATATACGTTTTAATGGTAGTGACCCATTTTTATGCTTCACTGCCCAGAGGGAGATAACATGGCTATTGATGAAAACAAGCAAAAAGCATTGGCCGCAGCACTTGGTCAAATTGAAAAGCAATTTGGTAAAGGGTCTATCATGCGTCTGGGCGAAGATCGTTCCATGAACGTTGAAACCATCTCTACTGGTTCTTTATCATTAGACGTTGCTTTAGGTGCTGGTGGTTTACCACGCGGCCGTATTGTTGAAATCTATGGCCCAGAATCTTCTGGTAAAACAACATTAACACTACAAGTTATCGCAGCTGCTCAACGTGAAGGCAAAATTTGTGCATTCATCGATGCTGAGCACGCATTAGATCCTATCTATGCTCAAAAACTAGGCGTAGATATTGATAACTTGCTGTGTTCTCAGCCTGATACTGGTGAACAAGCCCTAGAAATTTGTGATGCGTTATCTCGCTCTGGTGCTGTTGATGTTATCGTTGTTGACTCCGTTGCTGCTTTAACACCAAAAGCAGAAATTGAAGGTGAGATTGGTGATTCACACGTTGGTTTAGCTGCTCGTATGATGAGCCAGGCTATGCGTAAATTAGCGGGTAACTTGAAGAATTCCAACACGTTGCTTATTTTCATCAACCAAATTCGAATGAAAATCGGTGTTATGTTTGGTAATCCAGAAACCACAACAGGTGGTAATGCACTTAAATTCTACGCATCTGTCCGTTTAGATATTCGTCGCATTGGCTCTGTTAAAAACGGTGATGAAGTTGTTGGTAGTGAAACACGCGTTAAAGTGGTGAAAAATAAAATTGCAGCACCATTTAAACAAGCTGAATTCCAAATTATGTATGGTGAAGGTATCAATACCTTTGGCGAATTGATTGATTTAGGTGTGAAACATAAATTGGTAGAGAAAGCTGGCGCATGGTATAGCTACAATGGTGAGAAAATTGGTCAAGGTAAAGCCAATGCAACAACTTACCTAAAAGAACACCCTGAAATGTACGATGAGTTAAACACTAAACTTCGTGAAATGTTATTAAATCATGCAGGTGAATTTACTAGCGCAGCTGATTTTGCTAATGATACTGATGGCGCTACAGATAGCGAAGAAACAGAAAAATAATTTTTACCAATGCCTAAATTGCACATTGAATGTGTATTAAAACATATTACGATTATTGTAGTTGTAAACCATTAGTCAATTAATGTGATTTAACTCACTTAATAAAGGAAGCTCTAAAACGGCTTCCTTTTTGCTATATGTTGCATCTTTTATTCAAAATAGAGTTAAAATTAGTCTTATTCTGTTTTCTTTCCATGAAAAATAGCCTTTAACACTACTTTATTTAATATAACGATATTTTTTACTAACTTGTTTTTGATAGTTATATGAAATTTTATATAGTGAAATTTTGGTGATATATCCTTGTTAATAAAAAATAGAAATAAGAATCATTACGATAATCTGGTTGCACCAGATAATAATTAATTGACATATAAAGATAAATATCTTCAATATATTTGGATCTGATTTAAATTATATTTAAAGGTTTGTTGAGATGTAAGTTGTGTTTTGTAGTAATAAATGCTTTTATTTTAGTAAGTTATCGCCATATAAATATATTATTTAAGTAATGGTGCTTATGTATTTATTACTAATGGCCATGAGAAAAAGAGATTATTTAAAGAAAAAAACGTATATCGAGTCATCTCATAAAAAAGCAGTAATAACAAATACTTTTTAATAATTACAAAATGAAAATACTTTAAGTTGCTAACATTTTCCAAGATAATTGCTCTTAAATAGAGAAAAGTCCCATTCTCAGATAACAATCCCACTTTCAGAAAAAAACTAGACGATTTACAATGTCAACACGAATAAGTTTATCGGGGGTTTTACTTCTGACTGAAGAAATTCTATCTTATCCCTACTTATGTATTCGTTGGCTAAGTAGAGGTAATAATAAACCTCCTCTAACTAGATTTCTAATTTCTGTTTTTCCAGCTTGATTTCGGGATAATTATGAGCAAAAGCACCGCTGAGATCCGTCAGGCGTTTCTCGACTTTTTTCATACTAAAGGACATCAAATAGTACCTAGCAGTTCTTTGGTTCCAAATAACGATCCAACATTGCTGTTTACAAACGCAGGGATGAACCAATTCAAAGATGTATTTCTTGGATTGGATAATAGACCTTATTCCCGAGCGACAACCGCGCAACGCTGTGTGCGCGCTGGTGGTAAACATAACGATTTAGAAAATGTGGGTTATACCGCTCGTCACCATACCTTTTTTGAAATGCTAGGTAATTTTAGTTTTGGTGACTATTTCAAACATGATGCAATCAATTTTGCTTGGGAATTATTAACAAGCGAAGAGTGGTTCAATCTACCTAAAGAAAGACTTTGGGTAACGGTATATGCCACAGATGATGAAGCTTATGATATTTGGAATAAAGAAATTGGTATTCCAGCAGAAAGAATAATCCGTATTGGTGATAACAAAGGCGCACCATTTGCATCAGATAACTTCTGGCAAATGGGGGATACAGGCCCTTGTGGACCTTGTACTGAAATATTTTATGATCATGGTGACCACATTTGGGGGGGACCTCCAGGATCACCAGAAGAAGACGGCGATCGTTATATTGAGATCTGGAATATCGTCTTTATGCAATTTAACCGTAAGTCAGACGGTACAATGGATCCGCTACCAAAACCTTCTGTTGATACGGGGATGGGCTTAGAGCGTATTACAGCTGTTTTACAGCATGTAAATTCTAACTATGATATTGATTTATTCCGTTCATTAATTGAATCAGTTGCTAAAGTAACTAATGCATCGGATTTAAGTAATAAATCATTACGCGTTATTGCAGACCACATTCGTTCTTGTTCATTCCTTGTTTGCGATGGTGTGATCCCTTCTAATGAGGGCCGTGGATACGTATTGCGTCGTATTATTCGTCGTGCAGTACGTCATGGTTATATGCTTGGTGCAAAAGATACTTTCTTCTATAAGTTAGTCGCTCCATTAATTGAAGTTATGGCAGAGGCTGGTGAAGAATTAAAACGTCAACAAGCTATCGTTGAAAAAGTATTAAAAACGGAAGAAGAGCAATTTGCTCGTACATTAGAACGCGGTCTTCAATTATTAGATGAAGAACTTGCTAACTTAACAGATGACGTTCTTCCAGGTGAAACAGCTTTCCGTCTTTATGATACTTATGGTTTCCCTCTTGATTTAACTGCCGATGTTTGTCGTGAAAGAAATATCAAAGTTGATGAAAAAGGCTTTGATGTTGCGATGGAAGAGCAGCGTAAACGTGCTCGTGAATCTAGTGGTTTTGGTACTGACTATAACAGTTTAATCAAAGTGGATAGCCGTAGTGAGTTCTCTGGTTATGATCATGATGAACAGCAAGGCACAATCACCGCTATTTTCCATAATGGACAAGCTGTCACTGAATTGAAAGCAGGCGAAGAAGGTATTATCTTCTTAAATAAAACGGCATTCTATGCAGAGTCTGGTGGACAAGTTGGTGATAAAGGTGTTTTAACAGGTAAAGATAGCCTGTTTGAAGTCACAGATACGCAAAAATACGGTAAAGCTATTGGTCATATTGGTAAAGTTAACGTAGGGTCATTTATTGTTAACCATAAAATTAATGCCACTATCGATATTGCTCGCCGTGATGCTATTCGTTTAAATCACTCTGCGACGCACTTATTGCACGCAGCATTGCGCCAAGTTCTGGGTACGCATGTTACTCAAAAAGGCTCTTTAGTTAATGATAAATATCTGCGTTTTGACTTTTCTCATTTTGAAGCAGTTAAACCAGAACAATTACGAAAAATTGAAGATATTGTCAATGCGCAAATCCGACTTAACTCACCAGTTGTCACTGAGTTAATGGATCTTGAAGATGCGAAAGAAAAAGGTGCGATGGCACTCTTTGGTGAAAAATACGACGAACGAGTTCGTGTTTTAACAATGGGTGACTTCTCTACTGAGCTTTGTGGTGGTACTCACGCTTCTAGAACGGGGGATATTGGTTTATTCCGCATTGTCAGTGAGTCAGGTACTGCAGCTGGTATTCGTCGTATTGAGGCAATTACTGGTATTACAGCAATTGAGAGTATTCATGAGCAATCAGATCTTATCTCTCTTGTTGCACAAGTTCTAAAAAGCGATGGAACAAACTTGGTCGAAAGAATCAAAACAGTCCAAGAAAAATATCGTTTATTAGAAAAAGAACTCCAACAACTAAAAGATCAGCAAGCTGCCCAAGAGAGTTCCTCTTTAGGTAGTCAGGCTAAAAACGTGAAAGGTATCAAACTTTTAGTTCGTGAGCTTAATGGTGTTGAGCCAAAAATGTTAAGAACAATGGTTGACGATTTAAAAAATCAATTAGGTTCTGCAATTATTGTGCTTTCCACTATTTCTGATGGTAAAGTGAGCTTAATTGTTGGGGTCACTAAAGATTTAACTGCTAAAGTTAAAGCAGGTGAGCTAATTAGTTTTGTAGCACAGCAAATTGGCGGTAAAGGTGGCGGTCGCCCTGATATGGCTCAAGCTGGTGGTACTGACGTTGAAGCTTTACCAGCTGCTTTGGCAAGTGTTGACGAGTGGGTTGAATCGCATCTGTAAGCGATAGAAACCTGAAAAAAGGCGTTATCTCTGTTTTTTATAGGGATAACGCCTTATTGAGATATTGTTAATCCGTTAAATAATCAATCACTAAATTTATATTTTGTTATGAAGTATGAGTTACTTGTGATAAATAAGGGTTATACGAATTGACAATGTATGATGGATAATGGCCGGGAAATTCTAGAGACCCGACTCTTGTAAATTTTCAAGGAGCAAAGAATGCTTATTCTAACTCGTCGAGTTGGTGAAACGCTTATGATAGGCGATGATGTGACCGTAACCGTTTTAGGGGTTAAAGGTAATCAGGTACGGATTGGCGTAAACGCACCTAAAGAAGTATCTGTCCATCGTGAAGAGATCTATCAACGAATTCAGGCCGAGAAAACTCAGCCTACTGATAACTACTAAATTAATTCCTATTTTAGTTAGTCACAATTCATTCGTGAGCGTCCACACTTTTGCCGGGTTTGGGCGCTTTTCTCTTTATAAGACTTTTGATTCCCTTCTTTGTTCCTATCTTCGCTCTCCTTGAGCTGTATTTATTATTACACTATCCGTTTATTCTGATTGACAGAATTGAAACTCTTTTTACCTCTAATCATTCGATTCATAATTATTTGATGTGTGAATGAATTTATTAACTAAGAGAATAAAATACTTGAATGATTTTTCATCAGCGATATCATTGTGTTTAGGACTTTTTTAGCCAATCTTGATGATAAACGCATCAGTTTGTTTGTGAAGTGTTCAAACAAACCTATATTCGTAAAAAGTTGAGAAAAATTGTTTGACTTCTTAGGCTGAGAAAGTAATATGTGCGCCACACAGAGACGAGATGTTCAGTAAGAACTTCTTCGAGTGGTTCTAAATATGGTGAGATGGCCGAGAGGCTGAAGGCGCTCCCCTGCTAAGGGAGTATGCGGTCAAAAGCTGCATCGAGGGTTCGAATCCCTCTCTCACCGCCATTTAGACTTGCATCCTTAGCTCAGCTGGATAGAGTACTCGGCTACGAACCGAGCGGTCGGAGGTTCGAATCCTCCAGGATGCACCATATTCCAACCCCATGATTAAAGTATGGGGTTTTTATTTTGGTGCAAATGGTGAATAATTTGCATTAAAAGAGTAAAGTATTAAAACGGCGCATCCTTAGCTCAGCTGGATAGAGTACTCGGCTACGAACCGAGCGGTCGGAGGTTCGAATCCTCCAGGATGCACCATCTCATTACTCAGATTGCCAATTGCAATATGAGCAACTAGAAAAATAACTACAATGCATCCTTAGCTCAGCTGGATAGAGTACTCGGCTACGAACCGAGCGGTCGGAGGTTCGAATCCTCCAGGATGCACCATCTTTTATTAGATAACTTAGTTTTATTCTTTCTAGTAAAAACGTCAGACCTGCATCCTTAGCTCAGCTGGATAGAGTACTCGGCTACGAACCGAGCGGTCGGAGGTTCGAATCCTCCAGGATGCACCATCTTAAAAGCCTCGCAATAGCGAGGCTTTTTGCTTTCTACTATTCTATTATTTCTCATAAAGTGATGTTTTTGTTTAGCACCAACTAACAATGCTAATATCATCTAATAAGCGACAATTTAGTGACTTTGCGATAAAGTAACTCCTATCTATTTACTAACATCAATCAACGCGGGAGGTCACCTTTGATCCCGGACGTATCAAAAGCGCTTTCTTGGTTAGAAGCACACCCTAAAGTTTTATGTGGCATCCACCGTGGTATAGAGCGTGAAACTTTAAGAGTTACGCCAGAAGGCAATTTAGCATCAACAGAGCATCCTATTTCATTAGGTAAATCATTAACTCATAAATGGATCACAACTGATTTTGCTGAGTCTCTATTAGAGTTTATTACACCTGTTGATGACAACATTGCACATACCTTGCATTTTTTAGGTGATTTACATCGCTATACAGCACGTCACTTAGATAATGAACGTATGTGGCCTATGAGTATGCCTTGCTTTATTGAAGCGGAAGATAAGATTACGCTGGCTCAATTTGGCACATCGAATGTTGGGCGTTTTAAAACACTTTATCGTGAAGGGCTTAAAAATCGTTATGGCGCGTTAATGCAAACTATTTCAGGTGTGCATTACAACTTTTCATTACCTATCGAATTTTGGCAAGCATGGGCTAATGTAAAAGATGAAGAGAGTGGAAAAGAAGCGATTTCTGACGGTTATTTACGTCTTATTCGAAATTACTATCGCTTTGGCTGGATCATTCCATTCTTCTTTGGTGCATCACCCGCAATTTGTGGATCTTTCTTAAGAGGAAGAGAAACAAATCTACCATTTGAGAGTACGTCTAAGGGGGCGAAGTATTTACCTTATGCAACTTCATTACGTTTAAGCGATTTAGGATATACCAATAAATCCCAAAGCGATTTAGATATCACCTTTAATCACCTTGAAACTTATGTCAAAGGGCTCAAAAAAGCGATTCATAAGCCTTCTGAAGAGTTTGCTAAATTAGGTATTAAGAAAAACGGTGAGTATATTCAGTTAAACACCAATGTGTTGCAGATTGAAAATGAACTCTACGCACCTATTCGTCCTAAACGTGTGGTTAAAGGGGATGAATCACCTTCTGATGCGTTATTACGCGGTGGTATTGAATATATCGAAGTTCGTTCACTTGATATCAATCCATTTACGCCAATTGGTGTTGACGAAACTCAAATTCGCTTTCTTGATTTATTCCTGATTTGGTGTGTATTAGCGGATGCTCCAGAAATGAGTGCTTCTGAATTAGCGTGTTGTCGTTCAAATTGGAATAACGTTATTCTAGAAGGACGTAAGCCAGGTCAAGTTATCGGAATGGGATGTGGTGAAAGAAAAGAGCCACTAGCGCAAGTTGGTAAAGCCTTATTTGCTGATTTAAAACGCGTTGCAAATGTTCTTGATTGCTGTTCTGGCACTAAATATATGGAAGTTTGTGTTAAGTTAGAGGAAATGTTTGATAATCCTGAATTAACTTTCTCTGGCAGACTTTTAGACAAAATTAAAACGCAAGGCATTGGTGGTTTTGGCTTGTCTTTAGCTGAAGAATATTACCAAGAATTAATTAAAACACCTTATGAAACGTTAACTGATGAAGCTTTTGAACATGAGAGAATTTCATCCATAAAACGTCAAGAAGAGTTAGAAAAGAGTGATACCATTTCTTTTGATGAGTATTTGAAGATCCATGCGGGGACTAACACCGATAATGTGACTTCCTAAACTTAGATAGAAAAAAGCCACACTAAGATTTGTGTGGCTAAAAAAAATTCTATAGAGAAATAGGGATGATAACAATTGCGCGTATTCGTTACTAAGACCGCGCTACTTGTAGAAAGTTTCATTTTTTCTTAAAAATATTTAAATTTTTCTTAGGAGGTTTTTTATGCCTTTATTGGATAGTTTTACTGTTGACCATACGCGTATGTCAGCACCTGCTGTACGTGTTGCTAAGACCATGAAAACGCCATCAGGTGATACGATTACGGTATTTGATTTACGCTTTACTGTACCAAATAAAAAAGCCATGCCTGAAAAAGGAATTCATACTCTAGAGCACCTGTTTGCTGGATTTATGCGTAATCATCTTAATGGTAATGGGGTTGAGATAATTGATATTTCCCCAATGGGATGCCGTACAGGCTTCTACATGAGCTTAATTGGGCAACCTGAAGAGCAACGTGTAGCTAATGCATGGAAAGCCGCAATGGAAGATGTTTTGAAAGTAAAAGATCAAAACCATATCCCAGAACTAAATGTATACCAATGTGGTACCTATGAAATGCATTCGCTGACAGAAGCACAAGATATCGCACGTGATATTTTATCTCATAGCATTGGTATTAATCATAACGATGAATTAGCGTTACCTGAAGAGACGTTAAAAGAGCTACATATCTAAGTTATCGCTAATTTATAATCTTAGGGGATAATAGATCAGGAAATTCGCATTCTGATTTATTATCTCTTTTTTATTTTATCCCTTTTGTTATTTTTCTTTTCTCTATTTCATTGTTTTATTTTCTTATCTTCTTGTATTGTTAGCACGGTAATGGATTAAATTTATGCTTAATACACGGAGTACATTTCTATTATGGAATATTACAAATTCTCATCACCAAAATTAGTACTAGAGTTTTTTGTTCGAGAATTTTATTTTGTAGGTAAAGGAACATTACGGACACAATTTCGTGACTGCTCCCCGCCCTGTCGGGCGAGGCTTCCCACTTCTTAGACCGCAACCGTCTGTGTGACGGATTTACGCTGGCCTCCATGGGCAGAAACGACGAGTCCCGCCGCTTGTAATTCCAGTA
>NZ_JASVWV010000017.1:0-58392 GCF_030286765.1 Proteus faecis
CGTTGTAGCGCCGATGGTAGTGTGGGGTCTCCCCATGTGAGAGTAGGGAACTGCCAGGCATTAAATAAGACGAGAAAGCCAACCCACTGGGTTGGCTTTTTTGCGTTTGGGGTTTTTAAAAAATGAGTAATTTATTTTATATTTAGTTTGTTAATAAGATAATTGCTAAATAATACCTTGGCTCCAACGAGAAAATTGCTCAATTCCCATCCGATTTAATATATAACGAAACCAAACACTGTAATTTTGTGCATTCTCTTCAATATCTTGATAAAGAGAATCGAGAGAGAGCCAGCGGTAATCCATCACTTCATCTGGATTGCTTTGGGGTAATTCGTTACTAAACCCAAGAAATAGATGATCAAATTCATGTTCTATCAGATCATCTGTCACTTTTTCGTTATACAGAATAGTGCCGATAGATTGCATATCACATTTCATGCCTAATTCTTCATTTAAACGACGATGAATAGCATCTGAAAGTAATTCATTTGGAAGCGGGTGACTACAACATGTATTTGCCCATAAACCACCAGAGTGGTATTTGGATATTGCACGTTGTTGAATAAGTAATTGCTTTTTTGAGTTAAAAATAAATATTGAGAAGGCTCGATGTAAGGCGCCTACAATATGAGCTTCAAGCTTTGGCATCGTTCCCAGCTCATTATCATTTTTATCTACGAGAATAACAGCGTCTTCCACAAGAAATCACCTTAATAAAATAATATATTGTTATATCGTGAATATAGCATGACTGTATATCAAATAACGATTTATTGTGTTGTACTTTTTATGGCATCACCGTCGTGATGCCTTTATTATCGTGATAAATACGTAGATAATCTGTTTTTTAAAAGAATATAAAATAACTATTTGTTTTATATAAATTAAAAATAATTAACGAAAATGATTTAGATAATGACTATTAGAGAGTTTACTAGATTCATATTATGATGAGAGGTAAGATAAAATACTAATTCTGCTATTGTGTGTAGCAAAATCTAAAATAAAGGAATTTAGTTATGTCATCTATATTACCTCGTTCTGTAACCTCACCAAAAAAATTCTTTATTGGTAGTCAATTACTGTCTTCTGTCGGTAAATATGTAAAAGATTTTGGTGATAACGCATTTATTATTAGTGATGAGTTTTTTTTAGAAAAAGTAACTAAAGAAGCCATTCCTTCTCTAAAAGAAAATAGCATTGTTTCACAGGTTGAAAAATTTAATTATGAATGCACTGAGGCAGAAGTTAATCGCCTTGGTAAAATTGCGGTTGAAAATAAAGCGAACGTGATTATTGGTATTGGGGGAGGTAAGACATTAGACGTGTCTAAAGCCGTTGCTTATTATCAGCATATTCCTGTTATTTTATTTCCGACTATCGCTTCAACTGACGCTCCTTGTACGGCATTGTCTGTGTTATATAAAGAAAATGGTGAGTTTGATAAATATTTGTTCTTACCACAAAACCCAGACGTTGTTATCGCAGATACCGCTATTATTGCCTCTGCCCCACAACGCTTTTTTTCAGCAGGTGTTGGTGATGCCCTAGCCACTTACTTTGAAGCACGTGCTTGCTATCAAGCAGACGGCTTAAATTTAGTCAATCAACGTCCATCACGTACAGGTCTTGGCTTAGCACAGCTTTGCTTTGAAATGTTAAGTGAAAACATTGATAAAGCTATGGACGCTATTCGCCATAAAATTACTACTCCTGCATTAGAACAAACAATTGAAGCAACAATCTACCTTAGTGGTGTTGGTGCTGAAGCCGGTGGTTTAGCTGCTGCTCATGCAGTAAATAATGGTATGTCTGCGGTTGAGTCTTTACACCATGTTCAACATGGTGAAAAAGTAGTATTCGGTTTATTAACTCAATTAGTGTTAGAAAATGCACCACAAGAAGAAATTGATGAAGTGATCCGTATTATTAAAGCGGCAGAATTACCACTGACACTTGAAGATATGGGCATGAAGGAATTTATTGAAAGTGAATGGCGCACTGTTGCTAAGATTGCCTGTGCTGAAGGAGACACTATGGGTAATATGCCAATGAGAGTGACTGAAGAAGATGTTTATAATGCAATGGTTGCAGCTAACGCGTTAGCTCATCGTTATAAATAATTCTTAGTTTGGTAAGTGATTATCTTAAAACCCCAAATTGATTTTGGGGTTTTTGTTTAATCTAATGTTGGATTCATTTGGGTAAGATCGAATGGTGTTATCTGATAAACATAATAGTTTAACCAATTTGCAAACAACAAATGACCATGGCTACGCCAAGAAGCAATAGGTTTTTTATTCGGATCATTATTAGGAAAATAGTTTTCTGGTAATTGAGGATCTAGTCCTGCTTTCATATCACGATGGTATTCATCTGCTAGTGTATTGGGATCATACTCTGGGTGCCCTGTTGCAAAAACGACTCTTTTATCTTTTGATGCAAATAAATAAGCACCCGCTTCTTCTGAAGTTGCAAGGATCTCTAAATCAGTATTGTTTTGAATAAGGTCGATAGGAAAACCGACATAACGAGAATGTGGAGCGAAAAAAGTCTCATCAAATCCACGAGTTAACAGTGAAAATGGTGAACAAGTGTTATGACTATATACGCCTGAAATTTTTTGTTCTAGTGTGTATTTAGGCAGGTTATATAAGATATTCAATCCAGCTTGAGCCGCCCAGCAAATAAAGAGTGTAGAAGTTACATGCTCTTTAGCCCATGTAATGACTTCTTTTATTTCATTCCAATAAGTCACATCTTTAAATTCCACTAGTCCTAATGGTGCACCTGTGACGATAAGTCCATCGAAATTTTGTTCTTTAATTTGGTCAAAATCGCAGTAGAAAGTATCGAGATGTTCTACTGGAGTATTTTTAGGTATACGAGAGTCAATACGCAATAATTGAATATCGATTTGAAGAGGGCTATTAGAAAGTAATCGCAGAAATTGATTTTCTGTTTCTATTTTCTTTGGCATTAAATTAAGGATAAGCACTTTTAATGGCCGAATATCTTGAATGCTCGCTCTACTGGATGTCATAACAAAGACATTTTCTTTTTGTAAACAACTGACTGCGGGTAGCTCATCGGGGACTCTAATTGGCATTTTAATAACCTCTAAAAAGCATCTAGACATCTAGAAGCCTGAATTTAGCTAATAACCTTTTGAATGTCGAGGTCTTCATGTTGTGTATGAAGAATATTCATATAAGAAAAAGCTATATAGCCAAAATTATCAAACATTAACATTCCTTTTCTCTGTCTATTCTCGATCTCTTCCAAAATGCTCGAATTATTTTGTAATTCCGATTTTTGTACAATAAAAAAACAACGGTGTAATCACAATGTTAAAAATTATTTAAATAAAAATGGAATTCATTTTTGATTTTTGTAAAAACTGCATTAATCTTAATCAGGTGTGTAAACGCTTTTAGGGGAATGCAGAATGTCACAATCGTTAACTACAGAAGAATTAAATTTTACGCAATCTTTTGGTGAACAGGAAAAAGAGATACTAAATCATGATGTTAAGTTGTTTTTGACTGACTTGTTAAATCATTTTTCAGATAGACGCCATGCTTTATTAGCTGAAAGAGATAGCTGGAAACACAGAGTTGATAATGGTGAGCTTCCTAATTTTATTTCGGAATCAGATTCCATTATAAAATCAGAGTGGAAAGTTAACCCCATACCCAAAGATCTTCAAGACCGTCGTGTTGAAATAACAGGGCCAGTTGATCGAAAAATGGTTATCAATGCATTAAATGCTAATGTGAAAGTGTTTATGGCGGACTTTGAAGATTCCTTAGCACCTACGTGGGATAAAGTGATTGATGGTCAAATCAATTTGCGCGATGCCGTCAAAGGCACTATTTCTTATACCAATGAACAAGGCAAATGCTATCAACTTAAAGCGTCACCTGCAGTATTGATTGCCCGAGTAAGAGGACTTCACCTTCCTGAGAAGCATGTGTTATGGAAAGGGAAGCCTATTGCAGGGGGATTATTTGATTTTGCTTTGTATTTTTACCATAACCACAAAGCCCTATTAGAAAAAGGGAGTGGTCCTTATTTTTACATTCCTAAATTGCAAACATGGCAAGAAGCTAAATGGTGGAGCGATGTTTTTCATTTCACTGAAAAGCGCTTTGGTTTAGCAACAGGAACCATTAAAGCCACTGTATTAATCGAAACCTTACCCGCAGTTTTCCAAATGGAAGAAATCCTCTTTCATATGAAAGAGCATATCGTTGGGCTTAATTGTGGTCGTTGGGATTATATTTTTAGCTATATCAAAACATTAAAAAATTATCCTGATCGTGTCTTACCTGATAGACAGGGGATCACGATGACTCAACCTTTCTTAAGTGCTTATTCGCGTTTACTGATCCAGACTTGCCATAAACGTGGTGCTTTTGCTATGGGCGGAATGTCTGCATTTATTCCAAGTCGAGATCCAGAGCAGAACGGCATTATTTTGAAAAAAGTATTTGATGATAAAGAATTTGAAGCAACAAATGGCCATGATGGCACTTGGATTGCTCATCCAGGTCTTGCTGAAACGGTATTGTCTGCTTTTGATGCCGTATTGGGAACCCGCTCTAATCAGCTCGATGTGCAACGTAATGAAAAAATAACGGCAGAAATGTTATTAGCACCTTGTGCCGGTGAACGTACAGAAAAAGGCATGAGAGCGAATATCCGTGTTGCTGTGCAATATATCGAAGCATGGATTTCTGGTAATGGTTGCGTACCTATCTATGGATTAATGGAAGATGCAGCAACAGCAGAAATATCACGTACCTCTATATGGCAATGGATCCGCCATCAAAAAACACTGTCTGATGGACAAGTCGTGACCAAAGATCTCTTTCGTAAAATGCTGAGAGAAGAGCTTGAAGTGATACATCAAGAAGTCGGTGATACTCGTTTTGAAGAAGGGCGTTTTAAAGAAGCGGCTTCTTTAATGGATAAGATCACAACCCAAGATGAATTAGTCGATTTTCTGACTTTACCGGGTTACCAACTTTTAAATTAAAAAAGATACGTCACAACGTATTTATAAACTGCAAACATCATCACTACCGTATTTATAGGAGCTGTTTTTATGACTATTAGTAGATCAGAGCAAATCGCCCAATTAGAGAAAGAGTGGGAACAACCTCGCTGGAAAGGTATTACTCGTCCTTATAGCGCTGAAGATGTTATTAAATTAAGAGGTTCGGTTAACCCAGAACATACCTTAGCAAGACGTGGTGCACAAAGGCTTTGGTCATCATTAAATGGAAAATCGAAGAAAGGCTATGTTAATGCATTGGGTGCTTTAACGGGTGGGCAAGCATTGCAACAAGCAAAAGCAGGATTAGAAGCTGTTTATCTTTCAGGGTGGCAAGTCGCTGCTGATGCCAACACAGCTGCAAGCATGTACCCTGATCAGTCGCTATATCCAGTTGATTCTGTTCCTAATGTTGTCCAACGTATTAATAATACCTTTAGACGAGCCGATCAAATTCAGTGGTCAAATGGCATTGGTCCTCAACATAAAGATTATATTGATTTTTTCCTTCCTATTGTGGCTGATGCGGAAGCCGGTTTTGGGGGAGTATTAAATGCCTTTGAATTAATGAAGGCGATGATTGAGGCGGGAGCAGCAGGTGTTCACTTTGAAGATCAGTTAGCAGCAGTGAAAAAATGCGGTCATATGGGGGGAAAAGTACTTGTTCCGACCCAAGAGGCTGTTCAAAAGCTGGTTGCTGCACGTTTAGCCGCAGATGTATCTGATGTGCCTACATTACTTGTTGCAAGAACGGATGCCGATGCAGCCGATCTCTTGACTTCAGACTGCGATCCTTATGATAGTTCGTTCTTAACTGGAGAACGCACACCTGAAGGTTTTTTCTGTACTCATGCAGGTATTGATCAAGCTATTAGTCGAGGGCTTGCTTATGCTCCTTACGCCGATCTGGTGTGGTGTGAAACATCGCTACCTGATCTGAAAATGGCGGCTAAGTTTGCTGAAGCTATCCACGATAAATATCCAGGGAAAATGTTGGCTTACAACTGTTCTCCTTCCTTTAACTGGAAAAAGAACCTAGATGATCGCACGATAGCGCATTTCCAAGATGAACTCTCCGCAATGGGATATAAATTCCAATTTATTACGTTAGCAGGCATTCACAGCATGTGGTTCAACATGTTCGATCTGGCTCATGATTATGCTAAGGGCGAAGGTATGAAACATTATGTTGAGAAAGTGCAAGAAAAAGAGTTTGCGGCACTTAATCAAGGTTATACCTTCTCATCGCATCAGCAAGAGGTCGGAACAGGGTATTTTGATAAAGTCACGACGATTATTCAAGGTGGCATGTCTTCGGTGACGGCACTAACAGGCTCAACAGAAGAACAGCAATTCTAAGATCCAAAAATATTATTATCTGTTTTTGTGGTGATAATTCAGGAGCAGGATGCTCCTCTTTTTCGTGAGGTTGCTAATGACGCCAGAAGATTTAATTGCTCAAACAATTTTACAAGGCTTTGATGCCCAATATGGTCGCTTCCTTGAGATAACGTCAGGGGCACAATATCGTTTTGAGCAAGCGGATTGGCATGGTGTGCAAATCGCGATGAAAGAGCGCATCCGTTTATATGATAATCATGTTGGATTAGTCGTTGAGCAACTTAAATGTATTCGACATGATATTGATAAAGATAGTCTTTTTTTACAAAAGGTGAAAGATAACTATACGCAATTATTACCCAATTACCCTCGATTTGAGATTGCAGAGAGTTTTTTTAATTCTGTTTATTGTCGTCTGTTTTACCATCGTGAGTTGAATAAAAAAAACCTCTTTGTTTTTTCATCACAGCCAGCTTACCGCTTTACACAAGCGCCTCGACCGTTATCAAAGCAGTTTGTTATTCAGAGTGATTTACCCGCATTATTGCAAGACATTTTATCACGTTTACCTTTGCGACTACCGTGGCAAAATAAACAACGTGATATTCACTCTATTTGTAACGTACTTACCGCTCAGTTCTCTTCTGAACAATTACAGAGTGCGGTATTTCATATCGCAAATGAACTCTTTTATCGTAATAAAGCGGCTTGGTTGATTGGCAAAATAGTGATTAATGATCAATATATTCCATTCTTATTACCCATTCATAATGTTGAACAACAATTACTGATTGATACCTGCCTTATCTCGGCAGATGAAGCGAGTATTGTCTTTGGTTTTGCCCGCTCTTATTTTATGGTTTATGCCCCATTTCCTGCTGCATTAGTCGCGTGGTTAAGAGATATCTTACCGAGCAAATCTATTGCGGAGCTTTATATGTCGATAGGGTGTCAAAAACACGGCAAAACAGAATACTATCGTGAATACCTTGCCTTTATGAATTTTTCATCAGAGCAATTTATTGAAGCTCCTGGTGTAAAGGGGATGGTGATGTTGGTCTTTACATTACCAACTTATGATCGTGTTTTTAAAGTGATCAAAGATAAGTTTGCACCACAAAAAACGATCACGGCAGAGCGTGTAAAAGAATGCTATCAATTGGTTAAAGAGCACGATCGTGTTGGGCGAATGGCAGATACCCAAGAGTTTGAGAATTTTATGATCGAGAAGAAAAGAATTAGCCCTGAATTAATGGCGATCTTTGAACAAGAGATCGCCAATAAATTGGAAGATCTGGGCGATAAGATATTGATCCGTCATCTTTATATGGAGCGGAGAATGATACCGCTCAATATCTATATGGAGCAGTGCGATGACAATCAACTTAAAGCTATTGTTGAAGATTATGGGCAGGCGTTGAAGGAGCTTATTGCGGCGAATATTTTTCCCGGCGATATGCTGTTTAAAAACTTTGGTGTGACTCGACATCATCGTGTGATTTTCTATGACTATGATGAAATTAGTTATATGACAGATATGAATTTTCGTGCGATCCCTCCTGCTCGTTACCCTGAAGATGAATTAGCAAGTGAGCCTTGGTATAGCGTTGCACTCAATGATGTATTTCCTGAAGAATTTCGCTATTTTTTATGTAGTGATAAGCGAGTTTGCCACTATTTTGAAGCTCAACATCATGAGCTTTTATCACCAGAATATTGGCAACAGCAACAGCAAAAAATTAAAGAAGGGTATATCGAAGATGTTTATGCCTATTCCCAAACTAAGCGATTTACTTAATAAATTGCCTTAGCGAAAAACGCCGTAAACCCTCGCCCAATGCGGGCGGGGATATAAGAAAATGCCGGAGATGCCGTTAAATAAACGCATCTGGCAATGTCCTGAATGCGGAATTGAGCATGACCGCGATATCAACGTGGCGATCAACATCGAACGCAAGGGCATACTGGAATTACAAGCGGCGGGACTCGTCGTTTCTGCCCATGGAGGCCAGCGTAAATCCGTCACACAGACGGTTGCGGTCTAAGAAGTGGGAAGCCTCGCCCGACAGGGCGGGGAGCAGTCACGAAAAGATAAAAATAAAGATAGGTACAAGGGGATACCTACCTTTATTGGATAAAACCTATTTTTGTATTGAGATAATTAACGTTGAGTGCCTGCAACGGCTTCTTTAGCTAATTCGGTAATACGTTTGAAATCACCTGCTTTCACTGCATCGTTAGGCACTAACCAAGAACCACCAATACAAAGTACGCTCTCAAGTGCAAGGTAATTACGGTAGTTTTCAGGTGAAATGCCACCAGTTGGGCAGAAACGGACTGTTGAGAATGGGCCTGCAATTGCTTTTAATGCCTTGACCCCACCATTAGCTTCTGCTGGGAAAAATTTAAATTCATTTAAACCGTAGCTCATTCCCAGCATTAATTCAGAAACTGTTGAAATACCTGGGATTAAAGGAATAGTTCCCGCAACGGCTGCTTTGAGTAATGCTTCTGTTAATCCAGGGCTAATAGCAAATTGAGCACCGGCTTCAGTGACTTGTGCTAATTGTTGAGGATTAATTACTGTACCCGCGCCAACAATAGCTTCAGGCACTTCTTTTGCAATACGGCGGATAGCCTCAATTGCACATTCTGTACGTAATGTCACTTCTAAAACTTTTACGCCACCGGCGACTAAAGCTTTTGCTACAGGGACGGCATCATCAATATGGTTGATAACAATAACAGGAACAACAGGCCCTGATTTTAGTACAGACTCTGCACTTGTATTCCAATGATCCATGATTGTATTTCCTAATCAGAAAGTGGTGAGCAAATAAATGCAATCTGCTCCTCGTTAAGCCTCAAACTTGCTATATTAAAAATCAATGCAGCAAGCACCTTGTTCAGCACCTGATAAATGACGGCGTAAATTAACGAATAACTCACGACCACAGCCTGTATTATTGGCACTTAAATCAGGAATTTCATCTTGGCGAGCATTTAATATTTGCTCATCGACAAGCAACGTTAACTCACCTGTTTTACCATTAACACGAATGATATCACCATCACGTACTTTGGATAATAAACCTCTATTAACAGCCTCTGGTGTAACATGAATTGCTGCGGGAACTTTACCTGAAGCGCCTGAAAGTCGACCATCTGTAACTAATGCTACTTTGTAGCCTTTATCCATTAATACACCTAAAGGTGGCATCAGTTTGTGCAATTCAGGCATACCATTCGCTTGCGGTCCTTGATAACGTACAACAACCACACAATCTTTATTTAACTCGCCGGCTTCAAACTTAGCGGCGATATCATGTTGGCTATTAAACACAATGGCAGGCGCTTCGATGATTTTGTTTTCATCAGGCACTGCTGAGGTCTTCATTACAGCTCGACCTAAATTACCCTGCATTACTTGTGTTCCACCATGCGATGAGAATGGGGTATTTATATCGGCAATCACATCTTTATCTAAAGAGCTTATCGCGCCTTCACGCCAATCAAGTTTACCGTCATTTAACCAAGGCTCTAAGGTATATCGCTCAATACCAAATCCAGCAACAGTGTTTACATCACGATGAATTAAGCCTTTTTTCAGTAATTGACGAATGATCAGTGCAATGCCGCCTGCTGCTTGAAATTGGTTGATATCGGCAGGCCCATTAGGATAAATGCGTGCAATAAGAGGAACAACTTGAGACAGTTCAGAAAAATCATCCCAATTAATTATAATCCCTGCTGCGCGTGCCATGGCGACTAAGTGCATGGTTAGATTAGTTGAACCACCTGTTGTCAGTAGCGCAATAATGCCGTTAACAATGACTTTTTCATCAACTAACTGACCGATAGGAAGATAATTACCTGAGTTTTCTGTTAATCGTACAATCTGATTTGCCGCAGCATCTGTTAATGCATCACGCAATGGCGTATCTGGATGGACAAAAGAAGCGCCGGGTAGATGTAATCCCATCATTTCCATGACCATTTGATTAGAGTTTGCTGTACCGTAAAAAGTACAGGTTCCAATGCTATGATAAGATGCCGCCTCGGCTTCTAACAACGCATTACGATCAACTTTACCTTCTGCATAGAGTTGGCGAATACGGACTTTTTCTTTATTTGGCAAACCGCTAGTCATGGGGCCTGCTGGAACAAAAATGGCAGGAAGATGACCAAAAGAGAGAGCGGCCATAGTCAGTCCGGGAACGATTTTATCGCAGATCCCTAAATAGAGTGCACCATCAAACATATTATGGGATAAACCAACTGCCGCTGACATTGCAATAACATCACGACTTAGGAGCGATAGCTCCATACCATCTTGTCCCTGTGTGACACCGTCGCACATTGCTGGAACACCGCCTGCTACTTGTCCTACGGCACCAACAGCATGTAATGCTTTTTTAATTTTTTGAGGATAATCTTCATACGGCTTATGAGCCGACAACATATCATTGTAAGCCGTGATAATGGCAATATCATTATGAACCATATTTTTCAGGCGATTTTTATCATCAGCCTGACAAGCAGCAAAACCATGAGCTAAATTACCGCAAGCCAACTGAGCACGATGTACGGTTTGACTTTTTGCAGCTTCAATTTTTTTCAGATAAGCACGACGAGTTGCATATGAGCGAGCAATAATGCGCTCAGTCACCTGCTTTACTGTCTCATTAAGGGGAACAACGTCGTTCTGAATAGGGTCATGATTTTTAGGGTTCATAATGATACTTCCTTTATTCACACAAGGGTGATGAGCGTTACTATTGGCTTTCAAAAGAGGATCTTTAAATTCGCTATAGTATTTGTTACCGGTAACATTGTTACGGGTAACAAGAAGAGTTGCAATACTCTTAATTCGTCTTAAACAACATCTGTGATCGACATCAATTTTTTAAGGTGATAAGTAACAGTTTTTTAATATTTGATGGGAATAAAGAGATAAAAGTCGCTTTTTTGCAAAGCTGAATCGTTTTATTTTGGAAAATACCTTCCTTGCTGTTGATGACAAGGAAGGAGAAATTGGGTTAACTTTTTACACCGCCATATTCACGGCTAATTTGTTTTGCTGCTTTGATAACCATTGCGCCTAATTCAGTGATACGCGAATCCGTCATTCTAGAAACAGGGCCTGAAAGTGAAATAGCCGCAAAAGGCTGGTGGTGTTCATCATAAATACAAGCACCTATACAGCGCAGGCCTAAAGCATGTTCTTCATCATCGAAAGAAAAACCTTGTTTGCGAGCCTGCTCTAAATTTTCTTTTAAGGATGAAGGGAGTGTTCGGGTGTGAGGTGTATAAGCCATTAGACCTTTCTTCTGGAGCAAAGGCAGTAATTTATTATCTGCTAAAGTAGAAAGGAATGCTTTACCTGCACCAGATGCATGCATCGGTAATTTACCGCCAATAGGCGCTGACATTCTCATTAGCGCATTACATTGCACCTGATCGACAATTACTGCATCAAATTCAATTTGGTCAAGAATAGCTAGGTTAACGGTTTCGCCAGAATCTTCCATCAACTGACGTAAAATAGGATGCACCATGACCAAAAGATTGCGAGTTTGTAGAAAGCTACTGCCAACAATAAAGGCGTGAGTGCCTACAACCCATAAGCCTAAATCTCCGACTTGACGAACAAAACCATGTTGTTGAAGTGTCGTGAGTAGGCGATGTGTTGTGGAATTGGGTAATCCTGCTTGAAATGCGAGATCGGTCAGAGTGATACCACCCGGAGATTCGGAAATATATTCCAATAGTGTAAGTCCGCGACTTAACGATTGAACAGGGCCTCCTTGTGTAGTGCTTTGAGTGGCAGTTGTTTTTGTCTTACGCACTTTTTTATTTGTAGGGGAAACTGTCATGTATACACTCCAGAAATGCTATCCATATTAATATCTATTATGAACTATCTCGCGTAATAAAACTCCTCCGATCACCGCATTTTTCAAAACAATATGTGTGATAAGAAATATTTATTAAAAGCGTTTATCACTAAGTGAAAATCTCTCATCTTCGTCTTAGAAATCTTTGCAAAAAGATATGGTAGGATAAAAAAACAACGAAATAACGATAAAAAATAAGCACAAAAGCATTCTCGATTAAGAGGAAATAACGTGGCAAACATAAAACAACAACTGGTGGAAGCATTAGAAAAACGTATCTTAGTACTTGATGGCGCAATGGGGACGATGATCCAGCAATATCAACTTACAGAAGTCGATTATCGAGGTGAACGTTTTGCTGATTGGAATTGTGATGTTAAAGGGAATAATGATCTTTTAGTCTTAACACAACCTCAGATCATTGCTGATATACATGATGCTTATTTTCAAGCCGGTGCTGATATTGTTGAAACCAATACCTTTAACTCGACTTCTATCGCGATGGCTGATTATCACATGGAGTCACTCTGTTTTGAGTTGAATGAAGAGGCTGCAAAATTAGCGAGAGCCTGTGCAGATAAATGGAGTGCTTTAACACCGGATAAACCTCGCTATGTTGCGGGTGTTTTAGGGCCAACAAACAGAACGGCATCTATATCCCCTGATGTTAATGATCCAGCTTTTCGTAATGTTTCATTTGATAAACTGGTGGAGGCTTATCGAGAAGCAACGCGTGGGTTAATTAAAGGCGGTGTTGATTTAATTATGGTCGAAACTATTTTCGACACACTAAACGCGAAAGCGGCTATTTTTGCGATTAAATGTGAGTTTGAATCGCTCAATATTGAATTACCTGTGATGATCTCTGGTACCATTACAGATGCTTCAGGAAGAACCCTAACGGGTCAAACAACAGAAGCATTTTATCACTCCTTACGTCATGCTGATGCGCTCTCATTTGGTTTAAACTGCGCGTTAGGCCCTAAAGAATTACGCCAATATATTCAAACACTTTCACAAATTTCTGAAACTTATGTTAGTGCTCATCCTAATGCTGGTTTGCCTAATGCATTTGGAGGCTATGATTTAGATGCTCAAGAAATGGCTGAGCAAATTAAAGAGTGGGCACAAGCGGGTTTTCTTAATATTGTAGGTGGATGTTGCGGAACAACACCTGCGCATATTCTTGCTATTTCACAAGCAGTAGAAGGTATTGCACCAAGAGTATTACCAACCTTGAAAAAAGCATGCCGCCTTTCAGGTCTTGAGCCATTAATCATTGATGAGAATTCACTGTTTGTGAATGTGGGTGAACGAACCAATGTTACAGGATCGGCTAAATTTAAACGTTTAATAAAAGAAGGAAACTATCAAGAGGCGTTAGATGTTGCGCGTCAGCAAGTTGAAAATGGTGCTCAAATCATTGATATCAACATGGATGAAGGCATGTTAGATGCAGTTGAAGCCATGACACGTTTTCTAAATCTGATTGCGGGTGAGCCTGATATTGCTAAAGTTCCTGTGATGATTGATTCTTCTAAATGGGAAGTGATTGAAGAGGGATTAAAATGCATTCAAGGCAAAGGCATTGTTAACTCTATTTCAATGAAAGAGGGAGAAAAACCTTTTCTTGAACACGCTAAATTAGTACGTAAATATGGTGCAGCAGTTGTTGTTATGGCATTTGATGAAGTGGGGCAAGCGGATACTCGAGAGCGCAAAATTGAAATTTGTCGCCGAGCTTATCAACTTCTCACAGAACAGGCAGGTTTCCCACCTGAAGATATTATTTTTGATCCTAATATTTTTGCTGTGGCAACCGGTATTGCTGAACATAATAATTATGCTGTTGATTTTATTGAAGTCTGTGCGGATATTAAGTCTCAACTACCTTATGCCTTAATTTCTGGTGGTGTTTCTAACGTTTCATTTTCATTTCGAGGTAACGATCCCGTTCGTGAGGCTATTCACTCTGTTTTTCTCTATTACGCCGTTAAAAATGGCATGGATATGGGAATTGTGAATGCAGGGCAACTTGCCATTTACGACTCATTACCGGATGAACTGCGTAACGCAGTAGAAGATGTCATATTAAATCGTCATGAAGAGAGTACTGATAATTTATTAGCACTTGCTGAGCGTTATCGCGGTAGTAAAAGTGATGAGCAAAATCATCAGTTGGCAGAATGGCGACAATGGGATGTAGAAAAACGCTTAGAATACGCGTTAGTGAAAGGGATCACTGAATTTATTGTTGAAGATACCGAAGCGTGTCGACAACAAGCATCAAGCCCGATTGAAGTCATAGAAGGGCCATTGATGAATGGCATGAATACTGTTGGAGATTTATTTGGCGAAGGTAAAATGTTTTTACCTCAAGTTGTGAAATCAGCAAGGGTGATGAAACAAGCCGTTGCTTATCTTGAACCTTATATTCAAGCGACAAAACAAGCGGGTACATCCGCAGGTAAAGTTTTACTGGCTACCGTAAAAGGGGATGTTCACGATATTGGTAAAAATATTGTGGGTGTGGTTTTGCAGTGCAATAACTACGAAATTATCGATTTAGGTGTGATGGTGCCTTGCGATAAAATTTTGCAAACAGCAATTGATGAAAAAGTCGACATTATTGGTCTTTCAGGACTTATCACACCTTCACTTGATGAAATGGTGAATGTTGCCAAAGAGATGGAAAGGCGCGGTTTTTCTTTACCTTTAATGATTGGGGGAGCAACAACGTCTAAAGCACATACTGCCGTAAAAATAGAGCCGAATTATAGTCATCCTACTGTTTATGTACAAAATGCATCGAGAACTGTAGGTGTTGTTGCTGCACTATTATCTGAAACACAAAAAGCCGATTTTGTTGCTAAAACACGACGGGAATACGAAGTCGTACGTCAGCAATACGCTAGAAAAAAACCTCGTACACCGCCCGTTTCTATAGAGGTTGCGCGAAACAATGCGCTACAAATTGATTGGCAAAATTACACACCGCCAAAACCTAATCAATTAGGAGTGCAAGAGATCACAGCAAGTATTGAAATATTGCGTGAATATATCGATTGGACCCCTTTCTTTATGACATGGTCTTTAGCTGGAAAATACCCACGTATTTTAGAAGATGATGTGGTTGGTGAAGAGGCTAAGCGTGTATTTGCTGATGCAAATGCGATGCTGGATAAATTAAGTTGTGAAAAATTATTAACACCAAAAGGAATTGTTGGGATATTTCCAGCTAATCGTGTCGGTGATGACATTGTGATTTATCGCGATGAAACTAGGCAACAACCGTTGTTATATAGCTGCCATTTACGTCAGCAAACAGAGAAAAAAGAGTTTCCTAATTACTGTTTAGCGGATTTTATTGCACCCGCAGAAAGTGGTATTGCTGATTACTTCGGTGCTTTTGCAGTAACAGGCGGATTAGAAGAAGATACTCTCGCGAATGCTTATGATAATGCCCATGATGATTATAATAAAATTATGGTAAAAGCATTATCAGATAGATTAGCAGAAGCCTTTGCCGAATATCTTCATCAGCAAGTCAGAACGAAAATTTGGGGCTACAGCCCTGATGAAAACCTCTCTAATGACGAATTAATTAGAGAAAAATATCAAGGAACACGACCTGCGCCTGGTTATCCTGCTTGCCCTGAACACACGGAAAAAGCCAAAATTTGGCAATTACTTGATGTTGAAAATCGCATTGGGATGAAATTGACTGATGCTTATGCCATGTGGCCTGGGGCGTCAGTATCGGGTTGGTATTTTAGTCATCCTGATAGTAAATATTTCGCTGTTGCTCAAATACAAAAAGATCAGGTTGAAGATTATGCACAACGCCGAGGGATGAGCGTCAGTGAAGTTGAACGTTGGCTTGCTCCTAATTTAGGGTATGAGTCTTAATTTCTCTTAATTCTGAGATCTCAACAATATAATAAATACCATGGGGATCGAGATATCCCCTTGTTATTTTCTCTCGCAGTTCCTATTAAAGGTGTATAAGCTATAAGCCTGTATCAGAAAAAAGGACATGACGATGAGTTATACTTTGTATCTTCAGAAAACGCCTCCTACTGGCACTGAAATACCTTTTCCTTCTTTAGCGAAAGGGGGATATCCCTTAAATGAAGTGTTAATTAATGCTTTTTTAAATCTGATGCAATTAACAGGAAGTTTAGATACAGAGGCAATTTTAGACGAAAAAGCATTTGATAATATTTGGCTAAAAGCAGAAATGACGCCGGCTCGAATCGAAGAAGTGGGAGACTATATTTATCATAAAATTCCTACCTCTCCAGAGCCTGTTGAAGAAGAAATAGAATTATTTAAACAGGCAATGAAAGAAGAAGAGGCATTATTAGCCAAAGAAAGTGACAAAGAAGGTCATATCCCTATTCATAAATTTGCTACCAATGATGGTTGGATTGTCACACCAAATGAGTGTGAAATCATTGCTGCTACGCTTACCGCTAAGTTGCTGGAAGATAACCGAGTTTTTGTTGAAAAAATTGCAAAAATGTCTCATCTTTCGCATAAAACTTTAGAGATTGCCTTAATTGATTTTGGTAAATTTAATCAATTTGCAAAAAAATATGGTGGTTATCGGGTTTATTAAAAATGAAGCATTTTTAATGCAAAGTATGAAAAATAGAAGAGAAATAATGTGTTATCTCTCTTCTATATATTGAAATTATTAATTAATTAAAACAGTGTATCATGTAATTTACGCACAATATTATCGGCATCTTTGCCATCAACTAATAAACATAAATTGTGAGTACTTGCACCATGGCTTATCATACGAATATTGTAATCTTCTAATGCGCCAAAAATCTGGCTTCCTAAGCCATTCACTTGTGAGAGTGAATTACCGATAATCGCAACCAGAGCCAAATTTTCTTCAACTTCAACACGACATAATGCGGATAGTTCCGTTAAGAGTGCATTGGTTAATAAACTACCTGATGCGCTGGTGGTTCCTGTTGTATCGAGAGTTAATGCAATGCTTACTTCAGAGGTGGTTATCACATCAACCGAAATATGGTGGCGCGATAAAATGGTAAAAATTTCAGCCAAGAAGCCACGCGCATGAAGCATTTTCAGACTATGTAACGTGAGTAACGTTTGCTTTCTACGCAGTGCAATTGCACGGAATACAGGTGGATTCTCTGTTTGTGCACACACTAAAGTACCACCTTCTTCGGGGGCTTTGCTTGAGCCAACAAAAACAGGAATACCGCTACGAACAGCTGGTAATAATGTGGCTGGATGCAAAATTTTAGCGCCAAAGGTTGCCATTTCAGCCGCTTCATCAAAGGCAATTTGATCAATACGATGCGCCTCTGGCACTATTCTTGGATCAGTGCTGTAAATACCCGGTACATCTGTCCAAATATCTACACGAGACATACCCAACGCCTCACCAATAAGTGCTGCGGTATAATCGCTGCCACCGCGTCCTAGGGTTGTGGTTCTCCCTTTTGGCTCTTGGCCAATAAAACCTTGAGTGACAATCACTGTTTCTTCTAAACGAGGTTGAATAAGGCTTTGTGTGAGCTCTGTTAATTGCATCATATCAGGTTCAGCATGGCAAAACAGATCGTTGGTTTTCATCACTTTTCTGACATCAAACCAGTCTGCTTGTATACCTTTTTCACGCAATAATTCAACAAAGAGCAATGTTGACATTAATTCACCGTGGCTGACTAATTCATCTGTCAATGCATCAGATGTGGCTAGCGACGCTGCTTCTGAGAGCATCTCAATATTCTCAAGCAGACGATTTATTTCTTGAGAAATAATTTCTGGCTGAGAAAGCTGGTTGATAATCGCATACTCAATATCACGTACTTGTGAGAGTAAAGCTTCTCGTTGTGAAAGTTCAGTCCCTGATGCAAGTTCAATTAATAAATTAGTGATTCCTGCAGATGCCGAAAGAACGACAACACGCACTGATTTTTGTTTAAGAATAATATCTGCACACTTCTCCATTGCTGAAAAGTTAGCAACACTGGTGCCACCAAATTTAGCGATAGTGTATGGCGATGATGCAGATGAAGGCGTAGCAGTATTATCAGTCATTGTCGTATTCCTTTAGGCAAAAATGAGATGTTGGACACAACTTAGGAATATCGGTTATTAAGTAGAGAGTCAATGCAGAGTGAAGAATAATCAATTTAATTAATAATCAGTGCTGCATTATCGGTTTTACCTATGAAAGTAATTAGTACTAGATTTGTTGAATGGTTTTGACCAATATCATCAAATGAGAAAGAATTGACTGTAACTATTAAATGTCAGGCTACAATCTGAGAATATCAGATTGTAATCTTAAGAGAGTATTGTGAATGAAAAATGTAAACCCAACCCAAACACTAGCCTGGAAAGCATTAGAAAACCATTTTTCGGTTATCAAAGATACCGAGATGAAAACATTGTTTGCTCAGGATCCATCACGCTTTGATCAGTTTTCAAAAACGTTTTCAGACCAGATTCTAGTAGATTTTTCAAAAAACCGTATTACGAAAGAAACATTAGAGAAATTGCAGGCTTTGGCTAAGGAATGCGACGTTGAAGGTGCGATAAATAGCATGTTTACGGGGGAAAAAATCAACCGTACTGAAGATCGTGCTGTATTGCATACTGCATTACGTAATCGCAGCAATGCTCCCGTAATCGTTGATGGTAAAGATGTAATGCCAGAAGTTAATGCTGTACTGAATAAAATGAAACAGTTCAGTGAACGCATTATTAGTGGTGAATGGAAAGGTTATACAGGTAAGGCGATTACTGATGTTGTGAATATCGGTATTGGGGGTTCTGATCTTGGCCCTTATATGGTGACAGAAGCTTTACGTCCTTATAAAAATCATTTGACTATGCATTTTGTTTCTAATGTTGATGGCACTCATATCGCAGAAACATTGAAAAAATGTGATCCAGAAACAACGCTCTTCTTAATCGCGTCAAAAACCTTTACTACACAAGAAACTATGACCAATGCACACTCAGCAAGAGATTGGTTCTTAGCTTCTGCTAAAGAGAGTGCTTTTGTGGCTAAACACTTTGTCGCGTTATCCACAAACAGTACTGAAGTGGCAAAATTTGGTATTGATACAGCCAATATGTTTGAATTCTGGGATTGGGTAGGTGGTCGTTATTCATTATGGTCAGCAATTGGTTTATCTATCGCATTATCTGTTGGTTATGACAATTTTGAGCAATTGTTGGAAGGTGCTCATGCAATGGATAACCACTTTAAAACAGCAAGTGCTGAAAATAACATTCCGATGATCCTCGCTCTGATTGGCATTTGGTATAACAATTTTTTTGGCACAGAAACTGAAGCGATTCTGCCATACGATCAATATATGCATCGTTTTGCTGCTTACTTCCAACAAGGTAATATGGAGTCTAATGGTAAGTATATTGATCGTGATGGTAATAAAGTTAATTATCAAACGGGCCCTATCATTTGGGGTGAGCCGGGTACAAATGGTCAACATGCGTTTTATCAATTGATCCATCAAGGGACAAAAATTATTCCTTGTGATTTTATTGCGCCAGCTATTAGCCATAATCCTCTATCAGATCATCACGCAAAACTGATGTCTAACTTCTTTGCTCAAACTGAAGCACTCGCTTTTGGTAAAACTCGTGAGCAAGTTGATGCTGAATTTGCTGCTGCAGGAAAAGATCCTAAAACCATGGATTATGTTGCACCTTTTAAAGTATTTGAAGGTAATCGACCAACAAACTCTATTTTATTAAAAGAAATTACACCTTACTCATTGGGTGCATTAATTGCCATGTATGAGCATAAAATTTTTGTACAAGGTGTTATCTTCAACATCTTTACGTTTGACCAATGGGGTGTTGAATTAGGTAAACAGCTGGCTAACCGTATTCTTCCTGAATTAAAAGGTAAGGAAAGTGTTAACAGCCATGATAGCTCAACAAATAATCTGATTAATCGTTATAAAGCATGGCGTTAATCGAATAAACTGAATATAAGTAGTTGGTTAGATAAAAAGGAGGTTGTAATAACCTCCTTTCTTTTTGGCATCATTAGCATTTTATCTGATTTTCTTTTAACGCTTTTTTAGATTATTTATGCGAAATGTTATCAGCTTTTAACTTCCATTAGTCACATCATGATATCCTTATGAATAATAAATCGTACAAGCTAGGATCATCAACGCGTGATGATGAAATAATGTTCAAAAAATCAATAATTACTCCCGCTCCTATCCATTGGTTACCTAATGAGGAACACGAAAACATTAAAGAAAGTACATTAAGTTGGTTAATGGAATTAGGCTCGATGACTCGGCGTTTTGAGCAATATTGTAATAAAGTCACTGTAATGCCTTACCAAGAAGGATTTGTTGATTTTATTGAACCCGCTGACGAAAGAGCGTGTTTACCCAAAAGTCAGCGTTATTGGTTAAGAGAAGTGGTATTGTGTGGTGATGATATTCCTTGGTTATTAGGGCGGACGTTAGTGCCAGAAGAGACATTGACAGGTGAAGACAGAAAACTGGTCAATCTAAGAACCGTTCCACTTGGGCGTTATCTGTTTCAGGAAACAACCTTAATTCGTGATTTTATTCATATTGGGCAACAAAATGGGTATTGGTTACGCCGTTCTCGTTTTCAGCTTTCAGATAAACCTTTATTATTAACCGAGATGTTTCTACCTGCATCACCAGTGTATGAGAAGTAATTAGGGGGAGCTAAAATTGGAGGGAAGTATGACGCAAAGTAAATGGCAAGCATATAGCCGTTTAATGCGTATAGATAAACCTATCGGAGCGCTATTACTACTTTGGCCAACTTATTGGGCTTTATGGATTGCTGCTAAAGGCTTTCCTGATTGGCATATTCTGATTGTCTTTACTATTGGTGTGTTCTCGATGCGTGCCGCTGGGTGTGTAATAAACGACTTTGCTGACCGAAAAATTGATGGCAGTGTTGAACGAACTAAAAATAGACCATTACCTAGTGGGGCTGTGACAGAGAAAGAGAGCAAAATCTTATTTATCGTTTTGGTACTCTTGTCATTTGCATTAGTCCTAACACTTAATACCATGACTATTTGGCTCTCTGTGGCAGGGCTCGCACTGGCGTGGTTTTATCCTTTCGTTAAACGGTTTAGTAATTTACCTCAGCTTATTTTAGGTATGGCTTTTGGCTGGTCAATCCCTATGGGATTTGCTGCCGTTTCTGAAAGTTTGCCGTTGGTGTGTTGGCTATTATTCTTTGTCAATATTGTTTGGTCTGTTGTTTACGATACGCAATATGCAATGGTTGATCGTAATGATGATATAAAAATTGGGGTTAAATCTACCGCTATTTTATTCGGTCGTTATGACAAAATTATTATCGGCATTTTACAATTGGTGATGTTGGCATTATTAGTAGGGATCGGTATTTTATTGGATCTGAAAGGTATCTACTACTGGTCGCTATTGTTAGTAACAGCGCTGTTTATTTATCAACAGAAACTTATTGCAGAGCGTGAAAGAGCGCCGTGTTTCCAAGCTTTTATGAATAATAACTATGTTGGTTTTGTTTTATTTGCGGGTATTTTATTTAGTTATTTTTAAGATAAGTCAGTGCTGAAGTCTTCTCTACCATTGAGTCAAAACAAAAAGGGATAAGCAATAAGCTTATCCCTTTTCTATTTCGGTCATGGTGCTATTTACTGATTATTCATCAGCTTTAGTTTCACTTTTTTCGCCAATGGCTTGTACTGAATTATTATCTTCAGCGATCCCGACGCTTTCAATGGTTAAGCGAATTTCTGGTGACATTAATTTTGCAATCACTTGGTAAAGGGCAGATGCATCTGCTTTTAGGATATCTTCATTATCATTGAGATACCCTTCTTCACGTAGCGTTGAAACTAAGGTAGAGAATACCGCTTTATCAAAGAATTCAGGTGCGTTGATACCATGTAGAACAGAAAGACGTTGTGCCAAGATCCGGCTCTCTTTTTCCAATAATGCTCGGCTAATTTCAGGTGCAAAATTGAGTAAAGAGAGTGTAATGCCGTAGCGTTGTAATGTTTCTCTGACGCTGGCGGCTAAAAGCTGTAATGGACGAATACGCGCGGGGTTGATACGCAGTAAACCATCACTATTACAACAAATCAGGCGCTGACGGCACAATTCTGCAATCAAAGTATTAATGACTTCAGGGAGTTCTTCTTTCTCATAACGAATAAATAGTTCCGCTTTAATCAGAGGGAAGATGAGCTCCACTTGTTTCATTAAATCATCACGATGAATTTTTTCATGATGTAAGACAATGCTGGCAATTAATGACGGAGTGATCATTAAGTGGATTGTGTTATTACGGTAATAAGTCATTAATACCGCACTTTCACGAGGGAGTACCACAATATCACCCAGACTGTCTTTTTCGACTTGGAATTTATCTGATTGTAGTGCGTGTTCTAATAAAGTTTCAGCGTTTTTATCAGACACAATCATATCTGTCGAATAAGGCACATTGCGTAATAATTGTAGATAACAATCTATTTGCTCTAACAGTTGTTCTCTCGTGAGTGCGCGCTGACGTGATGCCAATAAGGCTGTTGAAACCAGATTGATTGCATTAATCGATGCTGCATTATTGATATGAACCATAATGTTATCAGCGAGTGTGCTTACTGTTGGGTTTAACCAGCTTGGGCGCTGTGGCTCAATTGGATCAATATCATCACGCCATTGTGGTACAGCTTGATTTAAGTATTGTACAACAGAAATTGGCTCACCAAAGTTCACATAGCCTTGACCAAGGTTACGTAATTTACGTAATCCTCTGACCATCTGCATAAAGCCTTCTTTCTCTTTTGTTGCTCCACGTAACTCTTTAGCATAGGTTGCGACTTCCATAACGTGCTCATAACCAATGTAAATTGGAACAACAGAGATAGGGCGTGTTTCACCGCGTAACATGGCTTGTACTGTCATTGAAAGTGTTCCTGTTTTAGGATCTAACAATCGACCTGTACGAGAGCGACCACCTTCAACGAAGTATTCAATGGAGTAGCCTCGTGTAAATAGCTCACCTAAATATTCGCGGAAAATGGTGGAGTAAAGCTTGTTACCTTTAAAGGTTCTTCGAATAAAGAAAGCCCCTAAACGGCGGAAAATAGGGCCAGCTGGCCAGAAATTGAGGTTAATACCGGCAGCTATATGGGGTGGTACTAAACCTTGGTGGTAAAGCACATAAGAAAGCAGTAAGTAGTCCATATGGCTACGGTGACAAGGAACATACACGATTTCATGCCCATCTTGCGCGAGTTTACGTACGCGTTCGGCATTATAAACGTTGATACCTTGATAGAGCTTATTCCATGTCCAACTTAATACGCGATCACTAATACGCACTGCTTCATATGAGAAGTTAGCAGCGATCTCTTCCATGATATCTGTGGCATTTTTACGCGCTTTATCAAGTGAGATTTTCTTCGCTTTTGATTCATCTTCAATCGCTTTTTCAATCGCTTTTGATGAAAGCAATTTATTGAAGAGATCTTGGCGTGCTGGCAATTTAGGGCCAACAGCAGCTAAACGTTGGCGTGAAAAGTGGATACGCGCAACACGTGCAAGTTTTCTCGCTATACTGGTGTCTGTACCGTGTTCGTTCGCCATTTCACGCATTGATACAGTGGGTGAAAAACGAACAAAACTATCACGACCTAACCAGAGGATAGCGATAAATTTCTGGATACCGTTAAGCACGCGTAAATGAGGAACGCCATTATGACCTTCACGACCAGGAGAGCGGCCAAACATCACAGAAACTGGCAACATCTCGATATCAAGATGTGGGTTATTACGATGTGCATCAAGATAAGCGTGAAATGTCTTCACGGAGTCTTTACGAGGATCGGGCGAGTAATAACGGAATACTCTTGGGCCGTCATCAATAAAGACATAAGCAGGAAGCTTAGTTCCACCGATCTCAATAGGTTGCAGTGGATCAGGCAACCCTAAAGAGAGACATTGCTGTCTTAATGTCAGTAAGTCAGCCTTTGAATGATAAGGCAGAACATAAAGGAAAGAGCGCGACGTATCTAACCCTAATTCAGTGATAGGATCAGTCGGAACTCGTTTACTTTTTACCAGTAATTTTAGTGGTAAATTCAATGTGTTATAATATAGTTTACGCCAAGCTGACATAAATAGTTGTAGCCTCTTATTAGCAATACTTCGAAAGCATAACAGAAAGTCTTTCGTAGATCTGTGGTGCTGTGACAATATTAATAGAGAAAAGTGACAAAATAATCGTTTGTTTTCGATAGAGTTTATTATGGCTAATCAAAATAAAGGTCTTACCCGAATCATCAAAGCTGGTGGTTATTCATACCAAGGTATTCGTGCCGCATGGATTAATGAAGCCGCTTTTAGACAAGAAGCAATTGTGACCTTAGTTGCAATTATCCTTTCATTTTTCATCGATGTCAGTGGTCTAGAGCGCATTTTACTCATTGGTTCCGTTGTATTGGTTGTGATTTTGGAACTAGTAAATAGTGCAATAGAAGCCGTTGTCGATCGAATTGGATCTGAATACCACGAATTATCCGGACGTGCAAAAGATATGGGGTCTGCCGCCGTTCTAATTGCTATTATATTGGGATTATTTACTTGGGTAACCATTCTTTGGGGACATTTCTTCGCATAAAGTTAAAAAATTCGCTTTTTGTCGAAAAATAATCCAAAGATGCGTGTTTTATATTCATTTAAGGTTTCAAATCGTCATATACCTGTATATACTCACAGTCTGACTGTATAAACAAACAGGGGGCGGAATGAAAGCATTAACTGCAAGGCAGCAGCAGGTTTACGATTTGGTTCGTGATCACATTTCGCAAACGGGTATGCCACCAACACGGGCTGAAATAGCTTCCCAACTTGGGTTTCGCTCACCAAATGCGGCAGAAGAGCACTTAAAAGCTCTTGCTCGTAAAGGCGTGATAGAAATTGTCTCTGGTGCATCTAGAGGTATCCGTTTGCTAATGGAAGAAGAGCCAGAAGGGTTGCCATTAATTGGGCGAGTCGCGGCTGGTGAACCACTTTTAGCGCAAGAGCATATTGAAAGCCATTATCAAGTTGACCCAATGCTATTTAAACCGAGTGCAGATTTTTTATTGCGCGTTAATGGTATGTCAATGAAAGATATCGGTATTATGGATGGTGATTTACTTGCTGTGCATAAAACGCAAGATGTTCACAACGGGCAAGTCATTGTGGCGCGTATTGAAGATGAGGTGACAGTAAAGCGCTTTAAGAAAAGCGGTAATAAAATTGAACTTCATGCAGAAAACCCAGAGTTTTCACCTATTATCGTCGATTTACGCGAACAAAGCTTTACTGTTGAAGGTTTAGCCGTTGGGGTTATTCGTAACGGTGAATGGCTGTAATTTGTACCAAAGTAAGTCAATACAACTTATTTTATAAAGATGCAGATGATGTGTAAAAACACAAAACCATCTGCATTTTTTTATGTCTAGACTTACTGACAGTTGCTCAATCAACGTGGCTTATAATCACCGGTTTTTTTCTGTTTAAGGTTATCATCCATACTATGATCATGATGACAACCTTCAGGATGGGTACACTCTTGTGCTTCGTGGCACTGTGAACATAATCCATGAATTTCTATGACGCTATGTCGTAAATGAAACCCACTCTCTTTTGCCAGTAATGAAATCGCATCTTCGATTTTATGGCTATTCTTTTCAGTGACAGACAAACAACGGTCACAAATTAGCATTACTGACGTATGTTCAACATCATCAAAATGATGACAAAGCACATAACTGTTGGTGGATTCTATTTTATGGATAAATCCTTGCTCAAGTAAAAACTCTAACCCGCGATAGACAGTGGGGGGTTTTGCTTGAGGCTCAACTTGGCGTAATAAATCCAATAAGTCGTATGCGCTGATAGCAGAAGGTTGCTGCATTATCAGACGTAATACTGCCAGACGTTGTGAAGTCAGGCGAACACCTCGTTTCTGGCAGATCTTTTCTGCCTGAGCGAGCAATTTCTCTTCATTCATGGGGATAAGATGCTCTCAGACGTTGTTAATAACACGGATCCTATCATATTTTTCCAGAGTAAACCTTTGTGTAAAGTGGGGTTTTATAAAAATAACTGTGGAATTACACTCTTTTTAAAGTGATCTGTTGTTAGATAAGAAAACATGTTTTTTCAATATCATATTTTCTTTCAATATAAAGAAAGCATTTTTAAGAAGGAAGAGAAGAATGCAAAGAGAGTTGTGTAAAGCCATTTTATACGATGCAAAAGTGGGATGGTTTATATAGGGCGGTATCTAATGATGATAAACAACAAAAACCCCAGCTTAAGCTGGGGTTTTTAGATGGTTTTAGATAATTTATTCTGAGATGAGAGGATCAGAACGGGATATCGTCATCAAAATCCATTGGTGGTTCATTACTTGGTGCTGGAGCTGCTGCTGGTTGTTGTGGGCGAGATTGCGCACCACCACTAAATTGTTGAGATGCTTGTGGTTGTTGTGGTTGACCCCAACCGCCTTGGCCACCTTGAGATGGTGCGTTATCTTGACCTCCACGGCCACCTAACATCTGCATTGTGCCACCGATGTTAACAACAACTTCAGTGCTATATCTGTCTTGGCCGCTTTGATCTTGCCATTTACGTGTTTGTAATTGGCCTTCGATATACACTTGTGAACCTTTACGCAGATATTCGCCTGCAATTTCCGCTAATTTGCCGAAAATTACCACACGGTGCCACTCGGTTTTTTCTTTCATTTCACCGGTTTGTTTATCGCGCCAGCTTTCTGATGTTGCCAGTGTTAGGTTGGCAACTGCACCGCCACTTGGCATATAACGGATTTCTGGATCCTGCCCTAAATTACCGATAAGAATAACTTTGTTTACGCCTCTGCTCGCCATGTGAGGTACTCCTGCGAAAGTAAATTTTTTGAAATCATAAGCGAATAAGTTTATCACGTACGCTAAAATTTGAATATGACGAGTAATGAATTTCTCATTTGTGAACATTGTCGACATTTTTTTGTCTCAAAATGACAGAGTTACACTAGCATTCAATTTCACTATATATACTGTATATCCATTCAGTTAACTTTGTGTCATAATTATCCGATTCTTTCTTTTTCGGCGACTCTCTCAATCCGGGATATATTCATGGATAAAATCGAAGTACGGGGCGCTCGCACCCATAATCTAAAAAATATCAATTTGATCATTCCTCGCGATAAACTCATTGTTATTACGGGGCTTTCTGGTTCAGGTAAATCTTCTTTAGCCTTTGATACGCTTTATGCGGAAGGGCAACGACGTTATGTCGAGTCGCTTTCTGCCTACGCTCGTCAGTTTCTTTCATTGATGGAAAAACCTGATGTTGATCATATTGAAGGTTTATCTCCCGCTATTTCGATTGAGCAGAAATCTACGTCGCACAACCCACGTTCGACAGTGGGAACGATTACAGAAATTCACGATTACCTACGTCTTTTATTTGCACGTGTTGGTGAGCCTCGTTGTCCTGATCACGACATTCCATTAGCCGCTCAAACAGTGAGCCAAATGGTTGATAATGTACTTGAGCAGCCAGAGGGTAAGCGTTTAATGCTGTTAGCACCTGTGGTTAAAGAGCGTAAAGGCGAGCATATTAAGTTACTCAATAATCTTGCCGCTCAAGGTTATATTCGTGCCCGTATTGATGGCGAAGTGTGTGATCTTTCTGATCCACCAACATTAGAATTACAGAAAAAACACACCATTGAAGTGGTTATTGACCGCTTTAAGGTTCGTGACGATCTGGCTCAACGTTTAGCAGAATCTTTTGAAACCGCATTAGAGCTTTCTGGTGGTACTGCCGTTATCTCTGATATGGATGATAACAATGCCGATGATATTGTTTTCTCTGCGAACTTTGCTTGTCCTGTTTGTGGTTACAGCATGAGTGAGCTAGAACCACGTTTATTCTCTTTTAATAATCCTGCGGGTGCTTGTCCAACTTGTGATGGTTTAGGTGTTCAGCAATTTTTTGATCCTGAATTAGTGATCCAAAATAGAGAAATCTCTCTTGCTGGTGGCGCAATTAAAGGATGGGATCGTCGTAACTTCTACTATTTCCAAATGCTTCGCTCATTGGGTGAACACTATCATTTTGATGTTGAAGCGCCATTTGATTCGTTACCAGATAATATTCAAAAAGTCATTTTAACGGGTTCAGGCAAAGAGAATATTGAATTTAAATACACAAACGATCGTGGTGATGTTGTTGTTCGTCATCATCCTTTTGAAGGTGTATTAAATAATATGGAACGCCGTTACCGCGAGACAGAATCTAGTGCGGTACGTGAAGAGCTTTCTAAATATATTAGTAATCGCCCTTGTGCTTCTTGTGGTGGTACACGTTTACGCCGAGAAGCGCGCCATGTGTATGTTGAGAATACAACATTACCTGAAATAGCCGATTACAGTATTGGTCATGCAATGATCTTTTTCCAAAATCTAAAATTGAGTGGTCAGCGAGCGAAGATTGCAGAAAAAGTCTTAAAAGAGATCAGTGACCGATTAAAATTCTTAGTCAATGTGGGATTAAATTACCTCACACTATCTCGTTCTGCAGAAACTTTATCAGGTGGTGAAGCTCAACGTATTCGCTTGGCGAGTCAGATTGGTGCGGGATTAGTTGGCGTGATGTATGTATTGGATGAACCTTCGATAGGGTTACATCAACGAGATAACGATCGTTTGCTGGAAACGCTGATCCACTTACGCAATTTGGGTAACACTGTGATCGTCGTAGAGCATGACGAAGATGCCATCCGAGCCGCTGATCATATCATTGATATTGGTCCTGGTGCGGGTGTTCATGGCGGTGAAATTGTCGCCCAAGGGACGCTTGAAGATATTATTAATAACCCGAATTCATTAACGGGGAAATTCTTAAGTGGTGAACGTCGCATCGCAATTCCAGAACAACGAGTGCCTGTTGATCGCGAAAAAATGCTGACCATTCTTGGCGCAAAAGGTAATAACCTAAAAAATGTAAATCTAAAATTACCCGTAGGTTTATTTACCTGTATTACAGGTGTTTCAGGATCAGGTAAATCAACGCTGATCAACGATACGTTATTCCCTATCGCACAACGCCAATTAAATGGGGCGACAAATAGTGTACCTGCACCTTATTTAGATGTTGAAGGGCTAGAATATTTCGATAAAGTGATTGATATTAACCAAAGCCCAATTGGTCGTACTCCTCGTTCAAACCCCGCAACTTATACCGGTGTCTTTACACCTATTCGTGAGTTATTTGCGGGTGTACCTGAGTCTCGTACTCGTGGTTATACACCGGGTCGGTTCAGTTTCAACGTAAAAGGTGGGCGTTGTGAAGCTTGCCAAGGTGATGGTGTTTTAAAAGTTGAAATGCATTTCTTGCCTGATGTGTATGTACCTTGTGATCAATGTAAAGGCCAGCGTTATAATCGTGAAACTCTTGAAGTTAAATACAAAGGAAAAAATATTCACGAAGCGTTAGATATGACCATTGAAGAGGCGAGAGAGTTCTTTGATGCGGTGCCTGCATTAGCTCGTAAGCTACAAACATTGATTGATGTTGGTCTTTCTTATATTCGCTTGGGACAATCAGCAACGACGTTATCGGGCGGTGAAGCGCAACGGGTTAAGTTAGCAAAAGAGTTGTCAAAACGTGGTACGGGACAGACTCTCTATATTCTCGATGAGCCTACAACTGGGCTTCACTTTGCTGATATTGAGCTGTTACTTGACGTGCTTCATCAGTTACGCGACCAAGGTAATACTATTGTTGTGATTGAGCACAATCTTGATGTGATCAAAACAGCAGACTGGATAGTGGATCTTGGCCCTGAAGGCGGAAGCGGTGGTGGTCAAATTTTAGTGTCAGGCACACCAGAGCAAGTTGCAGAGTTTGAAGGCTCTCATACTGCAAGATTCTTAAAACCAATCTTAGAGCGTGGCTATTAACATCGCGCTACTTATTCTCTTATGATCTAAGCGCTACAGACAATAAACACTTTACTGTTTGTAGCGCGCTTTCTTCAAGAAAAGTAAATCCATGGAATATGATAGAATTTAATTCTATCGAAAAAAGTATTCTCTTTTGGTTATACACTTCCTTATCTATTTTTATCTTATTAATCGGCTATTTTTATAAAAAGCGGATTAAATGGTTAATTATGCTGTTTTGTAACAGTATTTTAACCAAATACGAGATAACAAAGTTAAATAGAAAGGATTATCATAGTATATCGTGATGGACTGCACAGTTTATTTGGTGATTTGTTTCAATTGTTATACTTGACTATTATTGTATAACAATAGATGTTTTACATTATTAATCAATAGGTTATTTGTTTTTAAAGGTTAGGATAAAGGGAGGGGTATTATTTACTGTGCTCTTTGAACAGATAATCCTACTTTTCTCCTTACGATAGAATTTTTTTCCAAATCATTTCAGGCTATCACGATTTATAACAACTTTTTTCTCCGCAATATTTCCTATCATTTACCCATAATAAATAATACCTGCAAAGAGTAAGGTTATTTTGACATCGCAATGTTAGATAGACTTTTTTACCCCCAAAATTCGTTTTGCTATTAACAATTACAATATAAAAAGTGAGTACTAATATGGAAACGGCTTCCTCAAAAACAGAGACAACAAGCTATCCCGCAACTAGTGCTGGCGCGCGTCGCGCAGGTATGACTGAACAAGAATGGCGTGCAGCTATTAAATTCGACGGCAATGATGTGGGCTGGGTTATCATGAGTATCGGTATGGCGATCGGTGCAGGTATTGTGTTTTTACCTGTACAGGTAGGCCTGATGGGATTATGGGTTTTTCTACTATCCTCACTGATTGGTTATCCTGCTATGTACCTTTTCCAACGTCTATTTATTAATACGTTGGCGGAATCTCCAGAGTGTAAAGACTATCCAAGTGTTATCACTGGTTATCTTGGTAAAAACTGGGGGATTTTATTAGGGGCACTTTACTTTGTTATGTTAGTCATTTGGATGTTTGTTTACTCAACAGCAATCACCAATGACAGTGCTTCTTATTTACAAACATTTGGTGTGACTGAAAGTTTACTGTCAGAAAACCCATTTTATGGTTTGATCCTGATTTGTGCTTTAGTCGCTATCTCTTCTCGTGGTGAGCAATTACTGTTTAAATTATCAAGCTTTATGGTGCTAACTAAACTGCTTGTTGTTGCAGCGTTAGGGCTCTCCATGATTGGTATGTGGCATCTTTATAACGTAGGAGCATTACCACCTGCTGGACGTTTAATCAAAGAAGCAATCATTACATTACCTTTTACACTGACTTCAATTCTGTTTATCCAAACATTGAGTCCAATGGTTATCTCTTACCGTGGTCGTAATAAAAACCGTGAAGTTGCTCGTCACAAAGCGTTGCGTGCAATGAATATCGCGTTTGGTGTGTTGTTCTGTACTGTTTTCTTCTATGCAATCTCATTCACATTAGCAATGGGCCATGATGAAGCAGTTAAAGCGTATGAACAAAATATCTCTGCTCTGGCGATTGCTGCGAAATTCTTCCCTGGTGGTTGGGTTACAGTAGTAAGTGTTATGCTGAATATCTTCGCTGTAATGACTGCATTCTTTGGTGTCTACTTAGGTTTCCGTGAGGCGACACAAGGGATCGTCATGAACATTCTGCAACGTTATATCCCATTAGAGAAAATCAACCAAAAATGGGTACAAAACGGCATCATGATTTTCGCTGTGCTACTGGCATGGGGGGCAATCATCCTTAATGCACCGGTACTGAGCTTCACTTCAATTTGTAGCCCAATCTTCGGTATGGTGGGTTGTCTTATCCCTGCATACTTAGTGTACAAAGTACCTATGTTACACAAATACAAAGGTGCGTCACTCTATCTGATTATCTTTACCGGGTTACTGCTCGTTATCTCTCCGTTCTTGGCATTCTCATAGTCGCCAACTTCGGTTCTAGTTAGGAGTTGTTTTTAAAAACTAAATTAATCCAAGGTGTTAGGTTATGAGCCAGAACAAAAATTCTCATTTATGGTCACAGTTTGTTCGTCAGTTACGTGAAGGTGTTAAGCCTGCAGTCGGTTGTACTGAGCCAATTTCATTAGCATTGGCAGCAGCGAAAGCAACGGCGCTTTTAGGAGAGCCAGTTATTCGTATCGAAGCTTGGGTTTCGCCAAACTTGATGAAAAACGGAATGGGCGTAACAGTGCCGGGAACGGGAATGGCTGGGCTACCTATTGCGGCAGCATTAGGTGCGACAGGTGGAGATCCTGATGCTGGATTGGAGGTCTTGTTAAAAGCATCCACTGATGCGGTTGCTGAAGCTAAAACACTGGTTGCTCAAGGTAAAGTCACCGTTGGTGTAAAAGCACCTTGTGAAGATGTTCTTTACTCTGAAGCGAAAGTGTATAGCCAATCTGGTTATGCCATCGTCAGTATTGCAAGAGAGCATACACACGTTGTTCGTTGTGAATGTAATGGTAATGTTGTTTTTGAAGAAGACAAATCAGCGCTTACCAATAATTGTGCATGTACTGATGAAAAGCCTTTTACTGATGTTTGTGCTGAAGATATCTATAACTTCGCACTTAATGTGCCAGTGAGTGAAATTGAGTTTATGCTTAATGCTGCTCGTTTAAATGGTGCTTTATCAGAAGAGGGGCTACAAAACACCTATGGATTAGCCATTGGTCGTACCTTAATTCTGCAGCAAGAGAAAGGTTTATTAGGTAAAGACTTACTTAATGAAATCATGATCAGGGCATCAGCAGCATCTGATGCTCGTATGGGAGGAGCGGTATTACCTGCAATGAGTAATTCAGGTTCTGGTAATCAGGGTATTGCCGCAACATTGCCCGTAATGGTTGTTGCTGAATTTATTAAAGCAGATGATGAAACTTTACTACGTGCATTAGTTTTATCTCATTTAATGGCAATTTATGTTCATAGTCATTTTCCACCACTTTCCGCCCTTTGTGCTGCAACAACCGCTTCAATGGGAGCAGCCGCAGGAATGGCATGGTTGCTCACAAAAGATTTCACCACTGTCAGTATGTCTATCAACAGTATGATTGGTGATATCAGTGGCATTATCTGTGATGGTGCATCGAATAGCTGTGCAATGAAAGTATCCAGTAGTGCAGCAAGTGCTTATAAAGCAGTATTGATGGCGATGCAAAATCAAAGTGTTGCGGGTACTGATGGTATTGTCAGCGACAATGTTGATAGCTCAATAGCGAATCTCTGTGCATTAGCGAGTCGTGCAATGCAACATACAGATATTCAAATCATTGAGATAATGGAAGAAAAAGCGCGCCGTAATGCTGGGGAAAAGAAGCAAGCTGTCAATATATAAAAGGCAAAAGCTTAAAATGACAGTGATGTTGTGATGGAGTAAAAGAAATACCTGTCTATGAAAATAGGCAGGTATTTTTTATCATGAAATGACGTTGATTGGCTTAAATACTCACAGCCGCAAAGGCTTGAGCAATACGCTGAACATTACCTGTGTTAACACCAGCCATACATACACGACCAGTACCGACAAGATAAATACCAAATTCGTCACGTAATCTATCAACTTGTGCTTGTGTAAAGCCGGTATAGCTGAACATACCGCGTTGAGTTAATAGATGATCAAAATTCTTTTCAGGTAGTGCAACTTTTAAAGCTTTGACTAACGTAACACGCATCTCTTTAATGCGATCACGCATATGTGCAACTTCTTTTTGCCATTGTGCAGTCAAAACCTGGTCTGATAGCACTTTATTGACAATTTGTGCACCATAGTTTGCTGGGCTTGAATAGATACGACGTACAGCTGCTTTTAACTGACCTAATACATGTTCACATTCAGTGGCATTATTACAAACAATCGATAAGCCGCCAGCACGTTCACCGTAGATCCCAAATATTTTTGAAAAAGAGTTACTGATAAGTATTGGCAGTCCTGCTTTTGCCATAGTACGAATCGCGTAAGCATCTTCATCTAAATTTTCAGCAAAGCCTTGATAAGCAATATCTAAGAATGGAATTGCTTGACGAGCTTTTAATACTTCAGTGACTTGATCCCATTGATCTTTAGTCAGATCAGAGCCTGTCGGATTGTGGCAACATGGATGCATCAATACAATGCTTTTTTCAGGTAGCTTTTTAAAGCAATCTAATAGGGCTTCAAATTTTACGCCTTTGGTTTCAGGATCAAAGTAAGGGTAGTTATTCACCTTGAAACCCGAGCCTGCAAAAATAGAAGCATGATTATCCCAAGTTGGATCACTTATCCACACTTCTGATCCTGGGAAATAGCGATGCAGAAAATCAGCGCCCACTTTTAATGCACCTGATCCACCTAATGTTTGGATTGTAGCAATTTTCTTTTCTGCAATTAGAGGATTATCTGCACCGAAAAGGAGCTTTTGAACTTCACTGCGATAAGGGGCTAGCCCTTCCATTGGAAGGTAAAGTGTTGCGGTAGGTGTCATGGCATTGAGTTGCTGACGTGCGACAGAAACAGTCCCTAAAATAGGGGTCTTGCCTTCTTCGTCATAATAAAGACCGATGCTTAAATTAATTTTATCCTGACGCGGGTCTTTGTTATAAACATCCATCAATGAGAGAATCGGATCTCCCGGAAACGCTTCAACCTGTTGAAACACGGCTTCTTCTCCAATCACTTTTAGTGTGTCATAGGGATACAATATCGTGTGTATTATTGTTCGTCTAGGTATTCCATGATGACGCGCGAGGTTAATTTCGTAATCAATTCATAGGCGCTAATACCACTATATTTGGCAATTTCTTCTACGGGCAACACATCTCCCCATAAAATAGCCTCATCACCGACACAATCAATCAGTTCAGTCCCTAAATCGACGCTGATCATATCCATTGAAACTCGGCCAACAATAGGCACTTTTCGACCATTGATCCACACAGGTGTACCTGAAGGTGCGCTACGAGGATAACCATCACCATAACCAATAGCGATCACACCAAGATAAGTGTCTTTTTCACTTACCCATGTGCCACCATAACCAACAGGTTCACCCGCTTTATGTTTACGAACGGCAATCAGGCTTGTCTTTAGCGTCATTGCAGGAATTAAGCCAAAGTCTTTACCCGTTCTTTCATCACCAGTAGGGGAGATACCATAAGTAATAATGCCGGGGCGAACCCATTGATAATGAACTTGGGGCCAAAATAAAATACCAGCAGAAGCTGCGATAGACTTATCACCGGCTTTATCTTGAATAAAATCTTGAAATAGTGAGATTTGTTTTTGTGTCGCTTCAGGTGCATCTGGCTCATCCGCACGACTAAAATGGCTTACAATATTGATAGGTTGTTGTACATTTTTGCAGGCGGAAAGTCGTAAATAGAAGGCTTGCGCATCTTCAGGTCTTACCCCTAAACGATGCATTCCCGTATCAATTTTCATCCATACTTTGACAGGTTCATCTAAGTCGGCTTGTTCTAATGCTTCTAATTGTTCTTGGCTATGAACAACAGTTTCAATGTGGTTGACGACCAAAATAGGTAGGTCGATGACATCAAAAAAGCCTTCTAACAGAAGAATGGGTTTTACAATACCTCCACTGCGTAAGGTTAATGCTTCACCAATACGCGCAACACCAAAACAATCGGCATTATCCATTAAGGTATATGCTGTTTCTAATAACCCATGACCATAAGCGTTTGCTTTCACGACAGCTATCAGGTGGCTATGTGGGGCATAGTCTCTCACATGCTGAAAATTGTGACGCAGAGCGCGGCGATCTATCACTGCGGTTGCCGCTTTCATATTATTCCAATACTTCCTTTAATTAAGTCAAAGTGAGTGATTATTCATCGTCGTAAGCAGGGCCAGCGTAATTATCAAAGCGTGACCATTGACCGTTAAAGGTAAGCCTTACTGTACCAATTGGGCCATTACGTTGTTTACCGATGATGATTTCTGCAACCCCTTTTAAATCACTACTTTCGTGGTAAACCTCGTCACGATAAATAAACATGATAAGGTCAGCATCTTGCTCAATAGAGCCTGATTCACGTAAGTCGGAGTTAACCGGGCGTTTATCAGCACGTTGTTCCAAACTACGGTTTAACTGTGATAGAGCAACCACAGGAACTTGTAATTCTTTAGCTAATGCTTTTAAAGAACGGGAAATTTCAGCAATTTCTAGTGTTCTATTTTCAGATAATGAAGGTACTCTCATTAGCTGTAAGTAGTCAATCATGATAAGACTTAAACCGCCATGTTCACGATAAATTCGACGAGCACGAGAGCGTACTTCTGTTGGTGTTAAACCTGATGAATCATCGATATACATATTGCGTTTTTCAAGCAAAATACCCATGGTGCTCGAAATACGAGCCCAATCTTCATCATCAAGCTGACCAGTACGAATTCTTGTTTGATCGACACGAGATAATGATGCCAACATACGCATCATGATTTGGTTGCCAGGCATCTCTAAGCTAAAGATAAGTACGGGTTTTTCTTCTGTCATTGCCGCATTTTCACATAAGTTCATGGCAAATGTGGTTTTACCCATAGAAGGACGCGCAGCGACAATAATTAAATCTGATTTTTGTAATCCAGCCGTTTTTTTATCAAGATCTTGATAACCACTTGAAACGCCTGTTACACCATCATGAGGCTTTTGATAGAGCTGTTCTATTTTTTCAACAGTCTCTTCTAAAATGGCATCTATTGCTTTAGGACCTTCGTCTTTGTTGGCTCTTGTCTCAGCAATTTGGAACACTCTTGATTCAGCAAAGTCGAGTAGATCTTCACTGGTGCGCCCTTGAGGATCAAAACCTGCATCTGCAATTTCGTTGGCGACTTTTATCATATCGCGAACAACAGCACGTTCTCTGACGATATCTGCATAAGCGTTGATATTCGCTGCACTTGGCGTATTTTTTGAAAGTTCAGCTAAGTAAGCAAAACCACCTACACTGTCTAGTTCTGCATTTTGCTCTAATGCTTCTGATAGCGTAATAAGATCGATAGGTTTGCCTAATTCCAACAAACGTTGCATTTGTGAGAAAATAGTACGATGAGGTCGGCTATAAAAGTCTTCTGCGGTGACGCGCTCCGAAACATTATCCCAACGTTCATTATCTATCATCAGACCGCCTAACACGGACTGCTCTGCTTCCAGCGAATGGGGAGGTAGCTTTAATCCCTCCATTTGTCGGTCTTTAATATCAGACATCAGCTTGTCAGTGGTCTTGTTTCTGGCCATAAATCCTGCATAAAATCGAAAAAGTCTCAGTCAGCATATTAGTATACGCTAACCCAATTATCTGTGCCTTGTAGAAATAGCTATCCTTTGTCATTATCTCTAAAGGTCTTTTTGCGCTCGCTTATTTAACCTCTTATCCTACAAAGGAGATAGTAATGGCTCAACGTATTCAATTTGCAACTCATGGTGATGCAGATGTCCTTGAGTTAGCAACATTTGCACCTGCACCTCTTGGCGATCATGAAGTTCAAGTTGCCAATAAGGCAATTGGTATTAACTATATTGATACTTATGTACGTAGCGGATTATATCCTGTAAGCCAATTCCCAAGTGGATTAGGCACTGAAGCAGCAGGCATTATTATCAGAACTGGCGCTAAAGTGACATCACTAAAGGAAGGGGACAGAGTTGTGTATGCGCAATCTCCGCTAGGAGCTTATAGCGATACGCATAATGTACCAGAAAATAAAGTGGCTCGTCTGCCTGATAATATCTCTTTTGAACAAGCCGCCGCCTCTTTTTTAAAAGGATTAACGGTTTATTATCTTTTCTATGAAACCTATAAATTACAAGCGGGTGAAACCTTCTTATTTCACGCTGCTGCTGGTGGCGTTGGTTTAATTGCAAGCCAGTGGGCAAAAGCCATTGGAGCAAAAATGATTGGTACAGCAGGTAGTGATGAAAAAGTTGCTAAAGCAAAGGCCGCTGGCGCATGGGAGGTGATTAATTACCAGACAGAGTCGATTGTGGAACGTGTTTTGGCGCTAACTAATAACCAAAAAGTGCCTGTTGTTTTCGACTCTGTTGGTAAATCAACTTGGTTAGATTCGTTAGATTGCTTGCAACGCCGTGGCTTAATGGTGAGTTTTGGTAATGCATCAGGTGCTGTAACTGGTGTTGATTTAGGTATTCTCAATAAAAAAGGTTCTCTATATGTGACGCGCCCATCTATTTCGGGTTATATCACAACGCGTGAAGAGCTAGATGCTGCAAGTGAAGCGTTATTTGCGTTAATTGGTAGCGGTAAAATTAATGTAAGTGTGCCTGATAATCAGAAATTTGCTTTAGCTGATGCGAAAGATGCACATCGTTATCTTGAAAGTAGACAATCTCAAGGATCAAGCTTACTTATTCCTTAATTATTATTTTTAAAGACTAAAACCTATTTAAAATAAATTAAATAGGTTTTGAGTATTTATTATTAATAAATATAAATCATTTCCAGTTTGATTATCAAAAAAAAACCTTATTTTTATTTTATATTTATTTTTAACGCTATCTCTTTTAATTTATGTTTTCGTGATTTTTATTAATGGAATATGGAGCATTTATGCAAAAGGATGAATTAAAGGATTTTATTGATTTTATTTATGAAGATAATAAAGTCAGTAATGTTGAGTTACAGTTTATTCGTGATGTGGCTGATGAAAAGATAGATGCATTATTTAAACGCTTTGGTGAAAATAATAATTTATCAGCATTCCAAAAATCGATGGATGTATCAGTTCAATTAATGCAAAATGCCTTTTTTGATATTAAAAAGAAAGAAAGCTCAGAAGAGGGTAAGAGTGAAGTAAAAGAAGCTTTTGAATTTCAAATTGCTTATTTAATTGCAAATTATAATCGCTTCTTCTCATTACTTTAATAAGAATAAACCAGCCATTAGATGGCTGGTTTTATTATTTAATTATTTTTCAGTCACAAATTTAAGGGCATTTTCTAATACAGCTAAATCAGCACCTTGCTTATGAGCATTTTCACTTAAATGGCGACGCCATTGTCTAGCGCCCGGAATACCTTGGAATATTCCCAACATATGACGTGTAACATGACCTAAATAAGTACCTTGTGAGAGTTCTTTTTCAATATAAGGATACATTGCTCTTACCGCAGCGACTGCATCAACAATAGGCAATTGATTATCAAAAAGTTCATGATCAACATGCGCTAAAATTGACGGGTTTTGATAGGCCTCACGACCAACCATAACACCATCCATATATTTTAAATGTTCCTTAGCTTCTTCTAGTGACTTAATACCACCATTAATCGCCATTGTGAGATGCGAGAAATCACGCTTTAATTGATAAACACGGGGATAATCTAAAGGTGGAACTTCACGGTTCTCTTTTGGACTTAAACCTGATAACCATGCTTTACGTGCATGAATAATAAAAGTATCGCAATTATTATCGCGACTAACCGTATCAATAAAATCACATAAAAATTCGTAGCTATCTTGGTCATCGATCCCAATGCGCGTTTTTACTGTAACAGGGATATCAACCACATCACGCATAGCTTTCACACAATCTGCGACGAGTTGCGCATCTCCCATTAAACAAGCACCAAAGCGCCCATTTTGTACGCGATCTGAAGGGCAACCTACATTTAAATTAATTTCATCATAACCACGCTCTTGTGCCAATTTTGCACATTGCGCTAAAGCTTGAGGATCACTTCCGCCTAATTGCAAAGAGACTGGGTGTTCTTCATCACTGTATTTTAGATAGTCGCCTTTACCATGAATAATGGCACCAGTTGTCACCATCTCAGTATAAAGCAACGTATTTTTACTTAATTGACGAAAGAAATAACGACAATGACGATCAGTCCAATCGAGCATCGGCGCAACAGAAAATCTATTAAGTGGGTAATTGCCTTGAATGCCCTGTGTTTGCTTGTTTTTTAATGTTTTATCGGTTGGTGTATTTTCGTGCATTATAACCTATTTTAGTGTATTTTTTCTTTATCAGGACACCAGTGAGGACACCAAATTTTGGTGTCCTCACTGAGAGTGAAAGAGGATTTATATAGAGATGGCTTACTATACCATATCAAAACGTGATAGAGCAGACGGTACTGCACGATACAGATGCTCTGTTTCTGTGAAAGCTGGTGGAAAGCGAATTTATAACGAAAGCAGAACATTCACAAAGCAGGCGCATGCTAAGACATGGGGAACTAAACGCGTTTTAGAACTAGAGCAAAACGGCATACCAGATCCAACTGATGCAACAAAAATAACAGTCAGAGATTTACTGTTTAAATATTTAAATGATCCAAATCTTGGTGGAAAAGCGGGAAGGACAAAACGGTATGTTTTAGAAATGCTATTTGATTCTGATTTGTCTAAATATGGGTTAACAGAACTGACCGTTTCACATATTGTTGATCACTGCAGGCATAGACATGCGTCAGGTGCATCACCTTCGACAATTAATCATGACATTAGTTATTTAACCTCAGTATTAAAAACAGCGAAACCTATTTACGGTATAGAGTATACATCTAATCCTGCATATGAAGCTCGTCCATTACTCATTCAAATGGGATTGATCGGTAAATCGCAACGGCGTAGTCGTAGACCTCAAAAAGGAGAATTAAAACAACTAAGAGAAGCGCTTAAAAAACGAAGCAAACACAGAGAGTGCATTATCCCTTATGTTGATATTTTAGATTTTTCTATTCTTAGTTGCATGCGAATTGGTGAAGTGTGCAAAATTCTATGGGCAGACGTTGATGAGAAAAACAGATCAGTAATTGTTAGAGATAGAAAAGATCCGCGTAAAAAATCAGGCAACCATATGTCAGTACCTTTACTTGGTGATGCATGGACAATATTGAATAAACAACCAAAAACAAGCGATAGAATTTTTCCTTATAACCCTAAATCAGTTACTGCAGGTTTTCAGCGTACTAGAAATGCGTTAGGGATTGAAGATCTTAGATACCATGATTTAAGGAGAGAGGGGGCTAGTCGTTTGTTTGAAGCGGGTTTTACTATTGAAGAAGTGGCTCAAGTAACAGGGCATAGATCCTTAAATGTTTTGTGGCAAGTTTATACAGAGTTATACCCTAAATCATTACATGACAAGTTCAATAAATTGAATAAAAGTTGATTTTTTTATCATCAAAATTATACTGTATGGATAAACAGTATAGTGAGGTGTTTATGATCCATATAAAGTTAATTTTTGATCAATCAATGAAAAAAAATACTCATCCTGACATGTTTGATGCGCTTAAAAGAGAGGTGAAAAGGAAACTTGCTTCTTTTTATCCTGAGCTAGAGATTAGCACGTTATGGGGATCGCAAACTAAATTAATTGTTGATGGACTAAAGGCAAACGAAAAGAAAGATAAAATAACTGATGCTTTAGAAGAAATATGGAGTGATATGAGTTGGATGCCAGAAGTAGAGCAATTTAATGTTGATGAGTTTGAATTCTTAGATTAATAATTTGTATTAGCTCAGATTTGACCTGACACAGCTATGGCACAGACCAAAATCTAATCTGATAGGCAGGTCTGTGCCAAAAGTAGACTTTAATTCTTACAGTTTTACACCATGTAAAAACCAGTTATTTCTTCGTTGCTCTCCCTCGCTGCAAACTACATTAAAAAATCCTCTGCTAATATCATCAGAAGCATCAATAATGTGTTTTAACGCAGAAAGCGTCTTAACTTGCTTGCTAGTTAAGCCTGCCTTATCAAGCACTAATTGCTCATCATTTACATCTTTTAAGTAAGAAAAATACTTACCCAAAAAGCCTGCGATAACATCAGATAGTTGGATAGCCTCTGAGTTGTGGGATTTAACGAATTCATGATTCTGTATTGGCATGCCATTTTCAGTTAACGGGAATTTTTTAACTTCATCCTGAATACTTTTTTCTTCATCAAATATGTGAATGGAATTTTTAAATAGATACAAGTTCCTTAAATAAAACACCATAAAGCTATCGATCAGTTCTCGACCATGAAATCCCGATATGAACGGTAGATCTTCGATTTTCTGAGATTCTTTAACCAAATTTTCGAGTGCACTCGCTCGATAATCCGAAAGCATACAACTGTGCATGCATGTAAAATCGATAAGCCATTGGCAAAACTCATGAGCTTTTTCTTCTGGAATATCTGGGTAGTTAAATTCATATAGAGCATTCAAGAAAACATCAGAATTGCTATTGGCAAGCTCATAAAAATCGCTCTTAAGTGACATGTGATTCATGATATAAAAAGGATGATGTAACTCGCCAATAATAGAGTCAATAATGTCAATAACAGACCAATATGTGATATTAAGATTAAAATAATGGATATAGAATTTATTTTCGATAAGCCAGTTTAGAATAATTAAAAGCTTATCAGATTTAAGCATATCCAAAAAATTACCCTTAGCAATATGCTTGAGTTTTAGCTCATGGGTGTTTTTTTGAAGATTAAGCATTTGAAATAGAGTTGAATAATCACTGTCAGTACTTAACCCTTTGTGTAGTATTCCCGCAAGGACGAAATTATCCGCCTTGTTAACATTAAATCTAGAATCTTTTAAATATAGCCTTCGGATATTATTTGTTTCATCATAATACAGCGTATAGACTTCATCAGTATTTTGAAGACCATTATGCTGAATGAGAGTCTCTCTAAGCTCATTGACATCCATTTTATTCTCCTTATGCAATTCTAAAAAGAAGGTCAATTTTAGGATGCATCATATAAATAACTAATTTTTAGAGTCAGTTCTGACTCATTTATTGAGCATTCTAAAACCTTCTGTAGAAAATATAAATAGGACTTCTTTATTTAATTCGGTGTTTATTTCCGGTATTATTTTTTTAAGTGACTTTCCCTCCATCATTTTTTTATAAAGCGTCTCATTTATTTGTATTGCATATTTTACTAAAAGATTTTCAGTTGCACCAATAACACCGAAAAAAATACTTGCCATCAGACGCAGTTGCTTTTATAGCATTTATGCCTTTGCAAGTGCTCATATTCAACAATAAGGTATTATTACTAAGAGCATTCACTTTTTCAAAATGCTCTGTAAGTGCTTTCCATGCCACAATTTCACTTCCAACTTTAATTCCATATTCACATCCATGCTCAACGAATTGCAAAAAGTATTTCGTCCCTTCTTTTGCCCAGCCCCGCATTGAATTTTAAAAGAAAATATTAATTCTTCTTTATTATTTGGGAAAGCGGTTGCAATAGGTAGTGACTCATTATCGAGTATCTATTTTAATTTGTCCGTTATTTTATATTTGTCTCTATCAGCGCCAGGTAAGAGATCTATAATAAAAACAATATGATAGCCAGCATTTAATTCTGGGGGGAACGTACTGATATTTATTTTCTGACATACCACACACCTGTAATTATTTATTTTGACTAATTGAAATTTAACCAGCTACTCCAGTAATTCATATATTTTCACCCATTTTAAACAAAATCAACACATGATCATGAGATCACCATCAGTTCTTCGCTGTGAGTTCAATCGGTGGATGCAACACACTGGTTAAATCGTTCTGCTGGTGAAAAACGTCAAGTCTGGGCTAATACAAATAATTGATAACAAGCTGGTTATATTTTATTTCCAGCTTGTTTAATATTCATAATATTATTGAAGTAAATCTAATTCTTTTTTAGCCGTTTCTCTTTTTTTATCTATCCATTCGGCTAAATCTACTATATGAACTAAACGACCAGATTTCTGATTTTCTCTATATGTTGGAAAAGGCAACTCTCCTAAATTTGCTTTTTTATCTGCATAATTTGGTGAAATATTAAGGAATTTTTCTGCAATAACAGATAGAGGAATTTGAGATGTTTCATATTCAGCCATTAATAAAAATACAGTATTCATATTTTCTCTCCACACTGTCCGTACACAGTTTTAAATATACTTGTTAATTACTTATTGACTTTATTGATAGGCTTATTATTTTTCTGAAATATAGTTTACTCATTGAAATGATTATTTAAAATTTACTTCCATGAAATAGAGTTATGAAATGATGTTCACATTTATCGCAAGTGTTTCCATAATAAAACAACTCTTCATCGTTTAGTTTTTTATTGCAATGGATGCATTTATTTTTCATTCTCTACATTCTTTATTATCAGAAATAATTCCAAGCTTTTTCATATCATCCACCTATTACATTAATTAAATAGCGAGGATACATAAGCCCAATCGGAGCAAATGGAATGTCATCATCAAAATCCATTGGTGGCTGACTACTTTGTGCTTGAGGTTGAGCTGGTGGTTGGTTTTGTTGTGCTGGTTGTGTTCCTGCTGATTTACTAGCACCACCCAGCATTTGCATTGTGCCTCCAACCTTTACAACAATTTCTGTTGTATAACGTTTAACGCCGTTATCATCCCATTCTCGGGTTTGTAATTGTCCCTCGATATAAACTTGTGAGCCTTTACACAAATAGCCACTGGCGATATCTGCGAGCTTTCCAAACAAAACAACACGATGCCATTCTGTCTTTTCACGGTTTTCACCCGTTTGTTTATCACGCCATTTTTCACTTGTGGACACAGCTAAGTTAGCAACAGCACCACCAGAGGGAAGATAGCGAATTTCAGGATCTCGCCCTAAATTGCCAATAATGATTACTTTATTTACTGATCCGTTAGCCATTTTATATTCCTTTATAAAGCTCGTTAAAACGACGCAAAAACTGAGCTTTTGCTTGTGGTGGGGTTAATGGATTAACAACAAAATCACTTGCTGGAATACCTTCAAGCATTAACCAATTACTACCAACGTCAATTTCTAAATCACGTTTTTCAGTTGCTAGCATCATTAGATCAGCAAAATGAACAGAGTCAGATATAGTTGATGGCAATCCAAACTTTTTTCGGATCATCTTTTCTACACGTAACTCAATTAACCTATATTCAGGCAATAGTTTTTTAAGTGGGGATGGTAGATCTTTGATATAAGCTTCACTAGCGTCATGAAGTAAGGCTTCTAAAGCATATTCAGGAGCAACTAAATAGCTGACATATACCGAGTGTTGAGCAACAGAATAGAAATTATCAATCTGCCCATTAAAGCGACATTCATTAGCAAGGCCACTGGCAATATCTTGAATATCTATATCTTCGATCCGTACATCGAGATAATAGAAATGTTTATTTGTTGCAGTTGCAATATAAGACATTATTCTCTCCACACAATTTACAAATGCCACTAAATTAGTGGCATTTGGGCGATTAATTAGGCTGAAAATTTACCAATGAATGTTTCGATTTTGCTTTCATCGAATTCATTGCAAAGCAAATCTCGAAACTCTTGAGCGATTTGTTCTTCAAGTTTTTCAAGTTGAATGATTCGAAGGACTAAAACGGGAATATCATCACCAGTGAGTACGCTATAACGTAATTTAATGCTACGTTCTTTTAATTCGTCATAAGGAGTACAAGTAAACTGGAATGTGGCAGGCATAATGTCTTTGCTTTTTGCTTCAACATTTTCTAACACTGAGCGCTTAGCACTAAAATCAGCATCTTCATGTTCAGCAGAGCGTGTTGATTCAATCGTAATACGACGAACAGCAGAAATAGCTTGTTTGATATCTAAAACATTACCGTCAGCATCAAATGCCATTAAATAATCGTGCCAATCTTCTAACCACTCGGCTAATTGTTTTTGACGATATTTAACACCATCCATTTTTAATAATGCTGTGAATGGGGCGGTTTGTTTTAATTTCACAATAGCAGTGTTATCAGCATGACCTGCTTTACCTATTGTGCCGAGATTAAAAATAGTTTCTGCTCTCATTTCATCGGCATCAATAAAGCAACTAACACCTTCTTCTATCGCATTCTTGATTGAGTATTTAACAAAGTCGCTGATACTGGTTGTTTTCATTTCCCCGCGAAAACGGAAACGACATTCTTGTAAATTTTCTAAACTACTTACTTTAAAGTCATTCGGAAGCACAATCGCTGGGCATAATGACTTCTCTATTGCATTGAGACTTAATGAAGCCACTGTCATATCTTGAATTTGCGAAATAGCATTACTGTCTAATTGAGACATGAGTAAACTCCTACTTATTTAAAAGTATTAAATTAAATGGACAGGTTTAATTAAAAATAAGAAAACTAATTAATGGCTTTTAATTTACCTTCGGGTTGACCTTGTAAAGAAAATAATTGACCTTGATCTTCTTGCATAATGGTCAACTTGCCACCTTTACCCACGTACATAGGTGTTTTGGTGGTATCTTCCTCAGTCCGTTTTCCTCTAGGTGTTGGTGCAGAGAATTTAAGCTTATGAGTTATTTCAACTCGTTTTTCTTCCATTGAATTACTAATGCGAGCAAAATCTAATTCAATAGTGACTTTGCCTTTTCCACCATTATTTAAAACGCCTAAAGCCACATCATTTAAAACAGCAGAGACTTTATTTTCAAAAACGCCAGCATCTAATTCAGAAAGAAAGTCAGGGACATTTGTCTTACGATCTTCTTGGCTCATTTCTATAACCTCATGTTATCTCTTCACACAATAAGAAAGGGCACTAGCGAGTTGATACAACCCGGATAAGACATTTCACAAGCAATACCAGTACCCTTATTTATTGTTAGATTTGATAAAAATGGCTGACTGAGCAGAACATTATCACCACACCCCCGTTAATGGTTAAAGACTCAGCCAGCCATTGTTTCTTTTCACACGTTCTCTTCACACATAAAATCATTTTTTTGTATCTGAATAGCACTTTTATTTGTGTACTCAGCTATTTCAGCATTAACGCATTCTAATTGAGTTACCAGCACATCACGCCTCACATACAATTCAGATAAGTGGTCAAAAGACTGTAATTTTTCTCTCATCCATTTAACTGCATCAGTACTGGTTATTCGTTAAATTATCTGGGTGTAAGATTGTGGGGCAGTTGTCATAATGTTTTCTCTAAGTTGTAATTAATACTTTATTTAAAACACCTTTTAGTTGTTATATTAGTTGTTGAAATAAAAAAGTCAACAACTTTATGTTGTTTTTGTGTATTGGAAGTAAAAAAGATGGCATGGTTAATGAGCACTAGAGTAGTTTCTATATATTGAATTTTGGTTAGTTTTTGGCTGAGGGGATTCTAGACGTTATATCAGTAGGCTATTGTTTAACTGGTAGAAATTTTAATTTGTAGGGATGTGAGTCAATATAGTTGGAACATTAAAAATATAGGAATTTTGTTGTCGATGGCATATTCATCTTTTGCTATTGGCTCTTAAGCTTAGAGTTTTTTCAGTCTACGCTAATAGATGATAGAGAAGGCTTTCATTGAGGTTAGTAAGTGAAAGCCTAATGTAAAACAATTACAGAAAAGTTGTTAATAATGTCGTTACCAACTTCTCGATGACCAGAAAACTCTGCCAATAATATGTACCCGAGCAGCCATCTCATTTTTATTAAGTCGCTCATCAGGGTATTCATCTTTATTAAAACTTTTAATAATTATCCCACCATCTGATTGATAAACAAGTATTTTTACCCTTAGTAAAACTCCGTCACGTATAGCATAAAGATCACCATCTCGTATATCTCGTTTACTGGTATCTATGGCAACTAAATCACCACTATTTAATACAGGGTACAGGCTATTCCCAATAATTTTTACTATTCGGGCATTTCTTGCATTAACATTATATCTTCTCAATTCATCTCTGCGGAATGGGTATGTGTATTCTTCTTGTTCTATTAATTCTGCATTTGCTCCACAGCCTGCGGATAATTCTATATCTAATACAGGTATGCCAATAAAATCATCTTGGTGCTGTTCTATTTCTTCCCACTCTTTGACATTAAAATCTGTCTTTGCACCATTTTCATCAGGAGCACCAAATTGTAACCAATGAGCCGAGACTCCTACTGCATGTGCGATATCTTCAACTTTGCGGGGAAACAGTGTTTGTCCTGATTCAATTTTTTGAATCGATTGCTGACTAACTCCCACCTTATCTGCTAATTCGGCTTGGCTTAAACCAGCCTTTACTCTAGCAGAGAGTAACCTTTCTGCGATTGACATAACAACCTCCATTTGTTTGGAAATACATTTTACAACTTTAAGTGTTTAATTATCCAACACCTTTATGTTGTTAATCTGGTTGTTATATATTAATATTAAGTTGTATTGACAACTTGGGGGTGTTATGAGTAAAACAACCAACATTGATTGTGTTATTGGTTTAAAAAAAGCAATTGATAAGTCAGGAGGGCAAACTCGCTTAGCTAAGTTAATAACTGATGTTTCAGGTAAAACGGTAAAACAACAGCAAATATGGAATTGGTTAAATAGAAACAAACGTATTCCTTCAGACAAAGTTTTGTTAGTTGAACTCGTAACAGGCATACCGAGAAATAAATTGCGTCCTGATCTGTATCCAACTGAAGCCAATTCTCTACCAAAACAATAACAAAACCATTCAAACGATTTAACTACAAGAAATTATCAATAAGGGTAGGAAATGAGTAACCAATCAATAAAACAGGTAGTGAAAGAAATGTGTGAGGCGACGGCTGGTGGACGTGAGGCTATGGCTGGAGCGCTTGGCCTGTCATTAACATCATTTAATAACAAGCTTTATGAGAAAAACGGTTGTCGTTCGTTTGATTTAAACGAGTTATTAGCGATGCAAGATATTTCTAAGACCGTTTTATTTGCTGAATTTATTGCTCGTGAATCAAATCGCTTGTTGGTGGATAGAGTCAGCCCTGCTGAATTAGACACAACAGAGTTATTCACATTACGCAACAACATTGACGAAATGCAGGGGAGATTAGCGTTATTGATGAAAGATAGCTTGGCTGATGGCGTTATTGATAACGAAGAAGAACAGAAAATAAAAATGATGTTGGATGGATTAATTTCGCAGATCCGCACATTTATGAATGCGTTTGTTTCGTTACATCAAAAGAGAAATTAAAGATGGTTATATTCAGAAAGGGTGAAGCCAAAGGTGTACGGCCTCTGGCTTCGGTTTGCAAATTTCAATTATGTGAAGAGAAATTAGCATGGGTAGATTAGCGCATTTAATACCTAAAAAGCAATTCCGTTGTTTACCTGTCTCGGGTAGTCAGTCATTTCGCTATGTAGAAATCATAGTCTCTGACGAACAACCAAACAACTACCAACAAAAAACAGGTTTGGTAGATAGACAGTCTCTTAAAAAGGCATGGGCTGATTTTTATTTTTCAAGTGGAGAGTGGGGCGATGAGCAATGAGAACCCAAACCAACTTGATCGCTACTACAAAAATCACCGAGGTATTGTTGTTCATGTTGTTCGTTATGACAGAGAAAAACAGCGCGTCATTTTTATGCTGGATGGCTGTGATGATCCGCAATGTGAACCTGTACAGCGATTTAAAGAAAAGTACACACGTATTAAGTAATGAGGTGGCAAGATGAGTTTATTATTACTAAAAAGTCGCCCTTTAGTCGTTATTCCTGAATTAGCGGTACGTCTCGGTTTAAATGAGGCGATGTTATTACAGCAAATTCAATATTGGCTAACTGAAACTACTTCAGGTGTTGAATATGACGGCTCACGCTGGATTTATAACACCGTTGAAGAGTGGAAGGAGCAATTTCCTTTTTTCTCTGAATCAACGATTAAACGCGCTTTTGCTAATTTGAAAAAGCAGGGTGTTTTACGCATCGAGCAAATCAATAAATCGAACCATGATCGTACTAATTATTATGCGATTAACTACGCTCATCACTTGCTGACCGATGAGGTCAATATGACCCAGTCGAACGGTGATAATTCATCTGATCGAACAGTTCAAAATGACCTTATCGATAAGCGCAAATTGAAACCATCAAACAGTGCAAAATGTGCTGTTCTGAACGGGTCAAAATGGCCTGTTCTTACAGAGAATACAACAGAGATTACTTCAGAGAGTACAACAGAAACAGATCATTCGTCGCAGAATTCTGACGAATCCAGCGACCAGTCGAAAAATGATTTTTTAACTCGTTATCCTGAAGCAGTAATTTACAGCGCTAATGGGCAGAAATGGGGGGATGAAGATGATTTAAAAACAGCGAAATGGATGTTTGGTCGTGTTAAAAAACTGAATCCCTCCGCATTAGAGCCTACTTGGTATGACTGGGCGAACGATATCCGCCTGATGCGCCAAATCGATGGGCGTACCCATGAGCAAATTTGTGCCTTGTTCGATTGGGCTAACAAAGATTCATTCTGGCACAAAAATATTTTAAGTCCTCGAAAATTACGTAAACACTTTGATGAACTCACTGTCCGTAGCCAAGAGCCAAGGAATGAACCAAAAGTTCAAGTTGACACCGTTGAACGTGACTGCGCCTTTTCCCGCTTGATTGGCTCTCGCTCTAAACCTAAAAACCGCATTGAAGAAATTGCACTTGAGCTAGCAGGTAAAACAGGCATTCGTCGTATGAGTGAGTTTTCAGGTCGCCAAGCATGGAACAGCATTTGGAAGCAAGCGATAGAAATGTTACAGGAGGCTCAGTAATGCTAACTAAATACATTTTGTTCGTTGGTTTTTGGTTTGTAGTGACATTACTGATTGGGTTATGGGGTACTTATGCCTGAGTTGATGTTAATGGATATTGTGAAGGAGAGAACAATCTGCCCATTTAATCACGTGATGTACGGTCACGAGTAAAACGTGGAGAGAAATAGCATGATGCAAAAAATAATGGAAGTTTCAGTATTACCCATAATGAATCGTGAATTAACTATGTCGAGTCGAGAGATTGCCAGTTTAACGGGAAGTAATCATTCCGATGTTAAGCGTTCTGCCGATAGGCTTTTTGTTGCTCAAATTTTAACCCAGCCATTGGCTGAGTTCCCTTTTGAACATAACGGCAATCAATATACTGAATATCGTTTTAATAAAAGAGACTCTCTGGTGTTGGTAGCTCGATTGTCACCTCAGTTCACAGCAAAAATAGTTGATCGCTGGCAGGAATTAGAATCAAAAATGCAGCCAGTCATTCCTCAAACATTACCAGAAGCATTGCGATTAGCAGCAGACTTAGCAGAAGAAAAACAAAAATTGGAAAGTGAACTGGCGATTGCGACACCTAAGGCTCAGTTTGTTGATAATTATGTTTTATCCCATGGTTCTATGACGTTTCGACAAGTGTGTAAATTACTGCAGGCGAAAGAAACCGATTTTCGCTGTTTTTTAATTGATAAGAAAATTATGTATCGCTTGAATAATACGTTTACGCCTTATCAAACTCATGTCGATCTTGGTCGCTTTGAGATAAAAACGGGAACGAACCCAAAAAATAACCACGCTTTTGCACAATCAAGGTTTACTACTAAAGGTGTGAAGTGGATTGCAGGGTTATGGGCTGAATATAAAGTTGGGGATGAGATTTAATGAAACTACTCTTAACGCCCTATATTCAGTCTGACCTTGGCGTTGTTTTATTGAAGCCTGGAGCGGAGTTGCTTAAGCAATTTAAACCACATTCTCGCGTGATTATTAGCGATGTACCAAAAAGTTTAGATAAATGGCCTTCTGGGGCATTAACAGGAAATGAACAGCCATTATTGGATAACAAGGGCATTGTTGATTTTTTGAATAATAAAAAAATTATCCAAGCTATGGGGGGATTGTCATCGATGAATATGTGGATAGGCAGAAATATCCATTGTTGTCAGATTAACGATAAGCATGACAGTTATCATCACCATGAATTAACAACCACATGGCATAAAGACGGTGTGATACGGACTTGTTGGTACCATGATAATCATATTCGCCATTCATCAGCTGAGTGGGTTGCTGAATTGGCTCATAAAAATCGTATTGCTTGGATGGTAGACACTATTCGCAGTCGTTTAAGATTGGATAATGGCCACCAGCTGACAGTACCCGATTTTTTCTCATTTGCTGTGATGCATAAACTGGTTGATGAATTACCTGATGCGATATTACGTCAAATTTTGGATTGGTCTGAAAAACCTAAAGAGCGCAGGGTACATGGTGGTTTTCCTGAAGCAGATATTATTCCAAGCAATGTAACAGCACTATCAACAATGAATGAACGATTAGACACGATAAGACCAGTCACAAAAGTTGCTATCGATCCTGAGCCACTAGCGTCATTCCTTTTGAAACCTAAAATACAACGTTGGGAGAATTCCCAATGGCTTCAATGGGTGAAAATACAGCCTTGTTGTGTTTGCGGACAACAAGCTGACGATCCACATCACATTATCGGCCATGGTATGGGAGGTATGGGAACGAAAGTTCATGACTTATTCACTATTCCATTATGTCGGCAACACCATGATGAGTTGCATCGTGATCCCAAGTTGTGGGAAGCCACTTATGGCAATCAAATCGAATTGTTATTTTCTTTTCTAAACCGTTCATTAGGAATAGGGGCATTGGTTTAACGTGTATACGGCACGGGGAGCATTAGTATGAGAGATATGCAGGAAGTTTTATCGCGTTGGGGAGCGTGGTCAGCTAATGAGGGAAATAGTATCGATTACTCATCAATTGCCGCAGGTTTTAAAGGGTTGATTCCAAGTTCAAGACGAAGCCAAGAGCAATGTTCAGATGATGATGGCTTAAAAATCAATAAAGCGGTATTACATTTAAAGATAAATAATAGTTACTTGTTTCAATTGGTTATTATGTACTATGTGAAGAATTATCCTTTGCGTTCAATGGCTTCAAAACTCGGTATTTCGCATAATGAAGTGGCTAAGCGATTACAGGCAGCGGAAGGATTTATTGAAGGGTGTTTATCGGTTGATAATGTAAAATTAGATATGGATAAAATAATTAAAAAATACCCTATTTATAGTCTTGCGTAATTACAAAACACAATATATTGTGTTAATAATGGTTTTGATATTACATGGTTTATCTATTAAAAAAAACTCGTGAGTATAACGAGGTTGTGTTTTTTAGAGGTGCACGTAATCTGATTTACAGCTAAAAAATAAAGTTTGCTATCTGAATTTTTCTATGGCTTAATAGCGTCACTGGTTTGGAAGTACAGACCTATTTATGTTAGTCAGTTTAAAGTTGTTCCCGTTTAGCGTTATCCTCGATACCTCTTCATTGTGAATTCCTTCTAATTAATACCCATAAGTAAAAATACAAAACAAACCGCATATGCCTTATGGCAAATTAAATAAATTAAAGGAAATTCTATGTCTAATACAATGACTGGTTCAGTAAAATGGTTTAACGATGATAAAGGTTTTGGTTTCATCACCCCTAAAGATGGAAGTAAAGATGTATTTGTACATTACTCTGCAATCCAAAGTGATGACTTCAAATCTCTGATGGAAGGCCAAGAAGTTTCATTTACCATTGAAAATGGTATGAAAGGTCCAGCAGCAGGCAACGTGGTGGCTCTCTAAAGGCGCTATTACTATTCGCCTCTATTTTAAATGCCCTTGTTGTAGCGGTTCACAATATAGAACATCACAATTTGATGTCACAGTGAACAATCCACATGGCGCAAAATGTATCTTTTGCAAAAGTGTGATGACAGCTCAAATGAGTTAAGCATTAAATAGTTGAATATATAAAACCTCGCTTCGGCGGGGTTTTTTGTTATCTGGAGTTTGTATGTATGACGAATTCGATGGATTCTAAATATCCAACTAGGGCTGATTTAGCAAAAGCCAACCCTTACACTGAGCGCGATAAATTGTCAGAAGAAGGGCGTGAAGAAAGAAGTCGGAAGTTTAATGATTCTCTATTTTTCGGTAATGGGTATTTCAAACTTTAATTTCCCCGAATTCGGGGGAATAGCAACCTGTAAGTAACTCTTGCAGGCTCAACTAAATTTTAAAGGTCATACGGTACCAAGGCCTGCCAAGTAGGTACCCGAGCCAGAGCACACTACGACTGATGAAGCTAATAGCAGAAACCTGATAGGTCTCGTAGTCCCCCAAGCTCTGGTGTGGTGGGGGAGTGAGGTAGGCAATTCCAACTCTCCGGAATTACCGGATAGTTCACATTCAGAAGATCGCTTAGGCGGTCTTTTTTCGTTCAAGGTTTAATGATTTGTATTTTCAGTATAGAGGGTATAATTAATGCGCAATTTAATTATGAATAAGGATTATACATTTATGACTGAAATAGATTTCGAAGCTCTAGGTCGCTGCCATCACTTAAGGTCTAAGATTGCAGATGCGGCTCGCAAGCGTGACAATGCATTCAAAGGAATGACAGAAAAATACTGTCCAGACCCTAACCCGTACGAAAGGGTTCACGAGGTAGATATTCAAGAGTTTCATCAAAAATCAAAAGAGTTTGAAATGGCTAATGATGAACTCACTGCGCTTGTGAATGAGTATAATAAGTGGGCGGAGAAGGCTGGTGAGCGACCAATGAAATGGTTTAAATCACGCTATTAATATTATTCAAATATAAAAGGTCACTTCGGTGGCCTTTTTCATTTCTACCATGTCGAGAATATGCTCGAAATGGTTTCGTATATGCCGACCACAGAATCAATCACAACACCTCACGTTCACACAAGAGCTGTGAGTCGGCACCTTATTAACTAAAAAAATCGGTAAATGTTATGTCAAAAGAGATAAGCGAATTACAGTTTAGTCTTCACTATGCCTCAGAAACAGACAGTGAAATGAATATCTCAACCATTTTAACGGTAAATATTCATACGGTTGATGGTGAAACTCAGCAACTGACCCAATTAATTTGCACAACATCTCCCGCAGGGAAAAAACAATATCGGATCGGCTTGCAAAAAATTAGTGATGCTGGTGACCCATTGCTGGTGGCGATTGAATCCTATTGGCGCAAAAACACACAAGAGAGTTGTGTTTATTTGTTAGAGAAAGCGAAGCAATTTATTCAAGGGCACTTACAACAAACGAATACATGGATATCCATGTACGGCCTTGTGATTGTTTCTAATGCGTCACTGGAAGAGCAGTTGCCTGAAGGTTTATTAAAAGCACTTAATTTATCCAAATAAGCGAATAAGGAGAGAATGATGTGTGATGAACAATTAAAAATGACAATGAGCACCTTAATGCGACAAGTTACTCAGCAAGGCAAGCAAATTGCTGAGTTACAAAAACAGCTCGCTAGCATGCAATTAACGAGCTGTGAATTAGAGACTATTAATAATGCCACATTAATGGCTATTTCTAATAATCTCATTGAAATAAAAAAAGTTAATGGCTCTACTATTTGCCGGATATCGCCACTTTAGCAAATTTACCTGCAAGGACTATTTGGGCTTTGCAAGAATTATCCTTTCCTAATACGCAGATCACAGTACTAATCACACTCTAATTACTTTTCACAAGAGCTGTGTGTCTGCATTCCTGTAACTAAACTCGGACACTCCTTTGGGGGTGACTATGCGTATGGAAAAATTAACCAATGTTACTTACGGAACCGCAGGCCTAACGGCATTTTTTGCCAGCCTCTCATTATATGAATGGGGATTTGTTATCGGGATGGCGTTCAGCATGCTTCTTGGTTTAGCCACTTATTTTATGACTCGTCGAGAGCAACGAAAACGCACTCAATTATTTGAAGAACTTGTTCGTCATGTTGACCCGCAAAACCCAACTGAAACGTTAAAAAGACTTGCTGAATTAATGGTGAAAGCGCCAAAGGATATTTAATGTCTCTCAAACAGAAAATAGCGGCGCTAACAACAGCAGGAGCCACAGCAATCGCATTAGTAGTGATAGCCCATTTTGAAGGTGTGCGTTATGAACCTTATCGTGATGTGGCAGGCGTTTTGACGGTTTGTTATGGGCATACAGGCAAAGACATTATTCAAGGTAAGACATATACACAACAAGAATGTGATGCGTTATTACAAAACGATTTTATTAAGACACAACAGCAAGTCGATGCATTAATCAAAGTACCACTCGATGACTACACCAAAGCCGCTTTATATTCCTTTGCTTTTAATGTAGGAATGACAGCATTTGCTCGCTCAACATTACTCAAGAAATTAAATGCGGATGATAGAGCGGGTGCCTGTGAAGAAATAAAACGTTGGGTATATGCGGGTGGAAAGGTTTGGCGAGGGCTTGTCAGTCGTCGAGAGGCGGAGTCAGCACTATGTCATGGAAACCTTTAATCATCATTATCAGCTTTATCCTTGCATTACTCATTACAGTCGCTGGTGGTATTTATCTCTTAATTGATAACTCATGTACTAAAGACCAAGTTAGTTTAGAAAAGCGCTGTCAGATAGCTCTCTCACATCATAGGTACTAATCATGAAATACGGGAAACTCTATGCCGTCATTGCGATGGTAGGCATCATTGTGGGTAGTTATTGGGTGATTAACTGGCAAGCTAACAGGATTAATTCACTGACAGATACCAATAAAAAACTAACTGTGGCTCTCGAAGAACAGAAGTCTATTAATACTGATTATCAAGCACGCATAATGCGATTAAATCAGTTGGATATTCAATATATACAGGAGTTGGCGAATGCCAAGAATGAAATTAGTCGCTTGCGTGATATTAGTGAGCGTCATCCTGAGCGGGTGTATATCAAAGCCGAGTGTCCCAAAAGCACGACGACTCCCGCCACCAGCTTGGCTTATGCAACCACCGCCCGACCTACTGACACCGCTATCCGAAATTATTGGTTACTCAGAGAGCGAATTGCAGAGTCAGAGCAGATGATTAAAGGGTTGCAGGATTACATTAGAGTTGAGTGTGTGAACTAAAAAAAGCCCAGCATGGGTGCATGGGCAAACTAACTAAACACCAATCAGTAAGAGTATAGCGAGGTTGATTTTAGTTAGTATAGCTTAAGTAAGTATATATACCAGATTGATAATTCTGATTAACTTATTTCTTACCTAAATAAAAACGCAAGATAAAAATAACCCTGTGAGTTTGGGCTCCCACAGGGCTTTCACTAGTATGAGTGAAAACAATAGATTACCAATATCGACTAAACCAATCTGTTAATAATCAACGCTATTTTTTAGAAAATAATCCTCTTGTAATGATGTTTTAATGCGTTGCGTTGTCGCTGTTCTCATACATTAACGATGACATGTTCTCCTCACATTGAGTGTGTAAGAGAAATCAAAAACAACGAATACCACCGTTTTGTTATTTTTCGGTCATTATCAGCAACGTCAGCTGTAGGTAGAAGAAGGGGCGTGACGATGGAGAGACATCAATATATTTAATTCTACAAACGTCATTTATTTAGTGACGTATATGGATAGCCATCAGTTAACCGCTGGTGGCTTTTTTTATACGCATTTCATCGCTCATTCACAGAGCAATTCAAAAACGTCGAATCCAATCACTTTGATATGAGCCTTCGAGAAAGTCAGTTATAGCTGGCGAGCTTCGACGGGCTGATTTTCTATGTGAACGAGGGTTCATTTCAAATGAAGGTAATACGTTATGCAATATCCAAGAGTAAGTATTAATGGTGTGTCTGTCCGTGTTGATAGTGAAGGTAGATATAATTTAAATGATCTTCATGCGGCCGCTGTTGCGGATGGTAAAGCAACGGAATCACAAAGGCCTGGTGCATTTTTGAAAAGTCGTCAAGTAAGGCGATTTGTTCACGCTTTAAGCGATGCAACAAAAAGTGCATCGGTTAAAGTGATTAAAGGTGGACTCAACCAGGGAACTTGGGCTTTAGAGTTAGTCGTTATTAGATATGCAGCTTGGTTAAAGCCAGAATTTGAAATCCTTGTCTACAACACGTTTAAAGAGGCTACGAGGAAGGGATTAGATGTCATGTCTAAGTTGAACAAGCTAGATCATGTCATTAATACCGAAAGTGACTGCTCCCCGCCCTGTCGGGCGAGGCTTCCCACTTCTTAGACCGCAACCGTCTGTGTGACGGATTTACGCTGGCCTCCATGGGCAGAAACGACGAGTCCCGCCGCTTGTAATTCCAGTATGC
>NZ_JASVWV010000018.1:0-43315 GCF_030286765.1 Proteus faecis
CAGAAGTGAAACGTTGTAGCGCCGATGGTAGTGTGGGGTCTCCCCATGTGAGAGTAGGGAACTGCCAGGCATTAAATAAGACGAGAAAGCCAACCCACTGGGTTGGCTTTTTTGCGTTTGGGGTTTTATTTTAAATTTTTTACTTCATTTCTTTTTAATAAATTGTTTTATTTAAAATAATTTATTTCCATCCTATTTCTATACCTAAATTAATTCTCATATACCGATTCAAATTATAAAAAAACATAGGATTAAACATATATTTAACATCATTTTTGTGCCAACATTAATTGTCATACAAATATAACAATAAATAAATGGCGGTTGGTAAATTATTTTGTGTAATAAATAAGCAATAGGAGCAAATGTATGGATGTTAATTTCTATGTCACATGTATTGGGGATGCTCTAAAATCCCATATGGCAAGAGACAGTGTATTACTGCTAGAAAAATTAGGTTGTCGGGTTCATTTTCTTGAAAAACAAGGTTGTTGTGGTCAACCTGCTATTAATAGTGGTTATATTGAGAATGCAAAACCTGCAATGAAGAAATTGATTGAAACCTTCGAAGTTAATGATTACCCCATTATTTCTCCTGCTGGATCTTGTACTTATGCAATTAAAGGTTATTCCAAATATCTTGCTGATGAACCTAATTGGGCTATACGAGCTGAAAAAATAGCTAACAGAATGTTTGATTTAACCTCTTTTATTGTAAATCAGCTTGGCGTACTTGATGTCGGCGCAAGTCTTAAAGGTAAAGCTGTTTATCACCCATCTTGTAGCCTATTTCGTAAAATGGGCGTTAAAGAAGAACCTATTAAATTATTACAACATGTAAAAGGTCTTGAATTATTACCTTTTCAAGATATGGAAACCTGCTGTGGTTTCGGTGGGACATTCTCAATCAAAATGGCCGAAATTTCAGGAGAAATGGTAAAAGAAAAAGTCCACCATATTATGGATGTTAAGCCTGATTATTTAATTGGTGCGGATGTTAGCTGTCTTCTAAATATTGGCGGTCGTTTAGAGCGAGAAGGACACCCTGTTAAAGTATTACATATTGCACAAGTCTTGATGAGTCATGAGGAGGAATTATGTCGTTAAGAACGAGTACGATTCCTTTTAAAGCGCTTATCGATCGCCAAGTACATGATGAAGTCATGCAAAAAGCCGTTGCTAATGCACAAGAAACTATTGGTAAAAATCGGCAAAAAATGGTTGATGATCTTGGACATTGGGAGGATTGGAGAGATAGAGCGGCTCAAATTCGAGATCATGTGCTTGCTAACTTAGATGCTTATTTATGTCAATTGTCTGAAAAAGTAGAAGAACATGGTGGGCACGTTTTCTTTGCTAAAACAAAAGAAGAAGCAGCGCAATATATTCTTAGTGTAGCTAAAGAAAAAAAAGCAAAGAAAGTTGTTAAAGCTAAGTCAATGGTAACTGAAGAAATCGGTATGAATACCGCATTAGAGAATGCTGGGATTAAAGTTATTGAAACCGATTTAGCTGAATTTATACTCCAGCAAGCTAAAGATGCGCCTTCGCATGTTGTTGTACCTGCTATTCATAAAAATAGAGAACAAATTCGTCAAATATTCCATGATAAATTGGGATATAACGGCTCTGATACACCAGAAGAAATGACTCGTTTTGTTCGTCAAACTATTAGAGATGATTTTTTTACTGCTGATATTGGTGTAACGGGTTGTAACTTTGCAGTTGCAGAAACGGGCTCGGTTTGTTTAGTGACTAATGAAGGTAATGCTCGCTTAAGTACTACATTGCCTAAAACACATATAGCAGTGATGGGTATGGAACGTATCGCACCGACATTTAAAGAGGTGGATATTCTTATTACCATGTTAGCACGCAGTGCTGTTGGATTACGTCTAACGGGCTATAACACATGGCTTACAGGGCCTAGAGAAAAAGACAATGTTGATGGCCCTGAAGATTTCCATCTTGTTATTGTTGATAATGGGCGTTCAAAAATTATTGGCTCAGAATTTAAAGATATTTTGCGTTGTATTCGTTGTGGTGCATGTATGAATACTTGCCCTGCTTACCGTCATATTGGTGGACAAGGATATGGCTCTATTTATCCAGGCCCAGTTGGTGCTGTTTTAACCCCTTTATTAGGTGGTTATAAGAATTTTAAAAACCTTCCTTATGTATGTTCATTATGTACTGCTTGTGATTCTGTATGCCCGGTAAAAATACCGCTATCCAATTTAATTAAAAAACATAGAAATGTGATGGTTAAAGAAAAAATCACACCAACAACAGAGCGTACGATCACCAATATATTTAACTATGTGAACCGTCATCCAACATTATGGAAAGTTGGTATGAATTGGGAGGCTCATGCTGCAAGGTGGTTTATTAAAGAGGGGAAAGCTCCTTTAAATATAGGCGCATTAAAAGAGTGGACTGAAGCAAGAAACTTGCCACAAGGTGATGGTGAAAGTTTCCGTAGTTGGTTTAAAAAACATCAAAAAGAGGAGAAATAAGAGATGAATAATAAAAACACATTCCTATCTCATTTAGCTTCTCAGTTAGGAAGACCATTAAAAACAATACCAGACTCATTACCAACGCCAATAAATACATATCCGGAAGAAAGATTAACTGAATTATCGGAAGAGGAACGATATCAATATTTTCTTAATACCGCTAAATTAGCCGGAAGCGATTATGAGACAACGACACAAGAAGCTTTACCTCAGTGCTTACTTGCATTATGTAATAAATATGGTTCATCAGTGATATTGACGGGTGATCCTCGTTTAAAAGAAAGTGGTGTTATTGATTTATTATCTGAACATTGTGATGTTAGTGTGTGGGATCACCATGTTGGTGGAGAAAATATTGAGCATGTAAAAAATGCTAAAGTGGGGATTGTTTTTGCTGAATATGGACTTGCTGAATCGGGGGGCGTTGTTTTATTTTCTGGAGCAGATAAAGGACGTAGTGTTAGTTTGATCCCAGAAACAACGCTCTTTGTTATTAAGAGGAGTACCATTTTACCGAGAGTTGCTCAATTAGCGGAAGAACTTCATCAACTAGCAATAAAAGATGTCCGAATGCCTTCTTGTATTAATATTATTAGTGGACCAAGTTGTACTTCTGATATTGAATTAATTAAAGTTGTTGGGGTTCATGGCTCTTTAAATGCCATTTATATAGTGATTGAAGATTGCTAATAATTATGTATAAGGAGCCATATATTATTGTGGCTCTTGTTCTTCAGAACTTAATAAATCATATTTTAAGAGATTTTTATTACCATCAATGACCATGATGGGTGATCTTGGCTGATAACAATCTGCTAAGGGTGAATAGCATTTATTCGGTGAATGATGTTCTATACCAAGCCAACTACTTAATAACCAATAATTATTTGCTGTTGAGTAAGGTTTGTTTAACACCGCATTACTAATGATTGGTTTTACGGTTGAGGGGCTATACCAAATAAACAACGGGATATCGTAAGCTTCTTTACGTGGTGTATTTACGCCATGATGATAACGAACCTCTCTATTTTTATCGAGACGCTGTAAAGCATGATCGGAAAAGTAGAGAATAGAAGCAGGTTTATCTTTAACTTTTTCAATGATGTCATTAATTAATTTATCTGTATAAGCGATAGAGCTGTCATAACAATTATCATCATCTTCTTGTGTGAATTTCTTTAGATACTGATTTGGAAATCGATTACAGGCCGGCTCATGGCTACCATATGTATGTAAGATGATTAATTTTTTCTGTGCAGATGATTCATTAAGCGCGCTATCTAAATAAGGAAGTAGCTCTTCATCATAACCGATAAATTCATTCCACTTTTTATTTTGGGCCATATTAGCAATGACAGAAATAACACTGGTTTTTTGATTACCTTCACCTTGGTTACTTAGCCAATATGTTTTAAATCCAGCATGATTGGCAAGAGAAACAATATTATCAGCATAATGATTTTTATCTTGTAACTGTTCTAATCCTATATTTGAGAGCGAAATGGGTACAGAAAGAATGGTCACTGGTGCTGGAGAATAAACTTGATTGAATAAAATAAGATGACTCTTTTCTTTCATTAGATTAGGTGTTGTATCGTGCTGATAGCCATAAATTCCAAGATGATCTCTGCGAACAGATTCTCCAATAATTAGGATGTAAATTTCTGTATTATCACTATTTTTATTATATTGGAACTCAACTTTTTGAGAAGGAATTCTTCTAATTTTGCGATTTTCATGGAGGGTTCGGACAAGTGCTGCTGCATTATAAAAAGGTGTATTCAGAAGAGTATATTCTGCAAGTAATTTACTATTGTTGTCGTTTCTTAATGCTAAGCTTTTATAAAATGGAATAATGGCGATTAATATAACAAAAGCGGTCACACTTTTTTTTGTCGTTTTTAGATCAGAGACTTGAGCCGCTTTATGGATGAAAAAATAGTAAACGGCAAAAGCACATATATAAAATAAGACATAGTACTTATTATAAGAGAGCATACCGACAGTTTCGCTACTGTTAGTATTAATAAAAGTTTCAGCAATGGATGATGAAAAGGCAATATCATGTTCACGATAGAAAAATAGAGAAATAGAAAGATTTAAAGACCATAGCGCACTAATAACAACGGTTATTATTTTTCCAAAAACGTAGCGATAAATACCACTACATATCAGCATAAGTAGCCAGCCAATAAGAACAATATAGATTTTTTGTTCTATATACAGCGTTGAACCACCCAATGTTGCAGGTGCCATAGATAAGAAAAATAAAAGTGCGTAATGAGTTAACCAAGACATAATCTATTTAAAAATACCATCTCTTTTTATATACAATAAAAAGTTAATCATTTACGTTTTGACAATACAAGCCTTGTTTGTCTGAAGTGTGTCTGAAATTGATATTATTATGCATCTTTCTGGTTATTTTGGGCTTTTGGGCTTTATTAATAAGTTATATTATAAATAAATTATGTTTACTTTTTTATTTATAATTAATTGATTTTAAATTAATTTATTTTTCTTTTTATACTGCTAGAGTAGATGATAATAAGTTATATAAATAATCGTATAGATATGTAGTTAAAGCTTAAAAATATTATAAATAAGTAAATGATAGAAATAAGAGCACGGTTTTTATGATAATTGATAAAAACGATTGGAATTGAAGAGCCCCAAAGTTGGAATTCACTTTGAGGCTCTTTTTATTAAGAAAGGTTACATTATTTCTGGCTGTTAGTGCTGTTTACCTTGCTCAATACCCAAGCCAATTTGAGAACGTATAAACTGTGCTTGGAATTTTGCTTTTTCTTGCTCACCTAAAGATGATTTATCTGTAATAGAGAAAAGCCATGAGATAATAAAAGCAATAATGATTGAGAATAATGCTGGATATTCATAAGGGTAGATTGGTTTTTCATGACCTAAAATACTTACCCAAATGGTTGGCCCTAATATCATCAATGTGACAGCTACTAATAAACCAGACCATCCTCCTGCCACGGCTCCTCGTGTTGTAAGCCCTTTCCAATACATAGATAACAATATGATTGGGAAGTTACAGCTTGCTGCAATTGAGAATGCTAGCCCTACCATAAAGGCAATATTTTGCTTTTCAAATAAAATACCTAAACCGATAGCGACGATACCCAAGATAACTACAGTAATTTTGGATACTTTTAGCTCTTGTCTTTCATCTGCATGACCATTTTTAATTACATTAGCGTAGAGATCATGCGATACCGCAGATGCGCCCGCTAAAGTTAGTCCCGCAACAACGGCTAAAATAGTGGCGAAGGCAACAGCTGAAATAAAGCCTAAGAAGAAATTACCGCCAACAGCATCTGCTAAGTGAACGGCCGCCATATTGGTTCCGCCAATCAAAGCACCAGCGGCATCTTTGAACATAGGATTAGGGCTAACGAGTAAGATAGCGCCGAAACCAATAATAAAAGTAAGAATATAGAAATAACCGATAAAACCTGTTGCATAGAAAACACTCTTACGGGCTTCTTTTGCATCGCTAACAGTAAAGAAGCGCATGATGATATGAGGAAGTCCCGCTGTACCAAACATTAAAGCAAGACCTAAAGAGAGAGCAGATATAGGATCAGAAACCAAGCCACCTGGGCTCATGATAGAGAACCCTTTTGAGTGAACACTAACGGCTTCTTTAAATAAGGTATTGAAATTGAAATCGGCAGCTTTCATAACCATAACAGCCATAAAGCTTGCACCTGCAAGTAATAAAATAGCTTTAATGATTTGAACCCAAGTGGTGGCTAACATGCCTCCAAATAAAACATATAGCACCATTAGAATACCAACGAGCACAACAGCAATATGGTAGTTTAAACCGAAAAGGAGTTCGATTAATTTTCCGGCACCGACCATTTGTGCTATTAGATAAAGGGCAACGACAACCAGTGATCCAATCGCGGAGAGTGTTCTTACAGGTTTAGGGCTTAAGCGATACGAGACAACATCTGCAAAGGTATAACGCCCTAAATTACGCAAGCGTTCAGCAATGATAAAAAGAATAATAGGCCAACCAATCAGAAATCCAATTGAATAGATAAGTCCATCATAACCCGAAGTATAAACCAGTGCGGAGATCCCTAAAAAGGATGCGGCAGACATAAAGTCACCAGCAATTGCCATCCCATTTTGAAAGCCAGTAATTTTTCCTCCAGCAGTGTAGTAATCAGCACGAGAGCGAGTACGTTTAGAAGCCCAATAAGTAATGTAAAGTGTTAATCCTACGAATATTAGGAACATTATAATGGCCTGAATATTCATCGGTTGTTTCTCACCTCCTTCTGTTATTTCAGCAGCATAAGCCACCGTTGAAGAAAGGAAAAATAAGCTTATTGTATAAAATAACTTTCTCATTTTTCTACCTCTTCAATAACTTCAGCGGTAAGTTTGTCAAATTCAGTATTAGCTTTGATTACGTAAATACCTGTTAATAGAAATGAGGCAATAATTAAGCCAATACCAATAGGAATGCCTCGTGTAATGTAGCTTCCTTCGTACAGTGGTGTACCTAACCACTGTGGATAGAATGCAATAAGTAAGATAAACGAGACATACATAACGAGCGTAATTATTGAAAGTGTCCATGAAAAACGACTACGTTTATTAACCAGTTCTTTAAAGCGAGGGTTGTTTTCTATCTCTTGATAAATATTGGCATTCATCAGAGTTCTCCTCTATATAATTGTTTGGTTTATCACTTGATTTAGAGGCTTCAATCCCCTGCATTTCATGATTTTTAGGTAAGAGCGCCTAGCAAAGACATTTTCATGTCTTTGCTTTGTCGTATTACGTTTTTTAAATGACAGCTATTTTGTTGTGTATTAAGCGGTGAGTGATAGAGACTGTTTTTCTTCTAACAGTTTCTCTACAACACCCGGATCAGCGAGTGTTGAGGTATCTCCGAGGTTAGTTGTGTCGCCAGAGGCAATTTTACGCAAGATTCGGCGCATAATTTTCCCTGATCGTGTTTTGGGTAGGGAATCTGTCCAATGTAGAATATCTGGTGTAGCTATTGGTCCAATTTCTTTACGTACCCAGTTGCGAACTTCAGTATAAAGTTCAGGGGTTGGTTCTTCACCGTGATTTAAAGTGACATACGCATAAATGGCTTGCCCTTTAATATTGTGAGGAATACCCACTACTGCAGCTTCTGCAATTTTAGGATGTGCAACAAGAGCAGATTCAATCTCTGCTGTTCCTAAACGATGACCTGAAATATTCAAGACATCATCAACACGTCCTGTTATCCAATAGTCGCCATCTTCATCTCGGCGAGCGCCATCACCAGAGAAATACATACCTTTAAAGGTTGAGAAGTAAGTTTGTTCAAAACGTTCGTGATCACCAAAAAGTGTTCTTGCTTGACCCGGCCAAGAATCAGTAATCACTAAGTTACCTTCACAAGCCCCTTGCTGTACTTCTCCCATATTATCGACAATTGCAGGCTGAACGCCGAAGAAAGGGCGTGTTGCTGAGCCTGGTTTTAGATCCATTGCTCCTGGTAATGGCGTTATCATGAAACCACCGGTTTCTGTTTGCCACCATGTATCAACGATAGGACATTGGCTACGCCCCATTTTCTGATAGAACCATTCCCATGCTTCTGGGTTAATTGGTTCACCAACAGAGCCTAGAATGCGCAGAGAAGTACGTTGAGTCCCTTCAATTGCTTTATCACCTTCAGCCATTAATGCACGGATTGCAGTAGGTGCAGTATATAAAATATTGATTTGGTGCTTATCAACAACTTGAGCCATACGGTTAACAGATGGGTAATTAGGAACACCTTCAAACATAACCGTGGTCGCGCCATTTGATAGTGGGCCATACAGTAAGTAGCTATGGCCTGTTACCCAACCCACATCAGCAGTACACCAATAAATGTCGCCTTCATGATAATCAAAGGTGTATTTAAAGGTCATTGAAGCATAAACGAGATAGCCCCCCGTCGTGTGCAGTACACCTTTAGGTTTGCCTGTTGAACCTGATGTATACAGAATAAAGAGAGGATCTTCTGCATCCATAACTTCGACTTCACATTCTGCACTGACACCTTGGATGATTTCATCCCACCAAACATCACGTCCTTCAATCCATTGTTCGGTATGCCCTGTGCGGCGAAATACCACTACATGATTAATAAGAGGGATATCAGCATGATTTAAAGCATCATCAACATTTTTCTTTAAAGGGATAGCGCGACCCGCTCGTAATCCTTCATCAGCTGTAATGACTAATTTAGCTTTTGAGTCTATGATCCGGCCTGCAACCGCTTCAGGGGAGAAACCACCAAAAATAACAGAATGGATAGCACCAATACGAGTACAAGCAAGCATAGCGACTGCGGCTTCTGGCACCATAGGCATATAAATCGCCACAACATCGCCTTTTTTAATACCTAAGTTTTTTAATACGTTGGCGAATTGGCAAACATCGTGGTGAAGTTGTCGGTAAGTGATTTTTTTTGACTCATTAGGTGAGTCACCTTCCCAAATAATGGCAACTTGATCACCTCGTGTTTTAAGATGGCGATCAAGACAGTTCTGACTGATATTTAGCTGACCATCTTCAAACCAGCGAATGCGTACATGGCCTGGGTCAAAAGATGTATTTTTTACCACAGTATATGGTTTTATCCAGTCAATGATTTTCCCTTTATCTGCCCAAAAGGCCTCAGGGTTTTTGATGGATAATTCATAATCTTTTTGGTATTGCTCTTTATTGATCAGGGTGTGTTCTGCAATGTTTGCAGGAATATGATGTTGGTTTATTTTTGTCATAATAGTTCTCCTCACTGTTGTTAATACTATGTCAAAAAGTCGTTAACAAAAGAGGGTAAATAAAGATTGTTTCTTTTTTGCGCAGAAGATCACGAATTAATGGAAATGCTTTTCATGGAATGTTCAAATAGTGCGAAAGCTAGTGGTGAATGATTAATCTACTATTCTCTTATTTAATAGAATTATCATTTAATAGAAAGCTTTAAAATTAAAATAATATACTGTGAAAATTAATTTAACCATGCTGGATAAAAAAACCACAAAAATAATATGGATATGATAATGATTTTCATTAGCATTTTTTTCACTATAATGAAATGAAAAGATAAATCACATGGTGTGATCGAAGATAAAACAGCACTGGAGATTAATATGAGCTATACATTACCTGCACTGCCTTATGCTTATGATGCATTAGAACCTCATTTTGATGAGCGCACAATGGAAATTCACCATACTAAGCATCATCAAACTTATGTGAATAATACCAACACAGCATTAGAAAAATTACCTGAGCTTGCTGGTTTAGAAATTGATGAATTAGTTAAAAATCTTCATAAAGTACCTGCTGATCAACGTACCTTTTTACGTAATAACGCAGGTGGTCACTCTAATCATTCATTATTCTGGAAAGGGCTGAAGCTAGGTACTCAATTACAAGGTTCTCTAAAAGATGCGATTGAACGCGATTTTGGTAGCGTTGATGCCTTTAAAGAGTTATTTGAAAAAGCAGCAGCTAGCCGTTTCGGTTCTGGTTGGGCTTGGTTGGTATTAAAAGATGATGGCAAACTTGCGGTAGTTTCTACAGCAAACCAAGATAGCCCATTAATGGGTGAAGAGTTAGCTGGCGCATCTGGTTACCCAATTATAGGGTTAGATGTGTGGGAACATGCTTACTACTTGAAATATCAAAATCGTCGCCCTGATTATATTAAAGCGTTTTGGTCGGTTGTTAACTGGGATGAAGCGCAAAAACGTTTTCAGAGTAAAGCATAATTGAGTAAATAGCTTCCTTTCTTTTTATATTTTCAATGCCGACATCTGTCGGCATTGTTTCTTTTGAACACTCTCTTTACTATGAGTTATTCTTTTCTGTTTAGGTAGAGAGCTATGCGTTATTTTCCTAGTGTTTTTATCGGTAATATCACAACAACATCTAATGGATTTACCAGTGCGATCACCAAAAGGCTGGTGGATGGTCATATCAAATTGACATCACTGGGATTAGAAGGTGATGAGCAAGCAGAAAAGAGTTTTCACGGTGGCCCTGATCGCGCACTTTGTCATTATCCTAAAGAACATTATTTTTATTGGGCTGAGCAATTTCCGCAATTGACGGATTTTTTTCATGCTCCTGCATTTGGTGAAAATATCTCAACAACAGGCATGACAGAAGAAAATGTTTTTATTGGTGATATTTATCAATGGGGAACCGCATTAATTCAAGTTACTCAACCTCGCTCTCCTTGCTACAAACTTAACACAGTGACAGATGTCAGTAACTTTTCGCAAATTATGCAAGATAGTGGTTATTGTGGTTGGTTATATCGGGTTGTGAGTGTGGGAGAAACGGGGAGCCATCATCCTCTTGTTTTAGTTTCAAGAAACAGTGATGTCTCTGTTAAAGAAGCGATTTCGATAGCTTTTCATATGCCATTTGATGAAGAGCTTTATCATCGGTTATTAAGTGCCGCAGGATTATCTGCAAGTTGGAGTAAGACTATGCAGTTGAGGCTGCAAAATCAAACTATTGAGAGTTTTAATCGACGGTTGTTTAAGGAATAAATAGTTAATTTGCTCTTTACTAAAAAAACACCTTCCTAAAAATAAACTGGGGTCAGTTCAAAAATAGGTGAGGTGTTTTTCTAGGTATTAACAAAAGATTATGGATGTGCAATAAATCCGATTGCGTCATAAACCTTGTCTAAGGTTGCTTGAGCGCGAGCTTTGGCTTTATCAGCACCTTCTTTCATAATTTTATTAAGTAATACTTCATCATTACGGAATGTGTTAAAACGTTCTTGAATGTTAGTTAGCATTTCAGATACCGCATCAGCAACAGCACCTTTTAGATGGCCATACATTTTGCCTTCAAATTCAGCTTCTAATTCAGGAATAGTTTTGCCTGTAACACCCGCTAAGATATCGAGTAAATTAGATACACCCGCTTTGTTTTCAAGATCGTAAATAACACGAGGTGGCTCTTCTGAGTCTGTCATTGCACGTTTGATCTTTTTAGCTGCTGATTTAGGATCTTCAAGCAATGCGATAACGTTATTACGGTTATCATCAGACTTAGACATTTTTTTAGTCGGATCTTGTAATGCCATCACACGAGCACCGCCTTTTGGAATAAAAGGATCGGGTACGGTGAATATATCGCCATATATAGCGTTAAAGCGCTGGGCAATATCACGGCTTAATTCAAGATGTTGTTTCTGGTCGATACCAACAGGAACTTGGTTTGTTTGATAAATCAGAATATCTGCTGCCATTAATACAGGATAATCGAATAATCCGGCATTGATATTTTCAGCGTGGCGCGCTGACTTATCTTTAAATTGAGTCATTCGGCTCAATTCACCAAAATAGGTATAGCAGTTAAGTGCCCAGCTTAATTGTGCATGTTGTGGAACATGTGACTGAACAAAAATAGTGCTTTTTTCTGGATCGATACCACAAGCAAGGTACAGAGCCAGTGTATCTAAGGTTCTTTTTCTTAACTCTTTAGGATCTTGACGTACTGTAATAGCGTGTTGGTCAACGATACAGTAAATGCAATCATAATCATCTTGCATTTGTACCCATTGACGCAGTGCACCCATATAGTTTCCGATAGTTAATTCACCAGAAGGTTGTGCACCACTGAATACAATTGGCTTTTGTGCCGTTTTTTCTACTGAAGTCGTCATTTTAATTCTGTTCCACAGTTGTCATTGGCGTGATATCGAGGATAGAGAGCAAATCAGCAAAATTATCGAGAGTAAAATCAGGTTTGCTGTCTGCAATAGATACGCCGTAGTTATAGCCGTAGGTTAAACCTACGCAAGGGCACTCAGCCTCTTGTGCTGCAATAATATCGTTGCGAGAATCCCCAACAAAAAGGAGTTCTTCCTTTTTAACACCAAATGTGCCCATTGTTAAATATAATGGTGCTGGATGCGGTTTTTTTTCTTTTACATCATCGCCACCTAACACCAAGGAGAAGTATTTTTCAATTTCCAATTGTTGTAGTAAAGGTGCAATAAATAGTGTTGGTTTGTTTGTCACGATACCCAGAGGAATATTGTGTGAAGCTAATGCCTCCAGGGTTTCTTTGACGTGAGGGAATAAATCACTGCCTGTTTTGACTGAGGTCGCATAATGTTCATCAAAAAGATCACGCATCTCTTTTAATAAGGTATCAGTCACATCCTCGACGCCAGCATTGTGCAAAGCGCGTGTCAGTAGCATATCCACACCGTTCCCAACCCAAATAGTGACATTATGTTTGCCAGCAGGAGGAAAGCCTTTTGCTTTTAATGCGTAGTCTGTTGCTTCTGTAAGACCAACAGCGCTGTCGGTGAGGGTGCCATCAAGATCAAAGGCGATAGCACGGATACCTTTGAGTTTTTTATCTGTCATTACGATACCTTTTCTAATTCATGGCGCATATTGTCGATAACATGCTTATAGTCTGGCTGATTGAAAATAGCTGAGCCTGCAACAAACATATCAGCGCCAGCTTGCGCAATTTCAGCAATATTATCGACTTTGACACCACCATCAATTTCTAAACGAATGTCATAGCCACCATCATCAATCATTTTACGTACTTGGCGTAATTTATCGAGAGTATTAGGAATAAATGATTGGCCACCAAAGCCTGGGTTAACAGACATCAGTAGAATAAGATCTAATTTATCCATAACATAGTCGAGATAGTTTAATGGGGTTGCTGGATTAAGCACTAAGCCCGCTTTACAACCACAATCTTTAATTAATTGAATAGTGCGATCGACGTGGTCACTGGCTTCAGCGTGAAATGAGATATAAGTTGCGCCCGCGTTTGCAAAGTCAGGAATGATACGGTCAACGGGTTTAACCATTAGGTGAACATCAATGGGGGCGGTAATACCATAGTTACGCAACGCCTTACAAATTGGCGCACCAAATGTTAGGTTAGGAACATAGTGGTTATCCATAACATCAAAGTGGACAACATCAGCGCCCGCAGCGAGTACTTTTTCAGTATCTTCGCCCAGGCGAGCAAAATCAGCGGATAAAATAGAAGGGGCAATCAGAAAATCTTTCATCGCATTCTCCTGACAACACTCCCATTGTCGGGAAGTGTTAACGATTATTTATATAAGGCAAGTAATTCGTTCACTTTGCTACGACCAAGTGTGTTGCTACTGATTGTTCTTCGGACTTTCACACTGTGTAGCTCTTTTGCGTTCACATACCACGTTTTTGTTAACGCAGTCTCATGGTTTGATATTAACACGGGTATCTGTCTCTCGTAAGCCAGCATTGAGGCAAGTTGAGCCAGATGTTCTTGCTCTTGAAAACTAAAGCTATTTGTATGGTATGACGTGAAATTTGCAGTCGGTGATAATGGCGCATAAGGCGGATCGCAATAAACGACGGCACCTTTTTTTGCATTAGTCATCGTTGATGAATAGCTTTGGCAAACAAATTCGGCTTTTTGTGCTTTTTCAGAAAACCAAATTAATTCAGTTTCAGGAAAATAAGGTTTTTTATAACGACCAAAAGGGACATTGTATTCACCTTTTGAGTTATAACGGCACAGCCCATTGTAGCAATGACGGTTAAGATAGAGAAATAACACACTACGCTGATAAGCATCTGTTGAACGATTAAACTCTTGTCGTAGTTGATAAAACTCTTCTGCGATATTCATTTGAGGGGTAAATAATAAGCGGGCATCCTTCATAAATTTTTCAGGATGTTGCTTTACCGTGTTATAGAGATGAATTAGATCACTATTTATATCGGCAAGAATATATGAATCGTATTCTGTATTTAGAAAAACAGAACCGGCACCCATAAAAGGTTCAATTAAACAATTACCCTCAGGCAGATGACGTTTAATGTCATCTACCAAAGGATATTTACCACCAGCCCATTTTAGGAATGCGCGTTTTTTTTTCATGCCGTCCAAATTTCTCAATCGTTTCAGAGTCGCCGATTGTACTCTGTTTCAGACAGCATATCAGCGGTGAACTTCGTCTTAATTATTTTTTTAGATCCTGATGAACATGTTTCATCGGTCTAACCCAAGGTTGTTTTGCTTGTACTGGCGCAGGTAAAGAAGAAACGGCCTGCTTGGCTTCGCTTATATTACGATAATTTCCATAGATGAGTACATACCATGGATTACCATTACGCTGTGTTTTGTAAATAGCGTAGTTTCCATTGAGGTTCTTTTTAGCGAAAGCCTCTAAGGTATCTTGGCGACTTGCACCACTTAATTGCAACGTATAGTTAGTAGCAGGAATAGAACTTAAATTACCTGCTGATAATGAACCTGAAACAACAGGTTTAGTTGTTGCAGGTTTAGTTTGCGTTGTTGCTGGAGGTGTCACTGGTTTTGTCGGTGGTGTTTTTACTTCAGCCGGCTTTTGTACAGGTTGTACTGGTTTGGTGACGGGAGCTTGTGTAACCGGTTGTTGCGGTTTTGGTTGTTGTGCGTTTAATTGCTGATTAGCCGCTTGATTGATGCCCGCTTGTTGTTGATTTAAAGAATCAACGATATCTCCAGGGATCTCAACACGTTGACCTTGTGAATCAATCATTGGTGGTAAGTTTTGTGAAGGTGGTGTTGCAGGCTGTATCTCTTGCCCAGAAATAGATTGAGGAGCCGATGGCTGACCATTTTCTGAAGGCGTAACGGATGACGGTTGTTGAGATAGATCGATATTTCTTTCTGTATTGGTTGAAGGCGTTGGTTCAGTTGTTTCTGGTGATTTTAATGCTGAGCTTATTGCGATAATTAGCAGAATAAGGACTAAAACACCAACACCAATCATCATCTGTTGACGGGATACAGAGAATCGTGCATTTTTTAATGGATTGCTACGAGGTCGATTGGCTCTACGTTCAGGCCTATCCGATGTATCAGGTTTGAGTGAATTATTACCCTTGGTTTCATTATCAGGTTTGAACTCGTCCATTATGCCCTCCGTCAGAGCGTCAAAAAGCGAAAAATATTCTATTCAGCTTAGCCATTACCTCATAGTATAAGGATGAAACGCTTTTTCTGAAACGTTGCATTTGACAATATTAACCAGAATTTTCCTTAATTGAATGTTCTGGTTTATTTCTGGTCAGGTAATGGGGTGCTTAATTTGCATTAATGCAAGATGTTATCGCTTTGTGGACTTGTTCGCGAGTAATATCGGCACGTAATTCGGATTGACCGATACCTTTTGGTAAAACAAGGTGTAATTTGCCACCAGATACTTTTTTATCTCTCATCATATGAGGTAAATAGTCATCAGGTGTCATTTCAATAGGACCATTGACGGGGAGATTGGCTTTCTCAAGCAATTGAATAACACGTTGCGTCTCTTCTTCAGTGAATTGACCCAGTGCTTGAGATGTTCTTGCCGCCATTACCATGCCTGCGGCAACGGCTTCACCATGCAACCAAACACCATATCCCATATGCGCTTCAATAGCGTGTCCATAGGTATGGCCAAGGTTGAGTAGTGCGCGTAAACCACTTGTTTCTTTTTCATCAGCGGCGACAACGTCAGCTTTTAACTCACAGCAACGGCGGATACAAAATGCCATGGCTTTAGGATCAAGAGCTAAGAGTTTATCAATATTATTTTCAAGCCAGATAAAAAAGTTTTTATCTAAAATGATGCCATATTTAATAACTTCAGCTAAACCCGATGAAAGTTCACGAGGCGGTAATGTGGCAAGACAATCGAGATCGATAACAACAGAAGCAGGCTGATAAAACGCACCAATCATGTTTTTGCCAAGAGGATGATTAACCGCGGTTTTTCCACCCACAGAAGAATCGACTTGTGACAATAGTGTTGTTGGTACTTGGATAAAGCGAACACCTCGTTGATAGCTTGCTGCGGCAAAACCGGTTAGGTCACCAATAACACCACCGCCTAATGCGATAAGTGTTGTATCTCGATTGTGATTTTTTTCTAATAATGCAGTAAAGACATCATTCATGATCTCAAGCGATTTATATTGTTCGCCATCAGGCAAAATTACGCTATCAACCAAAACACCCTGTTTTTTTAAGGTGTTTGTTACCTTTTCTAAATAGAGTGGGGCAAGTGTCACATTTGTGACTATCATAACTTGCTGCCCTGATGTTAATGGTAAAAAGGTATCTTCTTGATGAAAAAGGCCAGAAGCAATGGTAATGGGATAGCTTCTTTCACCTAATGTGACAGTGATTTTTTCCATAACAGTGGCCTTCTTCTTATTGTCTTTACTTAACCTTATAAATAGTTGAATTTATTAGTTTTGTTCTAATAATTCAATTATTTGATTGGCTACAATTTTTGCACTCTGATCATCAGTATGAATAGTGATGTCAGCAATCTCTTCATAAAGAGGATTACGTTCTTCAGCTAATGTCTCTAAGACATCACGCACAGGTTCAACACCTTGCAATAAAGGACGTTTTTTATCACGTTGGGTACGAGCGAGTTGTTTTTCAATGTTGGTTTCTAAATAAACAACCACACCACGTGCAGATAGTCTGTTACGGGTTTCTCGCGATTTCACCGAACCACCACCTGTTGCAAGTACAATGCCTTGTTTTTCAGTAAGTTCGTTGATTATTTTCTCTTCTCGTTGACGGAAGCCTTCTTCGCCTTCAACATCAAATACCCAACCTACATCCGCACCTGTACGCCGCTCAATTTCCTGATCGGAATCATAAAACTCCATACTAAGTTGTTGAGCTAACTGACGACCAATAGTGCTTTTGCCGGCACCCATAGGCCCAACCAGAAAGATATTACGTTTCTCTGCCATGTTTTTGGTATTACTAAGATATTCGTTAATGATAACCCGCCCCGCCAAATTCATTCAGCGACGGGACCTAAACTGAAATTTATGAGTGTTTATCTAATTCATGCCTGATAACATTTGTTATCCACTCTCATAATAAGACTGAGTTCTTTCAGTAGATCGCTATAAAATAACCACATGCTGTCATAAGTGACAACATAGGATAAAAATCCCTTTGCCCACAGTACATAACAAAAACTACTAAAAAGTAATTATCTTTGTTGGCAATGCGGAGATTCTAACACAATTTAGTCGGAAAACCGCATCTGATAATATTGTCTTTTTCGTCATCAATCGATCAATATTACATATAAAAAGCCCTACCTCCAAGAATAGAGGAAGTGCATAAAATGTATCCGTATTTTTATTGTGATGTTTCAGGCTCACTCAAATTAGCTAACCCTTGTAAGCTAAATCGTCCTCATCGTCAAATCTATAAATACAGATTATAAGAAAAAACAATGAATAACTCTCAATTTAATCTTAGTGAAAAACATATAATTAATTGTATTTTATAATAAAATTACTTTCTACATAAAAAATTAGATTAATTTGGGTGTAATAAAAATAACCAATTCATGGCGACTGTGTTGATCTCTTTTATGACTGAAAAGTACGCCGAGTAAGGGAATAGAGGATAAGAAGGGTATTTTTGCCGTGTGCTCTTGCTGTTTTTGCTGAAATATACCTCCTAACATAATGGTTTCTCCATCACGAATCGCCACTTCTGTGCTGATCTCTTGTTTATCAATAGACAGATGTTCACTTCCACCTTGAACAAGAGCAATGCCCGGTGTGTTTTGACTAATTTTAAGTATTAACCTTATCTTTTTATCTTTTTGAATAATGGGTGTGACTTCCATACCCAAGACAGCTTCTTTAAATTGAACTCGTGTAATTTCATTATCTCGACTGACATAGGGGATCTCCGTTCCTTGTTTGATGGATGCTGTTTTTTCATGAGCGGTTGTTAGTCGTGGACTTGCAATAATAGATAATTGTTTCTCTTGTTCTAACGCGCTTAATTCAAGCTCTAATAGGCGTCCATTGATTCTGGCAATGTTAAATGCAATATAGTGAAGGGGATTTTTGGTGTTTTGATGGAGTGATAGTGCAGAGAGTGAAGGTGTTGATAACGCTGAATTAAGTGAGGAGGTTGTTGAAATCGCATTAGGTATTGTGGATGTTGTTTCGGTTTGTGTTTTTAATGCTTGTAATCCCCATTGAGTGCCTAATTCATTTAAAGCATCCTGACTGCTACTGACAATATGCGCGGTGATATGAACTTGTTGGTGTGGGGTGTCCCGTAGTTTTAGCCAATCTTCTATTTCAGACAGTGTTTTACTATTATCAACAATTGAAAGGCTATTCGCTTCTCTATCAATAATAACCCGCCCTTGCTGACTAAGTAATGGAATAGTGTGATTAGTTAGTTGGTCACCTAATCTCTGTGCATCTGCATAATTTAAAGGAAAAAGTTGGTGATGCAATTCTTCAGGTTGCTCTGTCGTTGATATTCGTTCTTCAATAAAGGTAGAGGATATCGTTTCATTATCGATATTCTGAGGAAAAAAGGGATCTCGGGTGTGAGCCCAAATGGTGGTTGTTATACATAATATGGCGATTAACATGCCTATCTTTATCATGATATATCACCCTGTATTGCATGAGGATAACTTAGTTCTGTCAGGCTCATTTGTACTGAAATTAGATGGTTTTCTATTGGGAAAATATTCAGAGAAATCAGTGCTAAACTTGTTTGATTGAGACATTCCAATAGTGTTAAAAACTGAGAATAAGACAAAGTAAATGTGAGTTTATGTAACGAGTTGGGCGTGTTTTCCCAAATTTCGGGGATAAATTGATAAATCATCAGTAAGCGTTGTAATTGCTTACTAACCGGTGAGTTATCGAATGGAATGTCATAATCTATCTGTTGTGTGATTAGTGAATTCATTGATGGCATTGTGTTTAATGTGTTTTGATGGTGATTAATTCGCTTTAGTCTTTGTGCTATTTCTAGGTGTTGTTGGGTTATTTCTTGCTGGTAGTCGGTGTAGATAAAGAGGTAATAAGCTAGCAGAGTAATAAAAGGTATCATTAAGCTTAGTAAAGTTAGTTTCCACTTAGGTAAAAACGCAATAAGTAACAGCCATTGTGCATTTTTTTTCATTGTGTTCCCTCATCATCGTCACTCCATCGCTCTTGTTCTTCTAATTTTCCGTTTAAATATACTTCTGTGTAAAACGGATCAATTTTGCTTTGTTGCACATAACTCAGCGTTAAAGAGGCTAAAGCTGGATGACTTTTAAGGTTGGTAATAAAGGTGAGTGATTGTGTCTTGGGGAGCGAGATGTGCAGTGAGCGTTGATTATCTGTCTCATCATAGTGGCTAATCCAACCCGTTGCGGGAAGATGTGTTTCGATAGCTCGAAAGAAGCGAATGTAATGTAAATAACGTAACCAGTTTTGATAATAGAGAGAGTAGTGTTGATAGCGTAAAAGTGTCTGTTTTTTCTGTTTTTGATATATATCGAGTTGTTTTAGTAATAAATCTTCTTGTTGTTGAGTCTGGTGTTGTTGGTCTGTTATAAGTGATTGTTTTTGTGCCAAATAATAGGTGCAATAGCTACATACAACGAAAATGATTATGAGCAATGATAGTGTTTGAGAAAGCCATAACAATGCTTTTTGTTTAAATAAACGGTGGCGCCAAGGTAGATAATTTATTTGATACATAACACCTCTTTAGGGCGTAATGCTAAACCTAATGCAACAAGTGGAATGAGATCTTTATCTGACGTTGTTTCAAATAAGTTGTGGGAACGATTGGGCCAAATAGGCATCAACTGGCTAAAATATTCTTCGTTATCGCCTGTTAAGTAACACTGTTTTAATGACCAATGATATTTTTCTATTAATTGGTAAATACAAGTTTGTTGTTCTTGTTGGTTTTCATAGGTGAGAGTACCGTAATGAGGCATATTTTCATCAGATGATACCCAAAGTAGTGTTTTGTTTTTACAGTATAAAAGTGGATTTTGAGGTGATAGGTTAAGGTAAGTTGCTAAATAACGCAGTGCACATGCTGGGGTATCAATCGCTGTTATTGTTAAGTTTATTCGAGAAAATAAGTCAATATACTTATCTAAAATCGTTTTGTGGCACAGATGAATAGCAAGTTTATCCTTATTCTGTCGATAATCAAAATTAACAGGGATTTTTGTATTTTGTGTGTAAGATGTAGCTCGTAGTTGCGCTAATCGATAACATGCTGCTGATGTAAGGGAAACTGTATGAGGTAGAGGGATAATTTGATAGCTTTCATAATGATCCGGTAGAGAAAGCGTAACATTATTAATAAAGGGTAAGTTTTTACGCCAATCCATTAAGATTTTTCTTAATTTTATATCATTTAAATCGTCATTAAGAGGTAAAGGGAATTGCCAAAATGTACTGATCTTCCATTGTTTATTCTGCTGAAATACCAAAATTGCATTGATATGATGAGTGTTAATTTCAATACCAATCTGATAATTGTGTGTTTCCATAAGTGATATCCATATCTATTGATGAGTAATTGCCTATTTTCAAAGAGGCGTTACCTTTATACTACGCACTGTTTGTTTATAAACCGCCCAATTCACACTACATGGGAAATTTAAGGTGAAGTTCTTAAAATATTTTTTCATCTTCGTTTTTGCTTGCATAATTTTGGGAGCAGCCTCGATATATGGTATGTATAAGTATGTTGAGCCTCAGTTGCCCGATGTCGCGACATTAAAAGATGTTCGTTTACAAACCCCTATGCAGGTATTTAGTGCAGACGGAGAGTTGATCGCGCAATACGGCGAAAAACGTCGTTTACCGCTAACATTGGAGGAGATGCCTCCTCAACTTATTAATGCCTTTATTGCAACAGAAGATACACGTTTTCGTGAACACCACGGTATTGACCCTATTGGGATCTCGCGTGCTGTTGTAGTGGCATTAACATCAGGACAAGCCTCTCAAGGCGCGAGTACCATTACGCAACAATTAGCTCGAAATTTCTTTTTAACACCTGAGAAGAAGTTAATGCGGAAAATAAAAGAAGCCTTTTTGGCGATCCGCATTGAGAAAGAGCTCACTAAAGATGAAATTTTAGCACTGTATTTAAATAAAATTTATCTAGGCAACCGTGCTTATGGTGTGGGTGCTGCGGCTTATGTGTACTTTGGTAAAAGTGTTCATGAACTTAGCTTAAATGAAATGGCAGTAATTGCTGGTTTACCGAAAGCGCCATCTACACTTAACCCACTCTATTCTTATGATCGCGCTTTAAAACGTCGTAATATCGTTTTACAGCGTATGTATGAAGAGAACTATATCACTCGTGCACAATATGAAAGTGCAAAAGCCGAGCCTATTGTTGCGAAATACCATGCACCGCAAATTGATTTTTCTGCACCTTATCTCACAGAAATGGTGAGAATGGAAATGTATGAGCGTTATGGTGAAAATGCTTATACCGATGGCTATAAAATTTACACTACCATTGTTCGTAAAGATCAATTAGCAGCAGAAAAAGCCTTGCGTGACAATGTTATCGACTATGATATGCGTCATGGTTACCGTGGTGCTCAAGAAGTTCTGTGGCGTGAAGGGCAAACGCCATGGGATAACGAAGCTATCAACAAAAAATTAAAAGGGATCCAAACTTATGGTCCTTTAATTCCTGCTGTTGTGTTATCCGCTGATGCGAAAGAAGCCAAAGTTATCTTAAAAACGGGCGACAATATTACGCTAGATTTAAAAGCGGTGCGTTGGGCTCGTAAATTTATTTCTGACACCTCTCAAGGCCCAACACCAACAAAGGTTGATGCCGTTGTGCGTGTTGGTGAGCAAATATGGGTACGTCAAAATAACGAAAACAATTGGGTATTAGCACAGATTCCAGAAGTGAATGCGGCGTTTGTTGCGTTAGATCCTATTAATGGTGGAATTATTGCGCTGGTTGGTGGTTTTGATTTTGAGATCAGTAAATTTAACCGAGTTTCTCAATCTTTACGCCAAGTTGGTTCAAATATCAAACCTTTCTTATATGCAGCTGCATTAGACAAAGGATTGACGTTATCCACATTGCTTAATGATTTACCTATTAGCCGTTGGGATGCGGGCGCAGGCACAGATTGGCGTCCTAAAAACTCCCCACCAACGTATGCTGGCCCTATTCGTTTACGTCAAGGTTTAGGCCAGTCTAAAAACGTGGTGATGGTACGTGCAATGCGTGCAATGGGGGTCGATTATGCTGCTGATTATCTATTACGTTTTGGTTTCCCTAATCAAAATATTGATAGAACAGAATCTTTAGCATTAGGATCACCATCCTTTACACCAATGCAAATGGTGCGAGGGTTTGCTGTTATGGCAAACGGCGGATATCTTATCGAACCTTACTATATCCAACGTATTGAAAATGCGGATGGTGAAGAGCTGTTTACTGCAAAACCAAAGCTAGCTTGCCCAGATTGCACTGATATCCCTGTTATTTACGGCGATACCATGCGTTCTATTGCGTTATCTGATGACTATATGGAAAACGTTGCTCAATCTAATAAATCTCAGCCAGCAGTGGCTACGCCTGAAATTGAATTAGAACAAGCACCATTAGCTGAGACTGTAAAAGAAAGCCCTTATGCGCCACATGTTATTAGCACACCTCTGGCTTACTTAATGCATGATGCATTAAGAACAAACCTTGTGGGTGAACCGGGATGGTCTGGTACTGGTTGGCGTGCTGTTCGTGATCTTAAACGTCAAGATATTGGTGGTAAGACAGGAACAACAAACAGTTCTAAAGATGCATGGTTCTCTGGATATGGTGCCAATATTGTTGCTACAGCTTGGATTGGTTTTGATGATAGTAGTCGCAATTTAGGTCGAACTGCCGCGAGTGGTGGTGAAGCGGGGGCGAAAACAGCTCAACCTATTTGGAACGACTTTATGAAAGTGGCTCTCGATGGCGTACCAGTTAATATGATGCCTGTACCACAAGGTGTTGTGGCCGTTCAAATTGATAGAAGAACTGGGAAATTAGCAGGTGATGGCCCTTCAATGAAAGAATATTTTATTGAAGGGACTCAACCGACAGAAAGAGCAAAAAATGAAGTAGGAACAAAGATTTTTGAGGATAATGGCGAATCTAACGAGTTATTCTAATTAATCGAAAATAAAAACCGGATGTTAACGTCCGGTTTTTTTATTATCTATTTATTTTGTAATAGATAGCGGTGAGCTAAGAAAAGAGCACTGACACTACGAGCTTCTGTAAAGTCTGGATGATCGAGTAAGTCCATCATTTTTGCAATAGGCCAATGTATTTGGAACAGTGGCTCAGGCTCATCCCCTTCGAGTTGTTCTGGATAAAGGTCACGTGCAATGACAATGTTCATTTTGCTAGAAAAGTAAGATGGCGCCATAGAAAGCTTAGCGAGTTCTATGAATGAGTGAGCACCATAGCCAATTTCTTCTTTTAGTTCACGGTTGGCAGCTTGTAGGGCATTTTCACCAGGATCAATTGCGCCTTTTGGAAAACCAAAATCGTAATTTTCGATACCAACAGCGTATTCACGAATAAGAATAAGATTGTCATCAATGATAGGAACAATCATAACGGCTTCACGATTAGCGGGTTTCATTCGCTCATAAGTGCGTTTTTCTCCGTTACTAAACTCTAGATTAACGGATTGGATCTGAAATAATCGAGAACGGGCGATGTTATCAATGTTTAATATATTGGGTTTTTTTAGTTCTTTCATAACAGCCCCTGACAGAATAGAGATTAACCTGAATTTAACACATTAATGACAAAATAAATCTAACAATTAGATTTAGCTTTTAAAGGAAAATTGAGTACACTCCGCTATTAAACCTAGTTATTTATTGATTTTTTGAGAATATTATTATTTATTGATTCGCTATTTTACCTGAAGATAGCATCGTTAGCGGATATAAACTTGATAATAGATATAAATTATAACGCGACTTCAAAAATATAATCTATTGTATTTAAATAAAAAATAGAACAAAAGAATAGGAATTGCCTTATGTTGGGCAGGGTTTTAAATTTGTTATTGTTACTACGCAGCATCAGTATAAGTATGGGGAAAAAATGAGACTATCAGTCATTATATTGGCTATCTTGATGATAAGCCTATTTATAATGGCCGCCTTTCTATTTTTTAAAAGAAGGCGGCTTGATGGTTCACATCATCTCCCGTCTCTTGCTAAACCTACTTATCGCAAGCTCACTTCTGATGACTATGGGCTTATTAGTGATTATTTATCTTATTTTGGCACATCTGACTTCTCTTCTGGTTATTCATTGCAAAACTTCCCCGAGATGCCGATTAAAGGTGAAGTCGTTACTACTTTAAGAAATATCGTCAACCGCTTTGCTGGTTCTAGTGAAGGATTAAATCATTGGCGTTATTATATTGATGCTGTAGAAATTCACATTCCCCCGCTACTTGTTCCTTATCTTCAGCAAGAAAACGTCCTCGATGTTGTTTGTACCCCTTCGATCCCTATCGTTGTTGGTGTGAATGGACATTTCTTAAAAGATGAAAAAATTCATTTTTCTGCTTTAAGTTTAAAACAGCTCTCTGAACCTATATTGGCAAATGGTTCCTCAACAATTCAAAAGAATGAAGGTGATGCGGCTCACTTATTACAAATCCGAGAAGAAACCAACGAAGAATATCGATTACATAACTCATCTGGTTTTTGGGATGGCTCTTTTATTTGTATAGGGCTCACGTTGTGTCTAACAGCCTTAATGATGCCTCAAGTTTTTCTGCCGTGGATCTTAGCGACTGGTGGTGCTTTTCTTGCTGTTGGTATTTTTTTGATCCACAATCCTCTGATCAAACCACGTAAACAAGAAATTCACTGTTTTAAAGGGCGTTTAAAGCGCTGGGGGCTTTTTGGCAATTTTGATCATGGGCAGGTAAAAAATGTTTCTTTAGGGGGGATTGATCTTGTTTATCCACCTCATTGGGAGCCTTATATTCAAAGTGATATTGATAAGGTGACTTATTTAGAAATGTATCCAAGTCATCATGTTGTAAAGCAAGGAAACTACCTTTCATTGCATGATGAAGAAAAAAATTATCCATATAAACGCTATATTAAAAATATTATTTTCGTTTTCTGGAGCCTGTTTATTATTGGCATGTTGTATCTTTATCAACCTCTTTCCCTTTCAATGAAACTCAGTTTTTCATGGCTTAAAGATACAGAACCTCATTTAGTCACCAATTTTACTGAGCTGGAAACAACTGATTTACATGTCGGGGATATTATCCAAGCAAAAGGGGTTGGGATGTGCTACATGCCACCTAATTTATCCAGTAAGAATAATAAAACGATTTTTGCGCCTTTTGATTGCTCAGGGATTTACTGGAATAACAGTAATCCAATGCCAATGCCTGAATCGAGCACGATAGAAAAAGCTGCCGCTTTATTACATATGGTCGAAGAGCAATTACATCCTGTTTCTAATAACCGAGTTAATCCAAGTTTAGGCCAAGCGATCACTAAATCAGGGATGAACTTGTTAGATAATTTTGATGGTATTGTGTTGAAAACACAGGATTTATGCCCGCGAGAAAATGAATGTATTCGCCTGAAAATGGCGCTAGTTAATTTAAGTAATGTCAATGATTGGGATGCATTGGTTCAACGAGCTGAAAGTGGTAAATTAACCGGAACCAATGTTTTATTACGTGCAGTGAGTGCTGAGGCCTTGGAAAAGCTTATCGACACCACCACATCTTCTTTTATCTACCGAGAAATAGATAAAGCCGCAATACTGTTAAACAGTCCTCCTCCAGGTGGGGTACTGTTAATCAGTGATGAAAGAAAACAGCTTGTTGATTACGCTTCAAGTTCAAACTCCGTGTTTGAACCTACTCCGTTAGAACAGTGGCGAGAACTACAACGTTTATCCGATATTTTATTACATACACCTTTTGATACGGGTGGGGTAATAACAGGCATGGTTGTCGATGCGAATGGTACGTTACAGATATTTTTACATAGCCTGCCAGATTCGATGACAATGTTATATTACATTGGTAATACGTTATTATTGTTTATCGCTATTGGGTTCTTAATATTGAACCTATTTCTTATCATCCGGCGTCGGCGACAAAACAACCAACGCATGAATAAAATCAGTCTCTATTATGAGCACTGTTTTTATCGCCCTCCTCAGTAAGTCCCTTGTTGTGGAAGGCTATGTGTTTACACTATCGCCTTCATAAAGAAGTTGAAGTTAAGGAGAAAGGGATGAATCAACTATCTCAAGAAAGTGGCGTTCGTTTAGATAAATGGCTTTGGGCTGCACGTTTTTATAAAACGCGCGCTATCGCTCGCACAATGATTGAAGGTGGCAAAGTTCACTACAACGGTGTGAGAGGTAAGCCAAGTAAAACCGTTGAAGAAGGCGCTGAAATACGTCTACGACAAGGTAATGATGAACGGACGGTAATCATTCTGATGGTAAGTTCACAGCGACAAGGTGCTACCCAAGCCCAAGCGCTTTATTGTGAAACACCAGAGAGTATTGCTAAAAGAGAAAAAATTGCTCTGGCAAGAAAAATGAATGCGTTAACAATGCCTCATCCTGAGCGTCGCCCTGATAAAAAGGAAAGACGCACCTTACTTCGCTTCAAACAGACAAATTTACAAGAATCGGATTAACCGATTCCCTGAAATGAGAGAAAATCATGTCTAAAAAAGACTCTTTATCACGTTTTTTATTCGAAAAAAACGCGGTACGTGGTGAATTGGTCAATGTGACTGAAACCTATCAATCAATGCTTGAAAATCACCATTATCCTGAGCCAGTTCAACACCTTCTGGGCGATTTGCTGGTGGCGACCAGTTTGTTAACAGCTACGCTTAAATTTGAAGGCGATATTACAGTTCAAATACAAGGTGATGGCCCTGTGCGACTAGCTGTGATCAATGGAAATAACAATCAACAAATGCGTGGTGTTGCACGTATTGGGGATGATGTTAAAGCAGGTAGTACCTTAAAAGAGATGATCGGGAATGGTTTTATGGTCATCACGGTGACACCTGAAAAAGGTGAACGTTATCAAGGTATTGTTGCTCTTGATGGTGAAACTATTGAAGCCTGTATTGATAACTACTTTAAGCAGTCAGAACAGTTACCTACGCGGGTATTTATTCGTAGTGGTATGCAAGCGGGCAAGCCAGCCGCAGCGGGTATGTTATTACAAGTATTGCCTGCTTCAGAAGAGTTCACAGCAGAGCATACAGCTGAGCATTTTGAACTGCTTACACAGTTAACACACACAATCAAAGCTGAAGAGCTATTTACGCTAGAGACTAAAGAGATTTTACATCGCTTATATCACGAAGAAGATGTCACTCTTTATGATCCTCAACTTGTTGAATTTCATTGCACTTGTTCGCGTGAACGTTGTGAAAATACATTAGTAACATTGTCGAAAGAAGATGTGAACCACCTGTTGCAAGAACAGGGAAATATTGATATGGAATGCGAATATTGTGGAACACACTACATCTTCACTGAGAGTGATATTAATAATATCAATGCGTTAGATGATTCTGAATTACACTGATTCGATTTAGCAAAGCTGTTTTATCAAAAGGACGCTATTTTGCGTCCTTTTTTATTCAATAATTTTTCTTTAGTTTTGTGCATTAGTTCTCGTTCTTAACATAAAAAAATTATAAATTTTCAAAATATTGATAACAATCGCTGTTAATTACTCGTAACACCTTAATATTATTCGTAGAAAGGTCTATTTATCAGGAGCGAAACTATGAGCGTTAAAGGTCTTACCCCTAAGGATCTCCAGCAGTACGGTATTAAGGACACAAGTGAAATCATTTATAACCCAAGCTATGAGCTGTTATTTAATGAAGAAACCAAACCAGGATTAACAGGTTATGAACGAGGCACACAAACCTCGTTAGGCGCTATTGCCGTTGATACAGGTATATTTACTGGACGTTCTCCGAAAGATAAATACATTGTTCGTGATGATGTTACTCGTGATACCGTATGGTGGGCTGATCAGGGGAAAGGTAAGAATGATAATAAGCCACTTTCACAAGAAGTGTGGAATGACTTAAAATCATTAGTTACCAACCAGCTATCAGGCAAACGTTTGTTTGTTGTTGATGCCTTTTGTGGTGCGAATGCGGATACACGTTTAAAAGTTCGTTTTATCACAGAAGTTGCTTGGCAAGCACATTTTGTTAAAAATATGTTTATTCGCCCTGAACAAGAAGAGCTGGAAAATTTCACACCAGACTTCATTGTGATGAACGGAGCGAAATGTACAAATCCAAATTGGAAGGCGCAAGGTCTGAATTCAGAGAACTTTGTTGCCTTCAATTTAACTGAACGCATTCAGTTAATTGGTGGTACTTGGTATGGTGGCGAAATGAAGAAAGGCATGTTCTCTATGATGAACTACTTTCTTCCTCTTAAAGGTATCGCTTCTATGCACTGTTCCGCAAATGTTGGCGAAAGTGGTGATGTTGCTATTTTCTTTGGTTTATCTGGTACAGGTAAAACAACACTTTCAACCGATCCTAAGCGTAAGCTGATTGGTGATGATGAACATGGTTGGGATGATGACGGCGTGTTTAACTTTGAAGGTGGATGCTATGCGAAAACTATCCACTTATCAAAAGAAGCTGAGCCCGATATCTACGGTGCAATTAAACGTGATGCACTATTAGAAAATGTGGTTGTTTTAGCGGATGGTTCTGTTGATTTTGACGATGGTTCGAAAACAGAAAATACCCGCGTTTCTTACCCTATTTATCATATTGATAATATCGTTAAACCAGTTTCCAAAGCCGGTCATGCTAAGAAAGTTATTTTCTTAACAGCGGATGCGTTTGGTGTGTTACCTCCTGTTTCACGTTTAACACCAGAACAGACACAATACCACTTTTTATCAGGTTTCACTGCTAAACTAGCGGGAACAGAACGTGGTGTGACCGAGCCAACGCCAACATTCTCAGCTTGTTTTGGTGCGGCATTTTTATCACTACACCCGACACAATACGCAGAAGTTTTAGTAAAACGTATGCAAGCTTCAGGTGCAAAGGCTTATCTGGTAAACACCGGTTGGAATGGTACAGGCAAGCGTATTTCGATTAAAGATACACGAGCTATTATTGATGCCATCTTAAATGGTGATATTGATAAAGCACCAACGAAAACATTACCTGTGTTTGATTTAGAGATCCCAACAGCATTACCAGGCGTTAACAGCGAAATCTTAGATCCTCGCGATACTTATGCGGATAAAACGCAATGGGATACTAAAGCAGACGATCTTGCCGATCGTTTTGTGAAAAACTTCGATAAATATACGGATACCCCTGCGGGTCAGGCGTTAACTAAAGTTGGGCCAAAACGTTAATTCTTATTAGCATGAATAAAAAACACCAATCTCATAGTATGTGATTTTGGTGTTTTTTTATTTGAGAGCTTTTAGATAAAAAAAATCCCTGAAATGCGAGAAGCTTTCAGGGAATAGAAAAATAAAGTGAATTGTTTATTAGAGAAAAAGTGACTTTAGAGGGTGATAACCCAACTATGCTGTTACTGGAGGTAAATCAAACAGTAAAATTTCACTATCTTCATCACCAACGAAATGGATCATATCCTCATTCGCAATTGCTATTCCATCACTGGTGGTCGCAATAATGTCATTAATCGCTATCTTGCCTTTCACAACTTGTAGCCAAACATGACGACCTGTTTCGGCTTGATATTGTGCTTTTTCACCTTTTTTAAGGTTCCAGCGCCATAACGTCATATCTTGGAAGACTTTTAAAGAGCCATCACGAGCATCAGGCGATAAAATAAGCTGCTTGCTTACTGTCGTATCAAAACGGCGTTGATCGTAACGTGGTGTGATACCGACGGTGTTTGGCATAATCCAAATTTGGTAAAAATGCAGTCCTTTATCATTATTTGGATTATATTCTGAGTGAGTAATACCTGTACCTGCACTCATTATTTGAAACTCACCTGCGGGAACATTTTCTTTGTTACCCATGCTGTCTTTATGCTCAATATTACCTTCAAGCACATAGGTTAAAATTTCCATGTCTTTATGAGGGTGAGTACCGAAACCTTCACCGGGTATTACGCGATCTTCATTAATAACGCGTAGTGCAGAAAATCCCATAAAATCACGATCGTAATAATTTGCGAAAGAGAAGGTATGCCAACTATCTAGCCAACCATGATTAGCGTGTCCTCTTTCATTTGCTTTGCGTAGATAAATCATAATGTGTTTCCTTCTCTGAAGTTGTTGAACACAGTTTACTCAATAGCGCAAAGTAAAAAAGCGGAGGAATTTAACCTGAGGATCCAAATAATTTGAATAAGAGAAAATAAAAACATCGAATAAGTTCTAGAAAAGAAAAAGCCAGCACCCGGCTGGCTAAAGTAAAACACTGGAAGCAATGTGAGCAATGTCGTTCTTTCATATGACCCTGAAGGAGGTGCATCTGAAAGTGATATTAATGATAATAGTTCTCAGTATCATTTGTAAAGTCTTTTTTTTAATCAAATTAGAAAAAAGAGCCAAAAAAGTCTTAACTCACTGATTAACGAGTTATTTTATTTTAATAATTTTTTAAAATATCAATATAACCAAATAGTTAACAACATTCTTTATGGGGTCATTTATAGAAAAAAGAAGAGAAAACATGGCATAAAACCAGAGAAAAGGAAGGGGTATAAGGCATTTTGAGTCGTTATCGAGAAATACCAGAAGAAAAAGCCATCACTGATTGATGATGGCAGGTTTTCATTATATATGACGTATAAGTTTATAAAATTACAAAACCGATATTTATAACTTTACTATTTACACATTTATTTATTATTACTCAACAAAAGTCGATTTTGGTGTTGAAATAAGACTCTGTGCACAGGCATAAGCTGAGCTCCATGCCCACTGGAAATTATATCCACCTAACCAACCCGTCACATCAACGACTTCTCCAATAAAATAGAGTCCTTTGACTTTCGTGGCTTCCATTGTTTTAGAGGAAAGGGCACGAGTATCTACGCCACCTAGTGTGACTTCTGCGGTGCGATACCCCTCAGTACCATTTGGCTGAACTTGCCATTCTTGTAGTAATGTTGCAACTTGCGTAATACGTTCATTACTAAGTTGAGTCAGAGAAACATCGGGTAACTGTTGATTTTCTATCATTATCTCAATAAACCGCTTTGGTAATAAGCGAGAAAGCGTATTTTTTAATAATTGATTCGGATGTTCTTGACGTTTTTCTTGTAGAAGGTTTTCAAGATCAATATTTGGAAGTAAGTTAATACTTACATACTCACCTGGTTGCCAATAACTAGAGATTTGCAAAATAGCAGGACCAGAAAGGCCACGATGCGTAAAAAGAATGTTTTCTTTAAAACTCGTTCCATTTTTTGCCGTCACAATAGCAGATATAGCTACGCCAGATAGTTGGCTTAATTGTTCAAGTTGGGGTTTATGCAATGTAAAAGGAACTAATCCTGCGCGTGTTGGTAAAACAGAAAGCCCAAATTGCTCTGCAACTTTATAGCCAAAAGGAGTTGCACCTAAACCGGGCATTGAAAGACCACCACTGGCAATAACGACTGAAGATGTTGTGATTGTTTTTCCATCAACAAAAATAGTAAAGCCTACATCTGTTTTCTCGATTTGCGTAATCTCACTACGTAAGCGAACACTTACTTTCCCTTTTTGACATTCAGTGAGTAATAAATCAACAATTTGTTGTGCTGAATCATCACAAAATAGCTGTCCTAACGTTTTTTCATGGTAGGCGATGTTATGTTTTTGCACTAATTCAATAAAATCCCATTGTGTATAGCGAGCAAGCGCTGACTTACAGAAATGAGGGTTCTCTGATAAATACGCTGAAGGTTCGATATACATATTGGTGAAATTACAGCGTCCACCACCTGACATTAGAATTTTACGGCCTGCTTTTTTGCCATTATCGAGGACTAAAACAGATAATCCTGCTTGTCCTGCTAAAGATGCACAAAAAAGCCCCGCGGCACCTGCACCTATAATTACTGTATCGTATGATCCCACAATGATGCCTCGTTCTTAGTTTTTACTGACTACTTAATCAATGATTTTCGCGTAAGATCAGCATGTTTTTGTAAAATTATATGGAGAAATCTGTATTTTTCACCTAAATTCGTATTAGCAAGGAAAAAATTTGTCAGAAATTTACTTTTTTTTTATTTTTATTAATTGGATGATATATAAGGAATTATCTTAAAAAGACTCTGATTTTGTTGGTTATCAAATCAAAAAAAGGTTAAATTTCGCTTCCACCGTTCGCATTTGTCGCTGATAATGCGCCGCGTTCATGTCCAACTAACTGGCTTAACGTCTATGCTACATTTGTTTACTGACCTAGAATTTCATACAGGTTTAATGTTAGTTTTAGCACTGCTATTTGTGCTATTTTATGAAGCTATTAACGGCTTCCATGATACCGCAAATGCGGTAGCAACAGTTATCTATACTCGTGCTATGCGTGCGCAATTTGCGGTCGTGATGGCGGGTGTATTTAACTTTCTTGGAGTTTTGCTCGGTGGATTGAGCGTAGCTTATGCTATTGTTCACTTGTTACCGACAGATCTTCTGCTGAATGTGAGCTCAGCTCATGGCCTCGCCATGGTCTTCTCGTTGCTGTTAGCTGCCATTATCTGGAACTTAGGTACATGGTATTTTGGTATCCCAGCATCAAGTTCACATACGCTGATAGGTGCTATCATTGGTATTGGTTTAACAAATGCTATCGTGACAGATTCGTCTATCGTTGATGCGTTAAACGTACCTAAAATGATCAGTATCTTCCTGTCACTCATTCTTTCTCCAATTATCGGCTTGGTTATTGCAGGCGCGATGATTTTCTTACTGCGCCGTTACTGGAGTGGTACGAAAAAACGTCGTCGTATTCACCTGACACCAGCTGAACGTGAGAAGCAAGATGGTAAGCGTAAGCCGCCATTTTGGACCCGTACTGCACTGATTTTATCAGCAGTTGGGGTGAGTTTCTCTCATGGTGCAAATGATGGGCAGAAAGGTATCGGTCTTATCATGCTGGTATTAATTGGCGTAGCGCCTGCGGGCTTTGTCGTCAATATGAGTGCGAGCGGATACGATATCACCAAAACTCATGATGCAGTTGTACACTTACAACAATATTATGAGAAACATCAGCCAGCGCTACAGCATGCTATTGATAATACACCAGTAGTACCAGCACAAGCTGATGCTAGTGATACAGATTTTCACTGTAATAGCGCAAGAACGCCAATTGTTCTGAATCAAACAGAACAGATGCTTGCAAATATTAGCTCTTATGACGAGCTAACAGCAGACCAGCGTGCTCAAATGCGTCGATTACTTATGTGTATCGCTGATACCGCAACAGAAGTGGCTAAATTACCAGAAACTAGCGCCCAAGATGCACGGTTCTTAAAAACATTGAGTCGTGACCTGCTAAACACGGTGGAATATGCTCCGATTTGGATCATTATCGCAGTGGCATTAGCGCTCTCTATCGGGACAATGGTAGGTTGGAAACGCGTTGCAGTAACAATTGGTGAGAAAATTGGTAAAAAAGGTATGACTTATGCACAAGGGGTTTCTGCTCAGGTAACAGCCGCAGTTTCCATTGGTGTAGCAAGTTATACGGGTATGCCTGTATCAACAACTCAAGTTCTGTCATCTGCAGTTGCAGGTACGATGATTGTTGATGGTGGTGGTGTTCAAACTAAGACAGTGAAAAACATTGCGCTGGCTTGGATCTTAACATTACCTGTTAGCATTGGTTTATCAGGCTTACTTTATTGGATATCACTTACATTTATTGTGAATAGCTAATAGTAGCAAATTACCCAAGTTTGTTTATAAACGGTGACTTTTAGTCACCGTTTTTTGTTTTTGTCTCTACCAGAAAAGCATCGCAATTAAACTTGCGACAGCCAAAATACAAAAACGACTAACAAGATAAAATTGCCGATAAATTCGTTCGCAACGCATAATGACTTCAGGATTATGATGATTGATGTATTGGCGTTGGTTGATATAGCGGATCAGCCGTAACTGTTTTGAAAATTGTCCATGCATAGTAAAAAATCCATTGCCATCCACTGATTGGTATAGCAAAGGATCAGATTGACGCAGTATTGTGAGTAATACCCGAATAGATGAAAAATAACGCATCATATTAATCAGGCAAAGAATACATAGCGCCCAAAAGACAACAATGACATTAAACATAATCCCCTCCCTAGAATAATAGATTCTGAGATGAGAAAATCTTTACCAATAAAGGTTACTTTTTCTCTAATTTAAGTTTAGGTGAAATTAAGCAATAAACAAAAGTGACTTTTTCAAGTTGTTTCCTTTTTCAGAAAAAAAAATAAAAAATAACTCTAAAAGGGTGTTTTTGTTGTTTTTTATACTCAATTCTCATTATTATGATGATATTGTCGGTGAATGACATCGTGCTAATCTAAAATGGTGTATATTGTTATTTATCGATAGATGCTTTCTTGATGATTTGACATAAGTTGTGATCAAGACGACATCTAACTTTCATCTTAAAACGTTATATTTAATACATAGGATTTAGGCTTAACCGCCTTTCCAACCGATTAATCAGCTTATGGAAGGAGTTCACGATGGCTTATAAGCATATTCTAGTGGCAGTTGATTTATCCCCTGAGAGTAACGTCTTAGTACAGAAAGCTGTATCTATGGCAAAACCCTATAATGCCAAAGTTTCCTTAATTCACGTTGATGTTAACTACTCTGATCTTTATACCGGTCTAATTGATGTCAACCTCGGTGATATGCAACAACGTATTACTGATGAAACCCGTAACGCGTTAAAAGACCTTTCTGATAAATCGGGTTATGAAATTCAAGAAACCCTGAGCGGTAGCGGTGATTTAGGTCAAGTTCTGGTTGATGCGATTAAAAAATACGATATGGATTTAGTCGTTTGTGGTCATCACCAAGACTTCTGGAGCAAATTGATGTCATCGGCACGCCAACTAATTAATACTGTGCATGTTGATATGCTAATTGTTCCTCTTAAAGATGATGAATAATAATCGATTGCTTGTTTAAGCAAAAAAAATGCCTGCTTATGCAGGTATTTTTTTGCCTAAAATTCCTATTTTTCCGACAGTTAAACTGAGTCAACCTTTTTTATTTGTCTAATTATGAAAAAAATGTCTTGAAGTGTGAATACATTTTAATGATATATTCAAGAAGCAAAACAATATCAACCTCACAAAAACCCAAAAATATTCCGAATAAATGAGGTTATGTCATCATCACATTACACAAAAAAGGAATAGTTGAATGAATATATCTGGCTCATTATCTTCGTTTTTAGAAGGGGTAGAAAAATATAACGCTCATCAACCTGAGTATCATCAGGCGGTTCGTGAAGTTTTTACCACTTTGTGGCCTTTTTTAGAGAAAAACCCACAATATCGTGAACAATCATTACTTGAGCGTTTAGTTGAGCCTGAACGAATTATTCAGTTTCGCGTCTGTTGGTTAGATGACAAAGGGCAAGTACAAGTTAACCGTGCATGGCGCATCCAATTTAACTCAGCCATTGGACCTTACAAAGGTGGTATGCGTTTTCATCCATCAGTCAATCTTTCCATCCTAAAATTCTTAGGTTTTGAGCAAACATTTAAAAATGCATTAACTACATTGCCGATGGGGGGAGCCAAAGGTGGTTCTGATTTTAATCCTAAAGGTAAAAGTCATGGGGAAGTGATGCGTTTTTGTCAGGCACTGATGACTGAACTTTATCGCCATTTAGGCGCCAATACTGATGTTCCTGCGGGTGATATTGGTGTAGGGGCTCGAGAAGTTGGTTTTATGGCCGGTATGATGAAAAAGCTGTCTAATAGTAATGAATGTGTATTTACAGGCAAAGGCCTTTCATTCGGTGGCAGTTTAATCCGTCCAGAAGCCACAGGGTACGGTTTAGTTTACTTTACTGATGCAATGCTTAAACGTCATGGTATGTCTCTTGAGGGAATGCGTGTGGCGGTTTCTGGTGCAGGTAATGTTGCACAGTTCACTATCGAAAAATGTTTAGAATTAGGTGCTAAGGTAATAACTGCATCAGATTCAGGTGGTACTGTGGTTGATGAAGCTGGATTTACGACTGAAAAACTCGCTCGATTCACTGAAATTAAAAATAATTACGGTCGTGTTGAAGAGTATGCAAAAGAATTTGGCTTAACATATCTTGAAGGTCAACAACCTTGGGCAGTTCCTGTTGATATTGCTTTGCCTTGTGCAACACAAAATGAGTTAGATTTAGAAGCAGCTAAAGTGCTTATCAAAAATGGTGTGAAGGCGGTTGCTGAAGGTGCGAATATGCCAACAACAATCGCAGCAACTGATGCCTTTATTGAAGCAGGTGTTCTTTTTGCACCAGGTAAAGCGGCTAATGCCGGCGGTGTTGCAACCTCTGGTTTAGAGATGGCACAGAATGCAGCACGTTTAAGCTGGAAAGCGGAGAAAGTCGATGCTCGCTTACATCACATTATGTTAGATATTCACCATGCTTGTGTGAACTACGGTGGTGAAGGTAAGCAGACTAATTATATTCAAGGCGCGAACATTGCAGGCTTTGTTAAAGTCGCGGATGCAATGTTGGCTCAAGGCGTACTATAAATTTTATCTATTCTGAACGGGTGTTTAACACCCGTCAGATCCCCTTGAATCTGCTACCCTCGTTTACCTATCTTATCTTTTTCAAATTTTTCATCTGCTATCCTTAAAAAAGAGGCACTTTATAAAGTGATTATTTTTGTAGGAGAAATTTATGGCAATGCAGATCGATTTTACTCTACCAAATAAAGTCGCTGTTATTACTGGTGGAGCCGCTGGAATTGGATTATCTATTGCTAAGATGTTTATTCAGAAAGGGGCAAAAGTCGCGTTATTAGATAGATCCGAGAAAGTTGAGCAAGTTGCTCAGCAATTAAATAGTGCAGTTGGTATTCAATGTGATGTCACAAATGAAGAGTCTGTACATCGTGCGGTTTATTCCGTATTTGAAGAATTTGGCCATATTGATATTTTGGTGAATTGCGCAGGTATTGTCGCGTTAGCGCCTGCGGGATCACTTTCTGTTGAGGACTGGAATAAAACGTTATCAGTCAATTTAACGGGGACATTTTTGTTATGCCAAGAAGTGGGACAATATATGTTACAACAAGGGAAAGGGAAGATTATCAATTTGGCCTCTCAAGCAGGTGTGATAGCTTTGCCCGAACATATTGCTTATTGTGCTACTAAAGCGGGTGTTATCGGTATGACCAAAGTGTTAGCGTTAGAATGGGCACCTAAAGGTTTACAAATCAATGCAATATCTCCCACTATTGTGATGACCGATCTAGGAAAGCAGGCTTGGGAAGGAGAGAAAGGTGAAAAGATGAAAGCTCAAATTCCAGCTAAACGCTTTGCAGAACCAGAAGAGATTGCCGCAGCCGCTGTCTTTTTAGCGAGTAATGCTTCAGATATGATAAATGGTCATAATCTTGTTATTGATGGTGGGTATAGTATTCAATAATCAGAAAATAGAAGAAAAGCTGTGGTGGTGTAATAAAGGGGCTTTTATAGCCCCTTTATAATAAAAGGATAACCTTAAACACAAGGATAAATATCAAAGCGGTGATTTTTGGTTGTTACATTGGCATGTGCAGTCTGATTATTTAATGGTTCTGCGTAGTCGGGTCTTTTTACAACGACACGTTTTTTCGCCAAAGTCATTGCGGGTTCTAATAGCGTATCTGCATCTTCATCAGCACCCACTAAAGACTGAAATACTCGCATCTCTTTTTTTACTAATGCACTTTTCGCCTTATGTGGATACATAGGATCAAGATAAACAACATCAGGAGGGGGGGTGATCTCAGTGAGTGCTTGGGCTGAAGAGGCATGAATTAACGTCATTCTCTCTTGCATCCATTCACCAATATCAGCATCAAGATAAGCACGCTTTAGGCCGTCTTCAAGTAATGCAGCAACGACTGGGTGGCGCTCTACCATTCTGACTTTGCAACCAATAGACGCTAATACAAATGCATCTCGACCAAGTCCTGCTGTCGCATCAACAACATCAGGTAGATAGTCTTTTTTGATCCCAACCGCTTTTGCTACCGCCTCACCTCGACCTCCACCAAATTTACGACGATGTGCCATTGTGCCTTCTACGAAATCCACATAGATGCCACCTAATTTAGGTTCATCTTGTTTGCGTAATTCAAGGTGAGTCGGTGTTAATACTAAAGCCATGATTTGCGTTTCGTCGTGAACTAGTCCCCAACGTTGCGCTAAATCAGATAAGGCGCTGTTATCAGCGCCTTCTTCACAAAGTAAACAGATATTCACATATCATCCTTTAATGCCGTAGCCTTTAAGCATAGCATCAAGTTTCGGTTCACGACCACGGAAGCGCTTGAATAGCTCCATTGGTTCTTCTGAACCACCACGAGTTAAAATATTATCAAGGAATGATTGGCCCGTTTCGCGGTTAAAAATGCCTTCTTCAGAGAAGCGAGAGAAGGCATCAGCTGCCAGTACATCTGCCCATAAATAGCTGTAATAACCGGCTGCATACCCACCTGCAAAGATATGGCTAAAGGCATGAGGGAAACGCGCCCAACGTGTTGAAGGAACAACAGAAACTTGTTCTTTCACACTGTTTAAGGTTTCCATTATACGAGCTCCCTTCGTTGGGTCGTACTCTGCATGTAAACGGAAATCAAACAAACCAAATTCTAATTGGCGTAATACAAACATAGCGGACTGATAATTTTTTGCTTTAAGCATATTATCAAGCATTGCCTGTGGTAATGGCTCGCCAGTTTCATAATGACCAGAAATAAAGGCTAATGCTTCTGGCTCCCAACACCAGTTTTCCATAAATTGGCTTGGTAATTCAACTGCATCCCAAGGTACGCCATTAATACCGGCAACATCAGCAGTATCAATTTGCGTTAACATATGATGCAAGCCATGCCCAAACTCATGGAACAGTGTGGTGACTTCATTATGAGTAAAGAGTGCTGGTTTATCGCCTACCGGCTTATTGAAGTTACAGGTGAGATAAGCAACGGGGTTTTGTAGCTTGCCATCAGCATGACGCATTCTTCCTATGCAATCATCCATCCAAGCGCCACCACGTTTGTGTTCGCGAGCATATAAATCAAGATAGAAACTACCACGTAAAGTGTTACTTTCATCATAAAGCTCAAAGAAACGGACATCATCATGCCAAGTGTCGATGTCGTTACGTTCTTTGGCTGTTAAACCATAGATACGATGAACAACTTCAAATAAACCACTTAAAGCACGCTGTTCAGGGAAGTAAGGGCGTAATTGCTCATCATCGATTGAGAACAGGTGTTGTTTCTGTTTTTCGCTGTAATAAGCCAGATCCCAAGACTCTAATTTATCAACACCATAGTGCTCTTTTGCAAATTGAGTTAACTCAGCCAACTCTTCTTTACCTTGTGGGTGAGCGCGTTGTGCTAAATCAGTTAAAAAATCAAGGACTTGTTTTGGAGACTCCGCCATTTTAGTGGCAAGTGATTTTTCAGCGTAATTTTTAAAACCAAGTAGTTGGGCGAGTTCGTGACGTAATGCGAGGATTTCCGCCATTATTTCACTGTTATCCCACTGGCCTGCATTTGGACCTTGATCTGATGCACGCGTGCTATAAGCGATACTCATCTCTTTTCTTAGTTCACGATTATCCGCATAGGTCATCACAGGGAGATAGCTAGGCATATCAAGTGTTAACAGATAGCCGTCTTGTTCTTTTGCTTGTGCGATAGCTTTTGCGGCATCAATAGCACTTTGAGGCATACCTGATAAATCTTCTACATCAGTAATTAATTTAGACCAACCCATCGTTGCATCTAATACGTTATTTCCATATTTAGCGCTTAACTCAGACATACGCGCGCTAATTTCACCAAAACGCTGTTGTTTCTCTTTAGGTAAACCGATACCTGATAATTCAAAGTCACGTAATGCGTTTTCAATCGCTTTTTTCTGTGATTGAGTTAACGCATTAAAATCAGCACTTTCTTTAATTGATTTATAAGCTTGATATAAGCCTTCATGCTGTCCCATCCATGTACTGAATTCAGATAGCAACGGTAAACTTTTCTCATACGCTTCACGTAGTTCAGCACAGTTTTTAACAGAATTTAAATGGCTAACGGGGGACCAAACACGAGAAAGTTTATCGCCAGCTTCTGCTAAGGGTTGGCAAAGGTTATCCCAGGTAAATTGCGTGTTATCAGCCAGTAATTTTTCGACGGTTTGGCGATAGGTAGTTAAAACTTCTTTTAGTGCAGGAACAACATGTTCTGGTTTGATAAGGGAAAATGCAGGCAATCCCGTTGTGCTAAGTAATGGATTTGACATAAAAAACATCCTGTATTTGGGTTTGCAGTGACGTAAAATACACCACTGAGTTTATTCGTTATAGATAGTAAGATGAGGATGAAACTGTATAAGTTCAATAGTATCGCGGTAATTATCCGAAGTTTTACTCAAAAACGGGATTATTTTATTTGAAAGAGGTTTTATTGATTTGATGCACTTGGGATTAAAAATAATTCAGCGTATAATCATTCCGTTATTTCCTTTTGACCATATTTAAAAATGGAAGATCATCGTCCCCGGTGGGGCGGCTGGACTTCAAATCCAGATGGGGCCGCCAGCGGTCCTTGGCAGGTTCGACTCCTGTGATCTTCCGCCACTCAAGTTCAATGCACCTCCACAAAAATCAAATAATTCCTTAAATATCAGTTGGTAAGCTAATTTATGCTCTTCTGATGTCAACCCGACTCAACCTACACTTGTTTTAGTGGTACTTGCTGAAGCGAGTGATCTGCGAAACCAAGCAAAGAAGATACTCACTGCTGGTGGTGATCTCAGAGAAATAGAAAAAAAGAGTAGGTGAATCAAGAACTCAATACGGATAATACCTTTGAAAGGACATCTTTCCTTAAAGATTTTCTGGCTTAAATTGCCCTAAATGGAAAGAAATCGATAGAGGGCAAAGTGGAGTAAAAGTGAATTAATAAATCGTCTATTATAAAGTTCATCGGTTTTATAACAAAATAGGGAGTGAATAGTGAAGAAAATAACGGGGTGTCTCATCTTGGGATTGTTATCAGTAAGTATGTCTGCATCAGCAACAGAAGATAGGTATGCCAGTATTACTCACACTAAAGAAAGTTTTCTTAACCAAGGTTATTGTAGTTATGAATTCTCATTAGATAATGGCGGCAGCCATATGTCACTCGATAATGCAGGATTTGGCGCTTTAGAAATGACTTTGCAGATGAAAGATAAAAAAGGAAGTGTTATCGGCAATGAAGTGCTTGAAGTTGAACCTTTTGGTGATATGGGGGCTAACCGTTCAATTACAGCATCTTTAGAAGTACTGTGTAACGATATCGGAGAGTTTAAAGTGATTAAGGTCGTTGAAGATAAAAACGGTCGTAAAGTCCAATTACCACTCAGTATTTTTGAGCCAATGAACCCAGAGCTTGCCAAGATGTCTGTGAGTGGCTCTAAATAACACTTTCTGTTTATTATTGTGCTGGTGGTTTGCTAACACAATAATAAATTTATAAAGTTAATCGTTATATGTGAGGTTAATTTTATTTTTTATAAATCATGAAGTTAGTGCTGAGTTAGTAATTATCTTAATTGTGTGTTTTATTTCATTGTTCGCGTCCGCTTGGTGTTGTGAGTTCAATTAATCAATTCAGCACTATCCTTAAATAAGGATAGGCATTAATGGGGGCACTGCTATTTATCCAACTCAGTAAACTCATTTAATACCATTATCCATTAAATTCGACTCCAGTGATCCCACTCATTGCTATCTACTCCAATTTAATTACAGCTAATCTTAAGATATGTAGCATATTGTTATTTCATAAAATAATGTGGTTTCTTACTATTTACAGATGTCCTTATCTTTTTATTAAACATGATATATTGTTATTCATTGTTTATTTATAGCGCACAGATCGGAGGCAGTTTGATAAGCGATAATCTTCCTAAAGCATCACAGGGCGAATTTGTTTTGTTTCGAAGTGAAGATGGACAGACACTCGCGTCGAATGCCGTTTTGAGTCGGATACGCTGTGGTTATTTCAGGCTGAAATTGCCAATTTTTATCAGGTAACACCTCAGGCAATAACTCAACATGTTAAAGCTGTTTACGAAGAGGGTGAGCTTGTACAAAATTCAACTTGTAAGTCTTTCTTACAAGTTCGACAAGAAGGTAATCGGCAGGTTAATCGCAACACGCTGCATTACAACCTCTCAATGATCCTCGCGATTGGCTACCGTGTCCGTTCTGTTCGTGGTACACAGTTTCGTCAGTGGGCAACGCAAACTCTGGAGCAGTATCTGGTCAAAGGGTTTGTGATGGATGATGAGCGTCTGAAGAACCCGCCTATCGGTCAATCAGTCGTGCTAGATTACTTTGATGAGATGCTCGAACGAATCCGGGATATTCGCGCTAGTGAGAGGCGAGTATATTTACGGGTGAAAGAGATATTCACCATGGCAGCGGACTACGAACCTTCCAATAAAGAAACCAATCGTTTCTTCCAAACCATGTGACTGCTCCCCGCCCTGTCGGGCGAGGCTTCCCACTTCTTAGACCGCAACCGTCTGTGTGACGGATTTACGCTGGCCTCCATGGGCAGAAACGACGAGTCCCGCCGCTTGTAATTCCAGTATG
>NZ_JASVWV010000019.1:0-31666 GCF_030286765.1 Proteus faecis
AGACGGGGATTTTTGCCGGTAAAGAGGGTTTTGACATTACGGTCGGGAAGCACACCCAACTGGATGGTGCGGTTATCGCATCAGAAGGAAATGCGGAGAAAAACCGCCTTGACACGGGGACACTGGGTTTTAAGAATATTGAGAATAAAGCAGAATACCGGGTGGAACACCAGGGCGGTAGCCTGAGCACCGGTGGCGGTGTGGGAGATAAGCTGATATCCAATATGGGCAGCGCGCTGGCCATGGGGGGGAATAAAAAGGAAAGCAGCCATAACACCACGCATGCGGCAGTCTCTGACGGTAAATGGATTATCCGGGATACAGAACATCAGACGCAGGATGTGGCGACGCTGAGCCGTGATACGGAGAATGCTCATTCAGCGCTGAATAAAATCTTTGATAAAGAGAAAGAGCAGAACCGGGTAAAAGAGCAGCAACTGCTTGGTGAAATTGGTGTTCAGGTCAGAGATATCGTGCGGACTGAGGCGACAATCCGAGCCACGGAAAAGGCGAAGGCAGACTTTGATATCCGCAACTATAAACAGGATGATATCGATAAAGCGAAAGCGGAGCTGATTGCTGAAGGTAAGAGTGCGGGTGACAGGGATATCACTGCACTGCTATTTAACAAAGAGGTTGAGAAAAACTTAGCGGAATCGGGCTTTGGCACCGGCGGTAAGTATACCCGTGCCATGCAGGCGGCAACGGCAGCGGTTCAGGGCGTGATGGGGGGAGACCTGAAGTCGGCGCTGGCGAATGGTGCAGCACCGTTTATCGCAAATGAAATAAAAAAACATATCCCGGATGAAGAAACCGATGTCAAACTGAAACGCACCATTGCTCATGGTATAGCGAATGCCGCCCTTGCGCTGGCCAAAGGTGAGAATGTTGCGGCGCAGGCGACCGGGGCGATGACAGGGGAAGCCATCGGTATACTGGCCGAATATATCTACAACAAACAGCCGGGTGAACTGACAGAACGGGAAAAAGAGAATGTCAGTGTCTGGGCAACGCTGGCGTCAGGTCTTGCCGGTGGTCTGACAGGCGGAGATACACAGAGTGTGGCGAACGCAGCTCAGGCAGGGAAAACAACTGTTGAGAATAATACATTTGGCCCCAATACATTTTTTGGACAAATGGCAAACTCCGTAAATCCAGATGCAACTTTAGCATTTGATTTAATGGGTAAGGGAACCGCAGTTGATGAAATTAATAAGGCTATAGAATATAGTCATCAGCGGCCATCGTGGGGAGTTGAGTATAAGGTGAAACCTTATGTGAAGGGTGAAGCTGCTTTGGGAATAGGACCAGGGTATTTTTATGATGCCAGTGTTGACCCATCTCAGTTTGCGATTAATGGAGGAGAAACTCTGGCGATTGGAGGGCGTGTTTCAGGACAAGTAGGCATTCAATTTGGTCCATATTTTCCTGATATGGGTGGAACTGAGCGAAATACTTCTTTTGGTGTGGGATTTGGTGTGGGTAACATAGAAATTTCCCATGGAAAAGATGGTGTTGGATTAAGTTTAGGGGCCGGGCCTTCTTGGGGATGGAGTGGTATATCTAAGAGTATAGGCGGCGAATCTATTGATATAAATGGTTCTTCAGGAACTGAAAAATACAAGTATGAATTTAATAATAGCGGGGCTGATAAATGAATATCGAAATGATTATCAGTGTGCTATCTATGGTTTCTTTCTTTTTGTCATTTTTCTTTTACGAAAGAAAAAAGAAGGTTCCACTTACCTCAAATAAAGCAATGAACGATTTTTTCAGTGGGGTTTTCTTTTTAAGAGAAAATAACATTAATTTGATTGTTGGGCGGTGTTCAATATTTTTAGGAATACCAGCCTCTTACTTTATTGTATTCGTAAAAAATAGATATGGAATTGAATACCTTCCATCAATAATTTCGTTGTGGATTGTTGCAGTTTATTTTTTTATATACTCATCAGTGTTAGGTGATAGAGAAGTTATTAATCGAGATTTTTTTTATGAGTTATTTGTTTCTAATGGGGAAAAAGGCTTTAGAATTTATTTATGGTGCGTTAGGTTGATTTTTATTTCATCAATCATGTTTGCTTTTATCTTTAGATAAGAGTTGTTGAAAACAATATGCTGAACGTGACAGCTACTGAAACAGCAGCTAATACGGCAGCAGCAATAGCCGGTGCTACAGGTAATGCCAGTAAGGATACCGGGAATGATAATAGCTGGAATGGACGGAAATAAACAGGGCTGTTGAGTATGGCAAAAGTCAGGGTGTTAAGGTAACGGTAACTCAGGTGAAATAATATGAATAACATAGTAAAAATGGCATGGGCCTCTGTAAAAGCGAATGCAGATTTTATCTGTGTTGAAACTTATTCTGGTTACAGTAGTAATCGATGTGATCCTCAAGGAGTTCAGTTACTGAATACACCTAATATTGGTGATAATGAGTTAGGTATTATGGTGAAGAATGCGTTGGCTCATAGTCGCTTTGTATTACCCGCGCCCCGTACAGATGTATGGATACACCCTGAAGCAACATTCGATATGGAGCTTTATGACTTTAAGCGTACAGCAGAACGCTATGCTGATTGGGTAAAGAAACTCATGAAGCAGTATGGTTATAAAACTAAAAAAGCCTTATTTAAAGGTATGAAAAGCTGTGATATCTCTTGTGCTAACGGCGTAATTACAATCTCACCATCGCGCCATGAGAAGCTGGAAGCATGGGGAGCTACCGGACGTGGCGGTAGCGATAATGTCATTTTGCCAGCAGATAGTTCACCTGAAGAGATCGGCGCTGGTCTCAGGCTGGCGCTGAGTCGATGTATTGGTTAGTTATTATTTTTCCATGTTATGGAGGTCGGGATGCTTGGTTTTAGTGTTGGTCTGATCATGTTAGGGTTCGTGGTGTTCTTCCCGGTTATTTATTTAATCGGCTATGGTTTTACTTATTTTGATTCGTGGCGGTTAGGTAAGGAAATACCTCGGCATAAAATAAAAGTTAATGTCGTGCTCGGTATTATCCTTGGGGTCATATTGGGCGGGGTTGCACAGCATATATGGGATGGCCTAAATGGCTGTATGCAGCTAGGTTATTCCTTTGGTAAATGTTTTTTAATGTTAGATAAAATGTGAATAAATTAAAAATTGATAGAATAAATCCCGGCCTTGCGCCGAGATCGTCATTAAAAGTACCTCAGAACTTAAACTCCGCCTCAATCACCAGCCGGCCCAGCGCCGGGATCTTACTGCCTGCCGTCAGGCTTACCCACAATGCCCGTTCCCGCGTTTGATCACCGGCAGATCGCCGGTGATCAAGCGCGCCGGGGAAGGAGTTAAACCACTGGAGCATCTTCGGCCTGTTGACATGCGTCACGCTCAGCCCCTCGGCGCAGCCCCACAGCTCGCGGCTGTTCTGGGTGGTGATGACGATGCAGCCGGGCATCACACGGATTTTAACCTGCATCCCGTCAGTAAATCCCGCCTGTTCTATCCACTCGTCGCGTAAAAATATCGCCTTATGTACGGCCCGGCTGTAGAACTCACAGCGGGTGGGGGGTGCGGCGCTTCAGTTGTACACGGTTCTGACTTACAATTGCGTTTAGCCATAGTAACTACTCCTGACCTTTGCGCATAAAGCAAGAACTTGTGTTGGTGATGAATGTCAGAAAGTTATCCGTGACATGGTAGATACCAATGTTCGTCAACAGGAAGAAATTAAAGCTGTTTGCTCTACATTTCCAGAGCAATGCCAGCAACAGTATGGCTATCTGGTTGAGCAGTGGGAAGCTTTTGATACAGCCATCAAACAGCAATGGAATGGTCAGGATTTGGCTAAAATAGACATGAATAGTCCGGAATGGATGAAATATGCGCTGTTTGTGTCAGACCCTGAAAATCAAGTGGCAGTGGCTTCATTAGGTCTATTGGCAAAGGATATCGGCGTTGCAGCTATTTCCTTTTATGCGTCGCAATACAGCGACTGCGACTGTCAAAGCATCCGAAGTTGGGATTCAATGGGGGCAGGGGAATATAAAACAAGGAATGCCGTGGGAAGATTTTGTAGGTAAATCGTTACCTGCTAATGCCCGTTTACCGAAGAATTTTAAAACTTTTGATTACTATGATGGTGCAACAAAAACAGCAATAAGCGTCAAGTCTATGGATACGCAGACAATGGCAAAATTAACAAATCCTAATCAGGTGTACAGTTCGATTAAAGGAAACATTGATAGTGCAGCTAACTTTAAAGGTTATACGCTATTTAATACACCATTAACACCAGGATGATTGTTAATAAAGAAATTCAGTTAGCTGTTCCTGTGAGTACAACAAAAATACAGTGGGCGGAAATTAACCGTGCTATTGAATATGGTAAAAGTAAAGGCGTTGAAGTTAAAGTGACACAGGTGAAATAAATATGAAATTTAATAAAGATCAGGATTACTGGGCTAGTGTGTATTGTACAAAAGAATTTTTACTAATTGAAACGCAATCAGGTTTCGGAAGAACTAGTTCAGATCCTCTCTTCCCTCCTCATTTATTACAGCCTGATGCTAACGATCAATGTGTTGGTGAAGCCGTCTTACAAGCATTATCAAATAGCAGAACATTAGTTAATTTAGAGGATCGCATTGTTTTTTTTGACCGTGAAAAAGGAAAAGAAAAATACACGGCATGGATAGAAATGTTGATGGATAGATATGGATATAAAACAAAACGAGCATTATTCAAAGATATGAAACATTCTATTATACATCTTACAAACGGTGAAATTACAATATCGCCAATGCGCCATGAAAAACTAGAAGCTTGGGAGGGACTTGAACTGTCGGAGAATGTTATTATTACTGTTGATAACTCTCCTTCTGAAATCGGTGAAGGTCTCAGGCTGGCGTTAACTCGTTGCAAAGATTAAACAGAGAATCCCGTCCATTGTGGCGGGTTTTTTGTATACAGAAAAAATCTTGGTCAGGCTCAGAGATATTTGCTCTACGTTTTTTGGGAGCAGATAAGACAACACCAGCTGGGATTTTGCTGATAGAGAGGGTTTTGATATTACTGTCGGGAAACTCATCCAGTTGCATGGCTTTGTTATCGCTTTATACCACGCATGCGACTGTCCCTGAGGGTAAATGGATTATCCGGGATACAGAACATCAGACGCAGGATGTGGCGACGCTGAGCCGTGATACGGAAAATGCGCATTCAGTGCTGAATAAAATCTTTGATAAAGAGAAAGAGCAGAACCAGGTAAAAGAGCAGCAACTGCTTGGTGAAATTGGTGTTCAGGCCACAGATATCGCGCAGACTGAGGCGACAATCCGAGCCACGGAAAAGGCGAAGTCAGACTTTGATATCCGCAACTATAAACAGGATGATATCGATAAAGCGAAAGCGGAGCTGATTGCTGAAGGTAAGAGTGCGGGTGACAGGGATATCACTGCGCTGCTATTTAACAAAGAGGTTGAGAAAAACTTAGCGGAATCGGGCTTTGGCACCGGCGGTAAGTATACCCGTGCCATGCAGGCGGCAACGGCAGCGGTTCAGCGCGTGATGGGGGGAGATCTGAAGGCGGCGCTGGCGAATGGTGCAGCACCGTTTATCGCAAATGAAATAAAAAAACAGATCCCGGATGAAGAAATCGATGTCAAACTGAAACGCACCATTGCTCATGGTATAGCGAATGCCGCCCTTGCGCTGGCCAAAGGTGAGAATGTTGTGGCGCAGGCGACCGGGGCGATGACAGGGGAAGCAATAGGGATACTGGCAGAGTCTGTTTATCATAAAAAAGCGCATGAACTGACAGAGCAGGAAAAAGAGAATGTCAGTGTCTGGGCAACGCTGGCGTCAGGTCTTGCCGGTGGTCTGACAGGCGGAGATACACAGAGTGTGGCGAACGCAGCTCAGGTAGGAAAACAACTGTTGAGAATAACTATCTGACGGGAGCAGATAAACGAGAAGCAGATGAAAAATATGTTCGTTGTAACGGTGATAAAGATTGCCAATTAAAAGTTGTACGTGAAACTAATGAACTGAGTCAACGTAAAGATGATGAGTTATTAGCATATAAACAACAGCTAGTTAGAGAAATGGGGAAAGAAATGGAAGCGGCAGTGATCGCTTGCCAAGGTGATATGGAATGTCAACGCAAAGAATATGCAACGATAAAAACAGATTATGATAACAGCTATAGAGAACATGTAAAAATAGTCACAGAAAATACATCTTTGGGGGATTTGGATTATCAATATTATCCAGATAACACACGAGTTGAGAGTGTTATTGATGGAGTTGTGAATACAGGCCCAGAAAAAGTAGTAGATCTTGCTACAAATGTGACTAACTATGTAACTAATCATTCTGCTAGTGAAATGCTTGGTGATACCCTCCAAGTTGGTAAAACAGTTATTGGTATCCCTCAGGAGTGGTTGAGTCAAGATATTCCCGCTCAGTCATTAGAGAAAGCTTTATTTTCCTTAGGTGTATCAACAGGACATGAAATTGGTGAAGCTACCTTTTACAACATGGCTGGTACATCAGTAGTTTCTGTTGGTGGGAAAGCTCTTCAGTGGAGCAATGGCAAATGGATCCCTGTAAAAATAGGAAATCTGGAACCAGGAAACCCTTTAAGCACAAGTATAGTAAGAAATGGTGATAGATTAGTCCTTAATCAGGGTAATTTACCTACATGCGGCCCTAATTCGTGTGCAATGGTTATGAATACTTCAGGGCTGAATTATGATCTCGGAAAGTTAATTACTGATGCTAAAGTTACTCCTCAGGGAGCTCGAATGAACAATTTAGCTTCAGCAATGAGAAACCAAGGACTTGCCGATGCTCGCTTTATATCTAGAGTATCCGTTGAGGAGCTTGCTGTTGCAACATCAAAAGGAAATCCAGCAATTGTTGCAATGAAGCTTGATAGAGGTGGTCATGCGGTAGTTGTTGATGGGATTACAGTCAGGAACGGTCAAACTGTTGTTGCAATACGGGATCCTGCATTGGGAAGACAATATTTTACCCCTATTGATGAATTTAAAAATAAATATATGGGACAGGCAATAATCACGTCACCGAAAAAATAATAAGGAGAACATATGAATAGCAAGTGGGATTTATTTTCATTGCAGGGAAATGTGATTAGGGAGCTAAGCGGCTTTTTGTTTATTACAATGGTTGATGGTTCACTTAAAGGATTTATAGCGGATTCAGATAACATAAATAGTACAGATAAATGTACTAAGATAATTTTATCTGAAAGTAATATTAAAAAAATTTTTGAGCAAGATGAAACATTTGGAAGTTTAGTTGGCAGCGAATATTTTTATTTTGCTATGCCCATCATATTGAAAGATGTTGTTGTATGCCAGGAAAATCATGAGTTTATATTGATTGAAAGTAGTGTTTTAATATTATTCGAAGATGATATAAAACAAGAAATATTTATTTGATAATAAATCAGTGTCTCTAAAAATAGAGATCCCCAGTCCCACACAGGGATCTCCTTAGCCGCTCTACTCCCCCTCAGCCAGCCGGATAATCAACTGTCCGGCTTGGTGGGTGAGAGTAACATTGCTACCCACCGTAAAACCTAACTCACTCAACCACTTGTTTTACATGAGAGAGAAAGTCGGTGGTTCAGGGATTTCTGCTGTTGGTATCATCGACTCTAAAAGCGGAGGACGACCGGTTAATATTATTGGTAAAGGCTCTCAATTACCTGATGGTTATAGCCCAAAAGATACCTCTGTAAGGTAAGCGTTTATAGTAATACAGGTAAAACAGATGCTTACGGAGATACAGTTTATAGTAACAATGGTGGGTATTATACATTTAAGGATGGCATAAAAATGAAGGTTATGTAAGTACACGACCCTGTACACGATTCTGTGTAAATGCCTTTTCTCAGAAGTGACCGTCCAGGCGGTCACCGAACTCGATAATAAAGCGGCTCATTGCCATACGCCAGTCCCGCAGTGGCATCGTCCATTTCTGTGAAGCCGCCTGGATTGCCAGCCACACGACCTTTTTCACTGAGTCATCCGTCGGGAACACCTTGCGTTTTTTGATGGCATGCCGGATTACGCTGTTCAGCGACTCGATGGCGTTGGTTGTGTAGATGACTTTGCGGATATCTGCCGGGTAAGCGAAGAACGTCGCCAGGTTGGTCCAGTTTGCCTGCCAGCTCCGGCTTATCTGCGGGTAGCGACTGTCCCAGGCGCTGGCGAACGCTTCCAGCGCCTGCTGGCCTGCTTCTTCTGTGGGGGCCTGGTAGATGGCTTTCAGGTCGCGGGTGACGGCTTTGTAGTCCTTCCAGGAAACGAACCGCAGGCTGTTGCGCACCATATGCACGATGCACAGCTGGATGCGGGCTTCCGGATACACCGTGTTGATAGCGTCCGGGAAGCCTTTCAGCCCATCGACACAGGCTATGAGAATATCGTTCAGGCCGCGGTTTTTTAGTTCAGTCAGCACATTGAGCCAGAACTTCGCTCCCTCGTTTTCGGCCAGCCACATACCCAGTAACTCTTTCTGGCCTTCGATATTGATACCCAGTGCGAGGAATACGGATTTATTGATTACGCGACTGTCCTGCCGAACCTTCAGGACAATACAGTCAAGATAAACAATGGGATAGACCGCATCCAGTGGCCGGTTTTGCCATTCGACTACCTGCTCCATAACGGCATCGGTGACCTTCGATACCAGCGCCGGTGAGACATCAGCGTCATACAGCTCTTTAAACGCAGCCGCTATTTCGCGGGTTGTCAGGCCTTTGGCGTACAACGACAGGATCTGGTTATCCATCCCAGTGATCCGGGTCTGGTTTTTCTTCACAAGTTGCGGTTCAAAAGAGCCATCACGATCGCGCGGAGTGCGTAGTTCCAGGGGGCTATCACCGGTGATAACGGTCTTTGTGGAATAGCCATTGCGGGAGTTGGCACCCGGTTTAGGCTGGTTTTTATCGTAGCCCAGATGGTGGGACATTTCAGCGTTGAGAGCTGCCTCAACGCTGATTTTCTTCAGCAGGCGATCGAACTGGCTGAGATCTTCAGGGGTTTTGAGATTTTTGGCCAGTTCGTTAGCCAGAGCCTGCAACTGTTTTTCGTCCATAAATTAACCTGCTTTTGATGTTGGATTGAACATATCAAAATCAGGCAATTACACAAATCTATGTACAGGCTCTCCGCTTTTGGCACAAAGCGGCCTGTCAGATTAGGTTTAGATCTGTGCCGTAGCTGTGTCAGGTTAAATCTGAGCTAATACATATAATAGTCACTTTTAAGGTTCTTTCATGGTCACAGTTAACCTTCATTGCCCCCGTTGCCAGTCCGTTCAGGTTTACCGTCACGGGAATAACCCAAAAGGACATGATCGATTTCGCTGCCGTGACTGTCATCGAGTGTTTCAGCTCACTTACCGTTACGAGGCCCGTAAACCGGGAGTTAAAGACCAAATCACTGAAATGGCTTTCAACGGTGCCGGAGTTCGCGATACTGCCCGTACGCTGAAAATCGGCATTAATACTGTCATCCGGACTTTAAAAAACTCTCGCCACGAAGAATAACTTCATCCCCGGTCGCTCATGCTGATATGGCACTCATCTGCGAACTTGATGAGCAATGGAGTTTTGTCGGCAGTAAAGCGCGACAGCACTGGCTCTGGTACGCGTACAACACGAAAACTGGTGGCGTTCTGGCCTACACTTTTGGCCCCCGGACTGATGAAACCTGTCGTGAATTGCTGGCGCTGCTTACCCCTTTTACCATCGGTATGTTGACCACTGACGAATGGGGTAGTTACACCAGAGAGTTATCGAAGGAGAAGCATCTGACTGGTAAGATTTTTACTCAGCGCATTGAGCGCAACAATCTGACCCTGAGAACCCGAATCAAACGTCTGGCCCGCAGAACTATCTGTTTCTCGCGCTCTGTAGAACTTCATGAAAAGTCATCGGTGCCTTTATCGAAAAATATATGTTCTACTAATTGGAGTCACCACCCTCTTCAATATGAATTAGGAAAGTATAAAGTGGCGCTAACTGAATAAAAGAGTGAGCCAATGTGCTTACTAATTTTGGCTCGAACAGTTCGATGATGTCATAATTTTCTTTAATGACGGAAAAAGATTTTCGATTATACCAAGTGGCGATGTCTGCAGGTTGTTCGGGCTTCAAACGGCGTTTATATGTTTCGCCTACCAGTTCAAATGCTGGTAAAAGATGATCTGTAGCATTTCGGAATTCATTTTTGCGACAAATAATATTTTCCCTTACACGATCCATTGTAGCTCGTGTAGCAGAGTAATAGCCCAACCCGTAATAAAAACTATCAGGTCTGATTTCAAAGAAATAAACTGGAGAGTCAATCCAAAACTTTTTATCTCGTTTAAACGTCAGCCACATTCTGTTACGAAATCGGGATTTATCTTTAGAAAAGCGTATGTCCTGATAGATGCGAGATATAGTTTTACCTATTGTAGGGCTCACTTCAATATGGGGGTCTATACTTTGCATTGTAGGTGTGAGTTCTTTAACTAGTTTTTGAAAAGGCTCCAGCAAACATGATTTATATATAGACTTGTTTTTATCGAACCACTCTTTACTGTTTTGCCGTTTTACTTCACTTAAGAAAGAAATACTTTCTCTACTAAACTGACAGTGTGGTGCTGTTGTGATATCCATTTTTATCCCCTATTTAGCATTTACAAGCAAAATATATTTCATTACATAATTATTAGTGATGACGCCAATGGAAAAATAACAAAATGACATTTTGTTGATGTAGATCAATAAGTGTTATTTTGTGTACAAATTTTGCTTTTGATTGTTGGTTTGTTTGAACTATTATTGTAAGGAAATGTATAGCATTTTGAGAGTTGTTAAATTGTATTAATAGTTATTATAAAACGCCATTCACAAAGGAAGAGTAACTATGAGTTGGCTACTTAATAATTATCATACTAATAATTTCATATTGAATATTTTTGTTAGCACAATTCGATATGTAGATATGGTTTTTTCTCGCTACTCATATGTTGTGGGTGGGTATTGCAAAGAACATTTCATTCTATACGGTCTTTTCCTCGCGCTTACTCTTTCCTTGGTCATGATTAATTTTATATTCATAATATACTTAATTGAGATATATGAGTTTTATTGAAAAATCTAACGTTATATAGTCTACAGGAGAAGTATATGTTCAAGCCTAATAGTGTAATTTTATACGTCGATAATGTAGAAGTCAGTACCGCATTTTATGAATCTATTTTGGGCAAGGGGCCGATCGAATCTTTCCCTGGATTCTCCGTATTCTCTCTGAACGATGGCTTTATTTTAGGGTTGCAATCCAAGCATGATATTGAGCCGCAACCCCAGCAAGCATTCGGTGGGTTTGAACTGTGCCTGAGTGATATTTCGAACGAGGAGGTTGATGCTATTTATCGCGATTTTAAAGCCCGCAATATACCAATGGCATTACCACCAAGCAAATTGGAGTTTGGGTACACTTTTGTTGCACTTGATCCTGATGGACATCGTATTCGCCTATGTGCAACGGACACAAGTGGGATCGAGAGGTTGTAATTGAAATGGCCGATGTTATCTTTCCAAGTAGTTGATATCAGTGATCTATTTAGGAATAGATGAACATCGGCTCTAGGTTTGTTATAGCACTCGAGGAGAGACATATGAGAAAGATATGGTTGATCACCGGTGCGGCTCGTGGCTTTGGTCGTGTCTGGACTGAAGCTGCGTTAAAAAGAGGGGATAGCGTTATTGCTACTGCACGTGAGCCGGAGAAATTGGCCGAGCTAGCTGCTGGGTATGGCGAGTATCTCTTGCCTGTGAAGGTGAATGTGTGTGATCGAGCATCTGTTGCGGCTGCGGTGGAAACCGGCTTCCAGGCTTTCGGGCGCATAGACGTTGTGGTGAATAATGCTGGTTATGGTTTGTTTTGCCCTTTAGAGGATGTGCCGGAAAAGGATGCTAGGCAGATTGTCGAAACCAATCTGCTGGGGTCGTTGTGGGTTATTCAGTCGGTGCTGCCATATTTAAGGAGACAAGGGTATGGGCACATTGTCCAGATTTCCAGCATTGCTGGTTTGCTGGCGTTACCTGGCATGGCGATGTACAACGCTACAAAATGGGCGGTGGAAGGTATGGTCGAAACACTGGCTCAGGAGGTTAAAGAGTTTGGAATCAATGTCACATTGGTCGAACCAGGTCCACACCTGACCGATTGGATTGGCAGTTCGGCTGTGCGCCCAGAACGCGGTCAGGCCTATCCCTCACATGAGCAGATGATGCTGCAAAGCTGGCCACGTTTGCCATTGGCCGCTCCTGATGCCGCCGTGGCACCGATGATGGCGCTGGTAGACTCAGATACGCCACCGTTGCGGCTGCTGTTGGGGGAATCGTTAAATGCATTGATCATCCAAGAGGGGCAACGGCGTCTGGCTGGCATCGTATAAATGAATAGATATTTTATCTCATTTTATAAGGCGTTAAGGAACAGTGATGATGGAAAGTGAAGTGCGTGCGAGAAATCGTAATATTGTTGAACAATATATGAACACTTATGGGCAAGCCCGTTTATCTAGGCACGAACTGTTTGATGAGGAGGGATGTGGTGGACTTTGGACTACAGATAGTGGCGAACCGGTAGTTATTAAAAGTAAAAATCAGTTGGCTAAACATGCAGTATGGTCGTTGGCTTGTTTCCCCGACTGGCGTTGGTACAATGTGCAGATATTTGATACACAGGATCCAGATATTTTTTGGGTTGAATGTGATGGTAAAGGAGAGATTAATTTTAAGGGTTACTCCAAAGGGTTTTATCAAAATCACTTCATTCATTATTTCCAGTTTAAAAATGGAAGGATTATCCTTCAACGTGAGTTTATGAATCCTTGCCAGCAATTTCGGGCACTAGGTATTGAAGTACCGAAAATAATCAGGGAAGGAATTCCAACCTGATATTTTTGATTGATTCATCTTTGTCTCTTTTTTATGTAATTCCTTATTACGTGCTAAATAAGACGGGGATATAATATGGCTATACCTGAAATTGAAGATTATGATCTTTGTTCGGTAGTATCGTTAATGCAAAATAAAGTGAACTGGCGCATCACTCCATCTAGGAGCTTGCTTTTAGTTCACGATATGCAAAAATTTTTCCTTAACCCGTTACCTGAGTTATTGCGAAATACCTTGTTGACGAATTGTGCGCAATTATTAGCTTGGGCGAGAAGGCAATCCATTCCCGTGGTTTACACAGGTCAGAAAGGTAGTATGAACGCCAAAGAGCGTGGATTGCTTTATGATTTTTGGGGGGCGGGAATGGATGCCGATCCGATGCACACAGCAATCACACCATTATTATTTCCTCAGCCGAATGAGCCTGTATTAAAAAAATGGCGATATAGTGCGTTCTTTTCTTCGGAGCTTGCGAATATATTTTCCGACCAGCAGCGTGATCAAATAATCATATGTGGTGTTTATGCACAAATAGGTATTTTAACCACAGCATTGGATGCTTACTCTAGGGATATTGAGGTCTTTTTAGTGCGGGACGCGATAGCTGATTTTTCGCAGGCGGCCCATCAACGCATGCTGACTTACGCCGCTTCATGTTGTGCGTCGATATTATCGGTGGGCGAGGTGACGGCATGAATACAGATCCGGCAATCACCTCTTTGTTGCGGCATGGCAGTAAACATGAATCGTTTGCGCTGTTATTCAGATGTGAGCACAGCGCAGTTCCCGAAATCGAAGTAATCATAGGGGAAGAACGGCATCTAAACAGTTTGCAGAGTCTGGCTGATTTACCAACGAATGCTGGCGGTGGCAACGGGCAGCAAACGTTGCTTGTCGCGCCTTATCGGCAGATTGCTGAACGAGGCTATGCTGTTAATGACGACGGTAAACCTCTCATTGCGTTCATCAATACACGCAGCCATAAAGTACCACTCCATGAGGCTCTGGCCTTGCTGCCCAATGCTCCATTGAAGGTGAACAACGCCGTGTTTGAGCCTTCCGACGATGAGTATGCGCATATGGTCGCTCAAGTCATTCAGCGGGAGATCGGCACTGGTCAAGGAGCTAACTTCGTTATCCGCCGCGCCTTTACTGCCACCTTCACAGATTATGGCTGCGAGACGGGATTAACTCTCTTTAAAAACCTGCTGCTACAAGAAAGCGGCGCTTACTGGACTTTTTTCATTCAGTGCCGGGATGTCACGTTGATAGGCGCATCTCCTGAGCGACATATCACGCTGCAGCAACAAAGAGTCTCCATGACGCCGATTAGTGGCACCTATCGCTATCCCTCCTCCGGGCCTACCCGTGAAGGGCTGCTTGACTTCTTATCCAATGAGAAGGAGAAGGATGAACTATCGATGGTGCTGGATGAAGAGCTGAAGATGATGACTCGCATCTGCGACGCCGACGTTAAGGCATTTGGTCCCTTTTTAACGCCGATGTCGCGTCTGGCGCATACCGGCTATCGGCTTGAGGGGCATTCGTCGTTGCCCGTACCTGAAATTTTGCAGTCTTCCATGTTTGCGCCGACAGTTACCGGCAGCCCGCTGGAAAATGCAGCGCGCGTTATCGCCAAATATGAAGCATCCGGACGAGGCTATTATAGTGGCTTTGCCGCCTTGCTGGGCTATGAGGACGGTGAGCCGACGATCGATTCAGCGATCCTCATCAGAACGAGTGAAATTGATCCGACGGGCGCGCTAACTCTAGGGGTGGGAGCTACGTTGGTTCGCACTTCAGATCCTGACGCAGAAGCGGCGGAAACGCGGGCGAAGGCCGCCGCGTTACAGCGGGCCATGGGGGTGAATGGCAAGTCAACGTCCATTTTTCAGGATGAACAGGTCGCCATTGCGCTACAAAAGCATAGCCATCGCCTGGCCGCTTTTTGGCGTGATAACGCCGGTACAAATTCGATATGCCATCAGGGCGAGGTGCTGCTGATTGATAACGAGGATGCCTTCACCTCGATGATGAAGTATCAGTTGTGTGCGATAGGATTCAACGTCCGGCTTGTTCATTACACTTCTCCTATCCAACCCAAGCCGCATGAACTGCTTGTAATTGGCCCAGGTCCTGGCGATCCACGTAATCTGAGCGACGAACGGGTGATCTGTAGCCGCAAACTAATTAAGACCGCGATACAAGAAGGGCAACCTTTTATCGCGATCTGTTTCGGTCATCAGATTCTGTGCACCATCTTGGGGTACCCGATAGTTGCGCTGACGTTACCTAATCAAGGGATCCAAAAAGAGATTCCATTTTTTGGGAAGGTCGAACGCGTGGGTTTTTACAACACGTTCACCGGACTGGCGACCAGCAATACGTTAGCCAGCGAGTATGGTGAGATTCGCGTCGCGCGGGATGAGGCGACTGGCCAAATTTATGGCCTGCGCGGGCCGCGCTTTTCATCAATGCAATTCCATCCAGAGTCGGTGTTGACCATCGATGGGCCGCGGATCCTTTATGAATCAATCCAACAGGTGGTGGCCTCATGATCATGGAATGCGTGTGGTGGGAGTTGGGGCCGGGCGAGCCGGACATCAAGCAACTGCAGGCTCAGCTTGAGCAGGTCGACTTGGTCGCCTGGCAGCGAATTCACGCCTTGCAGGTCAAATACTGGATTATGAATGAGGGGCCGCCGCGTTGGGGGGCAGTGATGGTATGGCGCGATGATAAGCCCGAACTCGCGGCGTTGCCGTTGAATGCGGCTGCTGAGGCGATCGGCCGGGAGCCAGATGTGCGGCTGCGTTTCATCGTTGCCGCATCTTGCCTGAATGAATCGATTATCGCGCCTTGGGCGTCTTTACTGAATCGGGAGGAAACATGCACCGCTATGTCATCGTAAATGCGTTCAGCGATCGTGTGCTGGCTGGCAACCCGGTCGCCGTATTTTTCGATTGTGATGATCTTGAACCGGAAATCATGCAGCGCATCGCGGCAGAAATGCGGCTTTCAGAATCCACATTTGTGTCATGTCCTCGTAGCGGTGGGGATGCGCATGTCCGTATTTTTACTCCGGTGAACGAGTTGGGATTTGCCGGTCATCCGTTGCTGGGAACAGCGCTGGCTCTGTCTCTACGGTTGAAAAAAACCACCCTGAATATTGAAACGGCGAAGGGCATTTTCCCCTTCACGCTGGAGAATGCCAGGCTGCGCAGCGATTTGCCGGTCGCACATGTCGATATGCTTCAGCCATCCCCGATAATCCAACCTTATGCGCAAGCTGAAGCGCTGATGCTCGCGCTGGGGGTGTCGCACAGCACCTTGCCGATTGAACAGTACGATGTTGGGCCGCGTCACGTCTTTGTCGGCATCACTGATATACAAACTCTGGCGGCCCTCAATCCCGATCAGAGAGCGTTGGCGCAGCATGAGAATATGGCTGCGCTCTGTTTCTGCCATGACGGCAATTACTGGCGTCTACGCATGTTCTCACCGGCATACGGCGTAGTGGAGGACGCGGCGACTGGCTCGGCTGCCGGGCCTTTGGCGCTGCATTTGGCGCGGCACGGCTGGAGCGACTTTGACCAGCCTCTGGAGATCTGGCAGGGGATAGAGATAGGGCATCCGTCAAAAATGTACGGCATGGCACATAGAGATGGCGGAACATATCGGCTGTATGCCGGAGGACAAGCCATCCAAGTAGCGCAGGGCACCTACGCAATTTGAAGGAGAAGGAAAAATGGGAAGCAGTGCGTTTGAAAGTGTCAGCGGCAAGGTAGATACGGACTTTTTGCCTTTCCATACACAGCTGAATCAACCGATTGAACTCGCCTGTGCCTGGGTGCAGGAAGCGATACGCGAACAGGTCAGAGAACCGCGTGCAATGGTGCTAACGACCGCCAACGCTCAGGGGGAAATGAGCTCGCGTGTTATGGCAATCCTCGATTTTGATGAAAGAGGTATTCTGTTTGCTACTCACAGCTGTAGCCGCAAGATTCAGGATATCAACAGCCATCCACATGCTTGCGCTCACTTTTACTGGAAAGAGTTGGGACGGCAGCTCTCAGTCAGCGGCAGAGTGGTTAGACAGCCGCAGTCCGTGTCCAAGGCGGTTTGGGAAAAACGCCCGATTCCGTTGCATGCGATGTCGACAGTTTCTCATCAAAGTGAACCGCTGTTGGACAGTGAGACGTTGCGTCGGGCGGCAAAGGCTCTTGAGAGCAGGGGAGCGTTGCCCTGCCCTGAGCGTTTCGCCGTCTACCAATTGATACCGCAGGCGGTGGAGTTTTGGGCCGCCAGTTCTGATCGTCTGCACCGGCGACTGCGGGCCGAGTATCACCGGAACGAATGGCGAAGCACTTGGTTACAGCCGTAACTATGGGAAAATATGATGAATTTACCTGACTTTACTACCCATCTGACGGGAATGATGAAATGGCATTTTTCACCAGAAACTGGTGCGCCGTTCTGGTTGGAAATGCGCCAATCGATCGATTTTGATCCGCTGCATGAGGTTAATACCTTCGCCGATCTGGCGCGTTTCCCCGATGTCTCGGATCGTTTACGCGATATTCCAGTCGAAGCGCTGATCCCGCGCGGTTTGCATCACTTGACACTGGCGGGCGTTTTTGAAAGCGGCGGCACTACCGGCAAACCGAAACGCATCGTTGTGTTTGAGCAGTGGCTAGACGAGTTGGTTAGCTGGCGTTTGTCCGGCCTGCGGTCTGGCACTGACGAACAGCCCGGCAATACTCTGGCGTTGGTCCCCACCGGCCCGCATATTGTCGGCGCAATCAACGCTCGTCGTGCCCGGGCTAAAGGTGGGTTGTGTTTTAGCGTCGATTTAGATCCGCGTTGGGTCAAGAAATGCATTCAGCGCAACGATATAGCAGGAATGCAAGCCTATGCTGCGCATATCGTCGAACAGGCCGAGGATATTCTGTACACACAGTCTATCCAGTACCTTATCGCCACTCCGCCGATTCTGGAACGGATGGCGCAACGCCCGGCGCTGGTAGCGCATATGAACCAGACCTTGAAGGAAATTACTTGGGGGGGGACCCAAATGGATCCCGATACACTGGTGTTCCTGCAGAAGGAGGTATTTCCGATGGTGCCGATCAACGCCAGCTATGGCAGTACGATGGTACTGGGAGAAGCCAAGGCACGTTGCCCAGTGGATTCCAATGATTCAGTAATTTTCGATAGTTTTGCTCCCTATATCTTGCTGGAGGTAGTTGAACCGCAAACGCGGCATCCCGTTCAGTTTGGCGAACGTGGGCGAGTTATCATGCATCATCTCAGCCGTTACGCCTTCTTCCCCAATATTCTGGAACGTGATACAGCGGTACGCTGGCCGCGCAACGACGATTTTCCCGGCTCGTCAGTCAGTGATGTTGGTCCGTTGCCGGTCATTGACGGACGTACGGTTATTGAGGGGGTCTATTAACCATGTACTCTCCCTTTGATTCTTCAGCCGTGGAGCAGATTGAGGCTGTAGCTATGGGTTGCGAATATGCCACTCGGCGCCGAGTCACGGTCCAGGATCTGCTCGGTACTCCTGTCGCGGAAATGGCGATCGCTCCGCCAGTTTATATCCACCGTACTATTGGCTCGATGAGAGAGGCCCCCACTTTATCCTTGGCGGAAATTCATGCTGCGATGGCACGTGCGGCGGATACTTTTCAACATGACTCAATCGCGGGGCTGTCACCCGATGCGTATTGTCAACGGGTGCATCGTACCACTGGATTACCGATCGCGGTGATGCAAAACGCCTTGGCAATTATCGCACAGGCACTGCGCGATATGTCGCAGATTATCGATGCGGGCAGGCCAAAAGGTGCTTGCTGGTCAAGGTACGATGCGCAGGCGCTGGCTGGATGCAGTTTATTCAGCCGAAAAGGTGACGTTTTCGCGGTACTGGCGGCTGGTAACGGGCCGGGCATTCATGCCCTTTGGCCGCAAGCAGTAGCGCTGGGCTACCGTGTTCTTGTCAGGCCTTCTACGCGCGAGCCCTTCACGGCGCAACGCGTAGTTCGTGCTATGGCGCAAGCAGGATTGGAGCATTATGTAGCGCTGATCCCCACGGACTATCGTGGAGCGGATGAGCTGGTGGCTTCATCTGATTTGACGCTGGCGTATGGTGGCCAAGATATTGTGGATAAATACCGTTTTCATCCCCAGGTGCGCGTGCAAGGGCCTGGGCGTGCCAAGATTGTTGTCGGCGCTGACGCTTGTTTGGATGAAGCGGCCGCATTGGTGGCAAAATCAATGACCGATCTCGGAGGTGCCGCCTGCGTGTCAGCCAGTGCAGTGCTAGTAGAGGGAGATATGCATGACTTTTGTCGACGTTTAAAGCTGGCACTGCAACAGCTACCGCTGGAGATGCTGCCACTTGTATCACGGCAATCGGTAGATTGGTTGAGCACTGTGCTCGACTCGCCAATTGAGGCTGATCCGATGCCGGAGGGCTACATAGTGTATCCGCTGGTGACTGAGGTGACTGAGCCTGATGATCCGAGGGTACAGCGCGAGTTGCCTTTCCCATGTGTGACGGTTGCGCCTTATCACGCTATACGCAGCGCACCGATGCTATCAGGATCTCTGGTCGTGACGGTCTTGTCTCGACACCCCCAGTTGCTGGAGTCGATTTTGTCCGATGCCAGCATCAGTAATGTTTATATCGGCGATATTCCCACTACCTGGATGGCCCCCTCGGTGCCTCACGATGCCTACCTGAGCGATTTTCTGATGTGTAATCGGGGATTTCGTGTCTCACCATCTTGGTCAGAAAATAAAAGTAAAGGAGAGATACTGTGACCCTCCCTTATGCGCTGATTTTTGGACCTGCGGATGTTTCCCACATGATGAAAGACATGCAGCGTCTTTACGATAACCACCCTCAGGTTCGAGCTCGTTTCGGGCAAGTTGCACGCTCGGCTGGTGTGGATGTCAACACGATATTACGTAAGACGCCGCTGCCTGATGACACATCATGCATGCAGGTGGTTTCTTTAGGACTACTCGCTGGCATGCTGGGCATTGCCGACGATATCGTTGAACAACGTGGTGCGCCGAGCTGTGTAGGTGGCATCAGCCTTGGAGAGGTGGCTGCACTCTGCGTAAGCGGAGGGTTAACGGTGGACGACGCAACCGCATTGATTAGCTTACGGGTCGACACACCAGAGAGCGAAGACGAAACGGTGGGATTTGTGATGGTGACGGAAGAACGTGAACGCGATTTCTATCATCAGCCGCCGGAAATGCGCATCGCTGTTGATTATGGATTGATTCATCACGGTATTGGCTCACTGCTGATGGTTGCAGGATTGCGACGGGTGCTGGAGGGGTGTGGGCAGAAAGGTTCAGGTGTGCTGGAGGTACTACCACCGGCGTTGTGCAACTCGGCATATCACACCCCTTATCGCCGGCGAATCGCTGAACAGGTCGACGCATATTTGAAGGAGCGCGTTTTGCCTTCACTGCGTTACCCGGTGGTGACCTGCTTGCCAGAGATCGGCATAGTTGACGACCCGATGGGAGTCAAACAGATGTGCGTACGCGGTGAAACGGAAATGTTATTTGTTCCTGCGATGATTCGGCAGATGCAGAGCTTCAACGTGGCGGATGTCATTTGCATTGGACCGTTCCTACGCAGTCTAAATATGGATTTTTGCGGTGTATCGGCCTCATTTCGTGATGAACAGTGGGTGGACGATATTATGTCCTCTCTCGGCAGTTGAATAACGATGCCAACACGTTTCTAAATGATTTGCCAACAGGAGATTCTCATGTCAGACCTGATGACAGGAAACCGCAGTGTGAATATCAGTGAAACTGGCAACGTGGCCGAGTTGATTTTACAGTCAATCGTTACACATCCAGAGAAAACTGCGCTAATCAACGGCGAGAGCCGTATGAATTACACTGAATTCGGGCAGCGTGTCGTTGCCGTACAGCAGCAACTGAAGGAGTCTGGTGTTGGCCCGAATGACGTTGTCGGGTTATTGCTGCATCGCGATCAGTGGCTGATCCCGGCGATGGTCGCTACATTGGCTCTTGGGGCCACCTTTGTCCCGCTGGACCCAGCCTATCCATTGTCCAGGCTGAAACTCTACGTCGATGTTGCCAAACCGAAAGTACTGCTCATTCATCCGGACGAGAACGTTCTGGCGCGACAGTTGCACCAGAACGTGGTATATCCCGAACCTAGCGCGGTCGGAAAGATGGTTTGTGTCACCAGGCGGTACGATGACATTGCTTACATCCTGTTTACCAGTGGTTCTACTGGGCAACCTAAGGGCGTTAGCATCGGACATCAAGCACTACGCAACTTCTTAATCGCTGTTGCCGAGCGATTGGAAGTGCGCTCATCCCATATCTTTTTGGCGCATACCACGGTAGCGTTTGATATTTCCATTCTTGAACTGCTCCTGCCTCTGAGCGTTGGCGGGGCGGTACTGTTGGCTAACAATGATGAAGTGAGCGCCATCGAAGGCATTATCCCTCTGATTGAGAAATGCGATTTCATTCAGGCGACCCCGAGCCTATGGAAAATTTTGTGGGCAACTGGATGGCGTCCTAAAGCTTCTATGACGCTGCTGACCGGTGGTGAGGCGATGCCGTTGGCATTGGCGAAAAAGTTGTGCCAGGTATGTGGCAAATTATGGAATATGTATGGTCCAACGGAAGCAACAATCTGGACATCGTGCGAATGTGTAGAATGTGACGCAGATTATATTTCCATCGGCGAAGCGTTGGCGAATACTCAATTGCATGTGCTTAACGAAGCACTTGAGCCATGCGAGCAGGGGGAACTCTATATTTCGGGGCTCGGTCTGGCACAAGGTTATTACGGCAACAGCGAAGGGACAGAAAAAGTGTTTATCACTCACCAACAAACCGGCCTGAGGCTTTATCGCTCGGGGGATCGCGTTCACTTGCACGAGTCGGGAAAAATAGAGTGGCTTGGACGTGGTGAGGAGGAAATTAAAATTCGCGGTAATCGTATCGGTGTGAGCGAGATTGAGCAAGAGCTGGAGAATATCTCTGGTATCACTGGCGCAGTGGTGGTGGCCAGGCCGTTTGAAGGGCAGGGAGATGATATGCTTACCGCATATATTGTCAGCCAAGCCTCATTGAGCAAAGCGTCGCTGGAGGTTTATTTAGCTGATAGGTTGCCCGCTTATATGGTGCCAGATCTGTTCGTAGTACTGCCTGAATTTCCTCTCCAGCCGAACGGCAAGCTTGACAGAAAGTCTCTGCCCGATCCCTGTTGGAATAATACGTTGCACCATGACGCAGCCGGCTCTTCGGAAGCGCAGGACAATGTCCAACGGCAAGCCATTGTTGAGACTGTTTGTCAGGTTTTCGCTACCATATTGGGATGCAAAGAATTTGACGCCACATCAAGCTTTTTTGATCGTGGAGGCAATTCGGCGCTGGCCGTAATTTCAGCAGGCGTTATTAGTACGAAGTTACAGCGTAAAATACCGGTATCCTTGATCATCAGCGGTGAAAACCCCGGCGCCATTGCAGAGCAAATATTGCAACACTCCTGAGCTACGGATCAGAGAATATTATCAACGTATTCAGAGCATCATCCGTAGATCATGCTAAGGAGAGACTATGAATAACGAACAGCAATTACGTGAAATCTGCCAATTCATTAATCGGGAGCGTGTATTAACGCTCAGTGTCGCTGCGGAAGGGATGGTGTGGTCTGCAAGTTGTTTTTATCAATTCCAAAAAGAGCAAATGGTACTGTACTTGATGAGTGATATCAATTCACGCCATTCGCAGTTAATGCTTAAGGCACCAATAGTCTCCGGAACTATTATATCATCGGTGAAATCAATGATGTCGATGAAAGGAGTGCAATATCTGGCTCACATCACTCCATTATGTGCGGAAGAAGAGCAGCAAGCGCGAAATTTCTATTGTAAACGTTATCCCATCAGTCGCGTTATGGACTTGAAAATATGGCGACTACAATTGATAGAAATAAAGTTTACACAAAGATGCATGGGCATGAAAAGATGTTTTCATTGGCTGCGGACGCCGAAACTGGAGACATGTACACAATGAAGAAAAAAAACATTGCTATTATCGGTGGTGGTGCGGCGGGTACAGTAGCAGCCTGGCAGTTGCGCGACCGGCATAATATAACTGTGTTTGAGGCAAACCCTTATATCGGCGGGCATGTTTATACGTGCTTTGTTGATACCAATGAACAAAAGAATATTCCCGTGGATATGGGCGTAGAGTACTTTAACGAACGGGTTGCACCGAATGTTTTTAATTTACTGAATTACTTAGGTATCGAAAACTATGTGGCACCTTCGTCGTTCCACGCTTATTTCCCCGAAGAAGAGCAGTGCTGGAGTAATGTTCACTACGATGGCTCTATGCGTCAGGCCATGGAGAGCGAATTTAGTCGTTTTCAGCTGGGCATGTCAGAGGTGATAAGTTCCGGAAACGCGCGTTATAAAACGATGTCAATTGCGGATTACCTGGCGGAAAATGGTTATTCGTCTGGGTTTGTGTATCAGGCACTCTATCCAATGATCAGTATTTCTACTGGTTGCAATGTCGATGTGAGTAGTTATCCGCTGATGTTTTTCGCATTGTCATTCAACGCTAATCTGGTTTCGTTCTTTGCCCCCGGTTATTGGCGTAAGGTCGTTGGCGGCATGAATCGCTACTTGCAATGCCTGGCCGACGAGTTGGGAGATCGCGTGCGGCTGAATACGCCGGTACAGTGGGTAAAATCCCGTGACAAAGCCGTTGTATTATGTCATTCGGGAAAAGAGGATATTTTTGATGCTGTGATTTTTGCCACTTCGGCGGAAGTAACCCTGTCGCTGTTGACTGAGGCAACGGCGCAGCAACGGGAGATCCTCTCCTATTTCACCTATCACGATATCGAGAGCGTGGCTCATCATGACACGCGTTATCTGGGAGAGAAATCGGAACCGCATTACTTCAACTATTGCCAGTTCACTGATTTTTCTGCTGAAACGCCAGGCGGGAGTGTCACCCGTGTGATTAACACGTTATCACCATATCGACACCTCACCACGCCGTTGTTGGTGACTCTCGACCCCAAAATGCCCATTGATCATCAAAAACAGATAAAAACTTGCCGCTGGCGCGTGGCTAGACAGTTGCCAGGAGATTTTGCGCACAAGATGCGTCTTAAAGAAATACAGGGCAAGTCCAACATGTGGTTTTGTGGTGTTGACACCAGCTTAGGGGGGCATGAAGGGGCAGTAGCGTCAGGCATGGTGATTGCAGATCGGTTTGGGGCTCCTTATCCTTACAAACATGACCTACTGGCGTATATTCAATTCCAGGTAACCAAAGATATTATGGGAGTCAAAACGCGCGGTGAAATATTAAAAGATCGGTTATCCGAATTGTTATTCTTAACCGCTAAAAAATGTGCTCTCCATAAAAGTCTGTCCTACAAATTCATTAAAGATTTTATTGTATGAACATGTATGCCATATTGTAACAGGGAACATTATGTACAAAATAGATGAATTGCGTATCGACAATTTAGTAACTCCCGATAAATTAGCGGCGAAATTACCAGCATCTGCTGACATTATTAATAATGTTATTGGAACACGTGAACGTATTGGACGCATTCTGAATGGGGAAGATAAAAGGTTGCTGGTCGTGATTGGACCCTGTTCAATTCATGATAGGGATGCTGCACAGGAGTATGCTGGGCTGCTTGCGATCCAGCGCGAGCTGTATAAGGATCGACTGGAAATCGTTATGCGTACCTATTTCGAAAAACCACGTACGGTGGTGGGATGGAAGGGATTGATTTCCGATCCGGCGTTGGATGGTAGTTACCAAGTGAACCGTGGTATAGAAACTGCACGGCAGCTGCTGCTAGATATCAATCAGCTTGGGCTTCCCACCGCCACAGAGTATTTGGATGTGCTGGTATGGCGCTACATCGCCGATTTAATTAGTTGGGGGGCGATTGGTGCGCGAACGACGGAAAGCCAAGTACACCGTGAAATGGCGTCAGCATTATCTTGCCCAATCGGATTTAAAAATGGTACCGACGGTAATGTTGCCATCGCTATTGATGCCATTCGATCTGCTCGCAATAGACATACATTTTTTTCACAAGATCAACATGGGCGGATGGCGGTTTATCAGACTAAGGGCAACGCTCACGGCCATATAGTTTTGCGTGGGGGGAAAAAAGCGAATTACCATGCAGCGGATATTGCCGCCGTGTGTGGTAGGCTGCATGCTTACAATCTACCTGTGTATTTGATGATCGATTTTAGCCACAGTAACAGCCAGAAAATAGCACGTAATCAGTTAATGGTCGCAACGGAAGTTTGTCGGCAGATTAGCATGGGGGAGAAGGCTATAGCTGGCGTCATGGTGGAAAGTTTTCTGATAGAGGGCTCTCAGTCGGCTATTTCAGGGCAGGCTTTGACTTATGGGCAGTCGATCACCGATCCTTGTCTGAGCTGGATGGATAGTGTGCAGTTATTGTCTATGCTGGCGGAAGCAGTAGACTCGCGTTTTTCTCAAAGTTAGCCTTTTAGAACCAATAATTTTAATAAATGGGAATATATCCATCATTTATAAATTTTGAGGATATCAGAATGAATTCTGCATGTTGGTATATCCATATGCTCGCATGTTGCTTTATTCTCTTTTTGGAGCAGCCAAAATACAAAGTAACTTTTGGTAATTAAAGAATATGTTTATTTTTGAAGAGTGTATTACCACATCCGGATTTATTCGCCAGCAGGGCATTGGCTTTGCGAAAAAATATCAAGAAATAAGCGTTTGTCTGGTAGAGTATGATAAGTCTGTTTATAGTGACTCCCTGTTTGTTCATTTCATGCTTCCGTTTCCGGATATATTGAAATCAGCTGTTACAAAACGTCGGGCAGAGTATCTTGCTGGACGTTATGCTGCTAGACAGTTGTTACAAGAAGTTGGATATAATGGTGTTGTTGCTACTGGTGCAGATCGCGCACCTATTTGGCCAATTGGTTGGCGAGGAAGTATTTCTCATACAGAAACATTGGCTATTGCTGTTCTTACGCCAAATTACACAAGTATAAATCTAGGAGTTGATATTGAAATTTTTCGTCCTTACATAATACAGGAGATTGCTAATAATTTTGCTACAGATGACGAATGTGCCTTATTGACAGCAAACGTTCTTCCATTTGAGACAATGTTGCATATAGTTTTTTCTGCGAAAGAGAGTTTGTTCAAAGCATTATATCCACTAGTACACCATATATTTGATTTTGAGGTTGCGAAGCTATGCGAATTTGACTCACATAACCAGAGTTTTACACTGGAACTAACCAGACAGTTATCACCGAGTTTGAGTATAGGATATCGTACTACTGGTCATTATATGATTTCTCAGGGTAGTGTAATTACTATGGTTGTTGTATCTGTATAAGTATAAGTATAATTTTTTGAAAACACTTTCGGTTGGCTTTAGAAGAGTTCCATTTTATAAAACTTGAACTTTACCTGATCAGATAATACGCAAGAACACTAACATTCACTTCGTTTTCTTTACATAAATAATGATATTTCTTTTTTAGTTAACAAATAAATCTATTTGAAAATACTGAATGTTTATAAATCATGAGTAGTTTTCTACAGAAAACTTTGTCTTTTCTGAGTTGAATGATTTTATCTATGTTTTCGTGATTCTCTTGTTATTTTATTGCACTGAAGGTTCTTTATGGTTTTGTTCTATCAATAATAAAGTTTGTTTTGGTGCTGAAGTAATAAATTAAGCATATAGCTGATTTTAGTGTTTGAAAGTAGGTAGAAAAGAGGAAAATATTCCCTCTTTTCTGTATTGACGAAAAAAAGAAAGTTTGATTAAATTTATCGTGTTATACCGTTGCATAACGCAACATTGCCAATGCTTCAGTTGTCTGAGAGAAGCGCCTACGGGTGACAGCAATGCCGATGTTCCGGCAATCTGAGAAGAACGCCTACGGGTGATTGCCACTGCCAATCCTCGGGTCATCTGAGACGAGGGCCTACGGGCGATGACAGAACTCCGTTCGTCCTTGAAATCGACGGAGGGTGATAACCGAACAGGGTTATCATCAGGATTAACTGCGCTTCAGTGACCATGTCACTGCTATCCGGTTACCCGGATATCCACAAACAAGCAGAGTACGCGATAACGTGTATCTGCCTCTTCTGATGTGTTCTGACGAATACGTCCTGCTTTCTGCAACCTTTGTATGCCCGGTATGACGCGTTTCCATTGCGCAGCTTTGGAAAGTGGCATCTTCGGAGCAATACATTGAGCAGCAGAATGACGGGCGTGCGTCACTTTCGTCAAGTGAAATGAAGACAAAGTGACGCACGCAAGTGCATACGCTCAGAACGCTTCAATACTGGTCTTACAGCAAAACTGACAATCTGACAGACATGTAATGCATTGCTCAGAACGGCTGAAAGTCTTTCAACGCTCAACGTTTATATGATGATAAAAACGTATAACATTATGAAAAAAGGAGAAAAAACGACACGATACCAAGGCGACGTCAGGAAACTGACGGACGGAGGTGCCCTGATAACAGGGACCGGTCTGATGACCGCAAACAGTTCAGAGAACTGATTTGATACCTCTCAACAACTCAACCTTTTATCGCCCCGGTGCTCAGGTATCTGTCAGGTCGCAGGATGCGCAATATAAAACCGTCGCGCTGGGAAAAGGTAACCCGTTGAGAGAGAAAGAGGCGGAGAATCAGAGAATGTCCAGAAGAGCAAAAGCCCTGTCCCGTGAAATGCATATCCTTGCACGTCAGGCCGGAGGGAGCTTTAAAACCATTGCAGACCGGGTCAAAATTGCAGAACGGGTTGCGGCAGAGCTGGCTGGGTTGAATATTCAGATACGATCTGTTGAGCAACTGAAATCCCGCCATATTGAAATGTATATCCATGCGCGTAGAGAACAGAATATCAGTTTACGCACCTGTCAAAACGAAATGTCGGCTATCCGGGCGATATTTCGTGTTGCCGGACGTCATAAACTGGCTGACCCTAAACATGAGCGCCTCAGTAATGAGGCGCTGGGGATTTCAGGTGCCAGCAGGGCTGGCACCCGTACCGCGATATCGGACGAGCGCTTTCACGGAGCGCTCGCCCGGATTGAGCCTTATGATCAGGGAGTGGCATTAACCATGCAGTTATCCCGTAGTCTGGGGCTGAGAAATGAAGAAGCCGTGCAGTCAGTAAAATCATTACGGACCTGGCAGCAGGCGCTTAAAAACGGTAAAGATCGTGTTCATGTGGTTTTTGGTACAAAAGGAGGCAGACCCCGTGAAGCATTAGTGCCGGATAAAGCCCGTGTATTAACATTAATTAATAAAGCCATTGAATATGCGGATAAACATAACGGTTATTTAATTAATCGTCCGTCATTACATTCTGCCAAAGATCGTTATATTAATGTGATGCGACGGATAGGCGGATTTATTCACGAAGAATCAAATCATGGTTTACGGTATGCCTATGCTCAGGATGTTGAAAAATATTATCTCAGTCAGGGATTCAGTCAAAAAGAATCTTATGCATTAACCTCCATGGATTTAGGGCATGGTGACGGTCGTGGCGATTATATTAAACGAGTTTATAGTCAGAAAGGGGATGTTGAGGAATAAGATAAAAATGAAAGCCTATTTAATTATTTTATTTATTAATTTTGCTTTTTGTTTTCCGTTAATGGCGAAGACATTATTTTTAGGTGATTCGTTAACGGCTGTTTATGAAAAGTCCGCAAAATATATTTTGGACGAAAAGATAAAAACAGAATATGTTTCTGGTTCGGGTTTAATAAATAAAAACAAAAAAGATTGGATCGCTTTTGTGAATAATTTCGATTTGCGGGAGTTTGATAATGTGATTATTAGTCTCGGAACAAATGATTTTGTTCAATATGGTTCGGATGAATGGCTCAAATATTACAGTCTGGTATTTCAATTCATTGCTGAAATTCAAAGTGAAAATCCGTTAGCGACAATTGTCTGGATATCTCCACCACATTTAAAAAATCCGGAACATGAACGTTATTTAATACATACCCGGCATATAATTAAACACAGTGCGATGTTATTAAATATTCATTATCTGGATATTAATCAGCCTCATATATTAGGAACGCAATGGCAATCTGTTATTCATAATGAAACTGTACGAACTGATGATGGAATACATATTACCCGTAAAGGGGGAGTACGGGTGATCAGAGAAGTGGTAAAAATCCTGAATGGGCAGGATTGACAAAGATAAAAAAACGGCTAAAAATGAATCTGCTTATCTCGTTGCGTAATGCAACTTGCCAATGCTTCGGTTGTCTGAGAGAAGCGCCTACGGGTGACAGCGATGCCAATGTTCCGGCAATCTGAGAGGAACGCCTACGGGTGATTGCTACTGCCAATCCTCGGGTCATCTGAGACGAGGGCCTACGGGCGATGACAGAACTCCGTTCGTCCTTGAAATTGACGGAGGGTGATAATCAGACTGTATTATCATCAGGATTATTTTTACGCAACGTTTCATATAACCTGCCCACTGACGGGGAAATCTCCCGTCATCAGGGAATTTCTCCGTTTTTTCAGGAGAAATTCAATGAGGGTATCTACATTTCCCCAATCGTCTTTTTTTGACGATTTGCACTATCTCACACTATTGCATCACCTGTCAGGTGATCTCGACATGGTTCTTGCTTTTGTCCATCTGGATATTGGCGAGTGTATGGACGAAGATAATTTTCCGCCGAACTTCTGGATAATCAGTGCCGTTGCAGAGCAACTGGGCGTGTTATCCGTTGAGGCTGATTTTACCCGTCCACATCTTGAGAAAAGGGTCCGCGTAGTCTGGGATGCGGCTGAGCAAACACCTTATGCGTCTGATTTTCGTCGCATTTACAACGACGCGGTCAAAAATGCACAGTTTGAAGATCCGGTTGAGGCGCTGATGTTTGGTGCTTAACGAAGGAGATTCACTGATTTTACGACCCCATACGGGAATAAGGCCCGTGGGGCTTTTCCCGTGATTGATAAAGGAGAAGCTCCGATGACGTTATTTAACCTGATTGATGGCATTGCCCGTGGGCTGTTCTTTGTGGCCGATCACGTCTGTCGCTATTCCCGGGGTTGGGAATGGCTGATGTGGCTGGTTGAGGAAGCCCGGATACTGCGAAATGTTGAGGCTGATTTGAAACTGGCTGAAAGGTATGCCGGAGAGCAAAACCGTCCTCATTCCGTTTCGCTGATGCAGTGTACGCTTTATGATGCCGGATTTGCTTACGGCAGATTATTACTATGGCAGGCGGATGGTCTGATGAGACCCTGGCCGGCATGTCTGCTTCGCCGTTTACCGGATATCGGTCAGCGGATTGATGCAGCGGTCTGGCAGAAAGGCTGTGAAGCCGGCCAGGATGAGACTGTCACTGAATGGATGGCAATGGAGATGGCTGATGAATACCTCATCGGTATTGAACTGAGTAATTAATCCGCCACCATTTTCTGTTTTAACTTACCCACCGACGGGGAAACTTCCCCGTCAGGTGGTGGTTTCTCCGTCTTTTTTTACCGGAGAAATACACATGTCTGTTTTACTGCCTGAAAACAAACCGTTTTCATTTCTGAGCCTGATCATGCAGCGGCTGTACCGTTTTTATGACCGTATACCGTTTGTCCCGTCAGGGATACCCGATGAATTGCCGTGGATAATTAACCGGACCGGCCGGCGCGCTTACCGTGCGACGGTGGTGAAAGTGAATCCCCGGCAATTCAGGGTTCGCATTACCGTACGTTTGGGCGCACATTCGAAAGAATACCGCTTTCATTCGTTGATGACCTCGCTGGACAGCAGGACATTTTGTTCCGCAAAAGCGGCATACCGTGCCGGATTTGGACTGACATACCAGCTGGCGCAGGTGCGTTATGCCTGGTGTCGCTGATTTGTCGTACTGACAACACTGTTGACTTTTTATTATGACCCCGCCCGGCGGATTGATTTCCGTCAGGGGATGAATCCGCCATTTTTTAATCAGAATGAGGATTTATCACATGGGATATACACATTATTTTACACAAAAACAAAGCGTTGACCCCCTGATGTGGCAGAACTTCCGTGAACATCTGGACAAGCTCTATCACCACTATCTGGCCAATCCTATATCCGCAGAGCAGATATGCGGCGGATACCTGGATAAAATCATAGTGTTGTGTGATGGTCTGGGTGAAAACCGGCTGAACGATGGTTCATTATTCACCGATGACGGTGAGGCACTTTGTTTTAACGGCAATGCGGCTGATGACATGAATCATGAGACGTTTATTGTACAGCGCGAAATCCCCGTTGAGGACTACTGGGATTGCTGCAAGACGGCGTATAAACCTTATGACGTGTTTGTGGTGGCGGCATTACTGCTGCTGCACAACCTGTGCCCGGGATATTTTTCGGTCTCTTCTGACGGGGATATCCGGGACTGGCAACCGGTGCTGGACTATGTCAGCAAGGCATTCCCTTATCTTATCCTGACGTTACCGGAAGGCATTGATGTGCCGGAGGCAGGATAATGGCCAGAGCCTGTACGATACGGGAACTGATAGCGGATTTATCCCGCTGTAATCCGGAGGCATT